>VBLP01000669.1 GCA_005887925.1 Deltaproteobacteria bacterium | reverse complement strand
ATGGTCGAGCAGCTGTTCGGCAAGAAGCCGTCCAAGGGCGCCAACCCCGACGAGGTCGTCGCGCTCGGCGCCGCCCAGTACGCCGGGATCCTCGCCGGCGAGTCCGACGACGCAGCGCTGCTCGACGTCACGCCGCACGACCTCGGCATCAAGGTCGGCGACTCGCAGTTCGCGGTCGTCCTGCCGCGCAACTCGATGCTGCCGGTGCGCGCCCGCCGGCTGTTCGCGACCACCTCCGACAACCAGAAGTTCGTCACGATCGAGCTCTACCAGGGCGACTCGAGCGACGTGGCCAGGAACCGCAAGCTCGGCCAGGTCGTGCTCGACGACCTGCCGCCCGGGCCGGCCGGCTCGACCCGCGTCGAGCTGGTGATCACCGCCGACGTCGAGTCGATCCTCAGCGTCACCGCGCGCGAGCTCAGGAGCGGCCGCGCCGCGAGCGTCACGATCCGCCCGTCCGGCGGCCTGTCGCAGCGCGAGATCATCGAGATCATCAACCGGCGGCGCCAGGAGCACGCCGCGCTCGGGATCCCGCCCGAGTCCGGCGGCGGCGGGGTGCGCGTGACCACGCGCGATCAGGTGCTGAGCAAGCCGGAGGACCCCGGCGACGGCAAGCCATGACCGTGGATCCCGCCGTGCTCAAGGTCGCCGACGCCGTCGGTGCGCTGATGGAGGCGTGGGGCTTCCGCCGCAACATGGGCCGGATGTGGGCCGTGCTCTACCTCGAGGACCACCCGCTGACCGCGGCCGAGCTCGGCGAGCGGCTCGGGCTGTCGACCGGCGCGGTGTCGATGCTGGTCAACGAGCTGGTGCAGTGGGACATCATCAAGAAGACCTGGGTGGTCGGCGAGCGCCGCGAGCACTTCGCGGCCGAGACCAGCATCTGGAAGATGATCTCGCGGGTGTTCCGCGAGCGCGAGCTGCGCTGGATCCGCACCGCGCACGAGGCGTTCGCCGCCGCCGGGCGAGAGCTCGAGGCCGGCACCGACGAGCGCCACCAGCTGATCGCCAGCCGGGTCGCCGGGCTGACCCAGCTCGCCGAGGTCGGCGCGCACCTGCTCGAGACCATGCTCGAGGGCGAGGCGGTCGACTCGCTGCCGATCAAGACCGTCGGCGAGCTCGCCCGCGCGGTGCGCCGCGATCCGGATCCGACATGATCCGCGCCCGCGAGCTCACCAAGCACTTCAAGGTCCACAAGCGGCCGCCCGGCTTCGCGTCCGCGCTGCGCTCGCTGGTCCGCCGGCGCTACGAGGTCGTCAAGGCGGTCGACGGCGTCAGCTTCACGATCGAGCGCGGCGAGCGGGTCGGCTTCCTCGGGCCCAACGGCGCGGGCAAGACCACGACGCTCAAGGTGCTGTCGGGCCTGCTCCATCCGACCAGCGGCGACGTCGCGGTCGAGGACCACGTCCCGTACCGCCGCCAGGCCAGCTTCCTGCGCAAGATCACGCTGGTCATGGGCCAGAAGTCGCAGCTGATCTGGGACCTGCCGCCGGCCGAGACCTACGCGATGAACCGCGCGGTGTTCGACGTGCCCAGGGCCCAGTTCGATCAGTCGCTCGCCGAGCACACCGAGCTGCTCGAGCTCGCGCCGCTGCTCGACAAGCCGACCCGCCAGCTCTCGCTCGGCGAGCGCATGAAGTGCGAGCTGGCCGCCGCGCAACTCCACCGGCCGACGACGCTGTTCCGACGAGCCGACGATCGGCCTCGACGTCGCGATGCAGGTCGCGATCCGCGACTTCGTGCGCAGCTACAACCAGCGCCACGAGGCCACGGTGCTGTTGACCTCGCACTACATGGACGACGTCGTCGCGCTGTGCCCGCGGATCATCGTGATCGATCGGGGCAAGCTGATCCACGACGGCGACCTCCGCCAGCTGATCAAGACCATGGACCCCGACAAGCGGGTGTCGTTCACGCTGACCCAGCCGATCAGCGAGGACGAGCTCGCCCGGCTCGGCACGCTGCTCGCCCGCGACGGCCAGCGCATCACGCTGCGGGTCGGCGAGCGCGAGGTCGCCGGGGTGATCGGGCGGCTGCTCGGCGAGCTCAAGGCCGCCGATCTCGCGATCGAGGATCCCCCGCTCGAGGACGTGCTGCGCGTGATGTTCGGCAAGAGCCGCGACCGGGGCGGCGACGGCGAGGCGGCGTGAGGTCGGCGCCGGCGCGCGCGCTGCGCGCACTGCCCACGCTGCTGCGGATCGGCGTCGCCGAGACCGTGGCCTACCGCGCCGAGTTCCTGGTCTGGATCCTGACCACGACCCAGCCGCTGATCATGCTCGGGCTGTGGACCCGCGCCGCCGCCCAGAAGCCGTTCGCCGGCTACACCCCGGCGAGCTTCGTCGCGTACTTCCTGGCCTGCCTGATCGTGCGCCACGATGGCGATGCGGCTGCTCCGGCCGCTGCACCCGTTCTTCGCCTACGCGGCCAGCCACGCCGCGGCGATCCCGTTCCGCTCGATCATCGCGCTGCCGGTCGCGCTGATGCTGCTCGCCAGCTCGGGCGGCAGCGTGCTGACCACCGACCCGGCCCAGCTCGCGCTGCTGGCCCCGTCGATCGCGCTCGCGTGGCTGATCACGTTCACGCTGCTGTTCGCGATCGGCGCGCTGGCGTTCTTCCTGACCCAGACCATGGCGATCGCCAACCTGTACTTCGGCCTGTACTCGCTGCTGTCGGGCTACATGATGCCGATCGAGCTCTTGCCGAGGCCGATCGCGGCGATCGCGGCGTGGCTGCCGTTCCGGTTCATGCTGAGCGCGCCGGTCGAGCTGATGACCCGGCCGCTCGATCGCGAGCAGCTGATCGCCCTGCTCGGCGGCCAGGCCGGCTGGGCCGCGGTCACGCTGGCGACCGCGCTCCTTCTGTGGCGCGCCGGGGTCCGGCGGTTCGAGGCGGTGGGCGGATGACCCGCTACCTGCGGCTGTTCGCGCTCCAGTTCCGGATCAGCGCGGCCTCGGCGATGGCCTACCGCGCCAACTTCCTGATCGAGGGCGCGATGTCGGTGATGTGGATGGCGCTGACCCTGCTGCCGCTGATCGTCGTGTTCGATCGCGCCCAGGGCGAGATCGCGCGCTGGGACCGGGCGTCGGCGCTGATCGTCATGGCCTACTTCATGGGGATCCACGCGGTGCTCGAGGGCATCATCACGCCGTCGCTGGTCGATCTGGTCGAGAAGATCCGCTCGGGCTCGTTCGACTACGTGCTGCTCAAGCCGGTCGACGCCGTGCGGTGCGGGCGGCGCGGGCGGGGCCGGCGGCGCGGGCGGCGCAGGTGGCGCGGGCGGCGCCGGGAGAGCCGGCCGGCCGGGCAGCGCGGGCATCACGTGCGGGATCCGGATCCGCGGGATCCGCACCATCGGGATCGGTGGCACCGGCGGCACCGGCGGCACCGGCGCGATCATGACGCGGGGATGGGGATGGGGATTCACGCGCGGCCGCACGCGCAGCTTGAAGTCGTGGTCGTCGCCGTCGAACGACTGGAGGCGCTGCTCGGCACGCTGCACGCCGCGCGGACGCTGGCGACCCTGGGCGGCGCGCTCGTCCTGCTGATCGCGAGCCGGCTGGTCTGGCGCACCGCGATCCGCAGCTACACCAGCGCATCCAGCTGATCGCGCACTGCGGCAAGATCCGGCAAATCGCGCCGATCGGGCAGACGCTTTTTTCGAGAAGAATTTGCACCGGCCCTCGTACTTACTGCTGAACGGATCCGGAGGGTGCAGTGGAAGCGCGAATCCCGGCGGTGGCGGTGGCGGTGGCGGTGGCGGTGGCGGTGGCGGTGGCGGTGCGTGGGTAGCGGGAGACGCGTGGGGCGGCGCGGTGAGGCGACGGTGGCGGGGCAACCAGGGCAAGCGGCGGATGGGGAGCCGCCGCTCCCTGGAAGCCGAGGTCGCTACTTGGCGTCGATGTCCCAGTTCAGATCGACGTCGACCTTGCCGCCGTTGCGAAGCGGGATGTGGATCCTGCGCTCGCGGTGGTGCCGGCCGCGGGCCTGCGGGGCCGGGGGTGCGGGCGGCGCCGGTGGCGCCGGCGGAGCCGGCGGCATCACGTGCGGGATCCGGATCCGCGGGATCCGCACCGTCGGGATCGGTGGCACCGGCGGCACGGGCGGCACCGGCGCGATCATGACGCGGGGATGGGGATGGGGATTCACGCGCGGCCGCACGCGCAGCTTGAAGTCGTGGTCGTCGCCGTCGAACGACTGGAGGCGCTGCTCGAGCCGGTTCGCGACGTTCTCGAGCCGCTCGGCGAGGCGCTCGAGCTGTCCGTTGATCGCGGAGGTGTCGACCTCGACGCGGTGACCGCCGTGGCGCTCGGCGCGCTCGCACGAGCCGTGGTCGTCGTTATCGTTGTCGTTGTCGTGATCGCGGGACTGCATGGCCTCGTGCGCCGCTTCCTTGGCGGCTCGCTTCGCCTCGCGCGCCGCTTCCTTGGCCGCCTGTCGCGCCTCGCGCTGCACCTCGCGCGCGGCTTGCTGCGCCTCGCGCCCCGCCTCGCGCGCCGCTTGCTGCGCCTCACGCTCCGCCTCGCGCTGGGTCTGCTCGACCTCGCGCTGGGCCTGCTCTGCCTCGCGCTGCGCCTGCTCCGCCTCGCGCTGGGCCTCGCGCCGGCCGTCCTCGGCCTCGCGCTGGCCTTCCTCGGCCTCGCGCAGGGCCTCGCGCGTCGTCGTCGTTGTCGTTATCGTCGTCGTCGTCGTTGTCCGCGTCGTCGTCGCGATCGCACGCGGTCGTGATGCGGGGTGCGCCGACGAACAACCCGCAGCCGGCCACCAGAGCGATCAGGGGAGCATGGCGCATGAAGACCTCCGCCCCCATGGAGCCATGGAGGCATCGGGAGGTTGACGCCCGCTACACCTTTTGATCGATCCACAGGGGGCTTTCCCGCCCCTCTCGGCCGGCAGAGCCGGCCGATTCACCCCTCCGCGCGTCGCGTCGCGCGGCTTTCTTCCTCGGAACAGCGCGGTTTCCAGCAAAGAGCTCGACCTCTTTTCGGCAACCGATCGAACGATCGCATAGCGCGCCGCGCTACACAGGGACGCACTGACCTTCGGTCAGCGTCCCTGTTCCGCCTCGATCGAGAGGGGGCTTTCCCATGACCCCCCTCCGGGGGATGGTCCGGCGAAGCCGGCCGGATCATTCACGACTGGCGACCGCGCGTCGCGTCGCGCGGTTGAGTCGCCATGGCTCCCGATCAATGCGACAATGATTAGAGCGTCTCGAGGAACGCCACCAGGTCCGCGACCTCCTGGTTGCCGAGGCGGGCGGTGTCGGCCATCCCGTGGACGGCGCCGCGGTCGCGCAGCAGCGACTCGAGGGTCGCCGCGCTGCCATCGTGGAAGTACGGCGCGCTTGCCGCCGCGCCGAGCAGGCTGGGCGTGTCGCTCTCCCGCAGCGTTCCCGCGAGCTTATGCCGCTGCTGATCGGTGTACGACGGGCCGTCGTGGCACGACCGGCAGCCCTCGGTCTCGAACACCTTCTTGCCGCGCGCCACCTGGGCCGCATCGCGGGTCGGGGTGCGAACCGCCGGCAGCGACTCGAGGTAGGCCGCGAGCGCGTCGGTGTCTCGCCGCGCCAGCCCGGTGCCGCCCAGGCGCTTCATGGTCGACCGCAGGCTGTCGCGGAGTGTCGCATCGCCGCCATCCCACTTGTACGGATGCGTACCCACCACGCGGCCGGCCAGCAGCGGGGTCTGGAGCTCGTGCTTCTCGATCCGCCACGACAGGCCGTCGGCCCGGTTGTCCGGGTGGCACGACGCGCACGCCAGGTTGCCGTCCTCCGAGACCGCCGGACTGGCGGTGTGGAACAGCACCAGACCCTGGTGCTGCCGGGGCGTCATCGCGCTGGCGATCAGCCGTGGCCCGCTGCGCATCCGGCTGGCCGAACGGGGGCCGTCCTCGGTGAAGTCGATCCGCGTCACGCTGCGCGTGAACGAGCACCACGCCAGCACGCCGCCCGACGCCGTCACCGCGAGGCCATCGGGGCCGCAGTTCTCGTCGGTGGTCAGCCCCAGGCTCGCGCCGCTGGTCGCCGATGCCTGCGATGCGTTGCGGATCTGGAGCAGCGAGTCGCTGCCGATGCCGGCGACGTAGAGCCTCCTCGCCGCCGAACCGGAAGAACGCAAGCTGGTGGGTCACCGGCGACTCCGAGCCGCCGCCGTAGCTGCCGACCCGCTCGGCGCCGTCGTTCTCCTGGACCGGGGTCTCGCGCTGGAACGGCACCACCGCCTGCCGCTCGCCCAGGAAGGTCACCGCGAACGCTCCCCGGGCGAAGCTGTCGCCGTCGTTGCCGCAACGGCGACAGCGTCGCGGGGACGCCTGGTTGACGAGTGCGAGGTGATCGGCGCGATGGGTCTCCCGCAGATCGATCTGATCGACCGTGCCGGAGCTGAGGTAGGCGACCAGGGCGCGGGCGCCGTCCGGCGACACCGCGATGCCGCGCGGCTCCTGGCCGAGCCGGGTGCGCCAGCGCTCGCGGCCGCTCGCCACGTCGTAGGCGACCAGCGCGCGATCGGCAATCGTCGACACCAGGAGCAGCTTGCGATCGGGCGTCAGCGCCACGCCGTACGGCTCGGCCGGCGTCGCGATGCTCGACGCGATCGTCATCGCATCGGTCTTGACCACGGCGATGCGGTCGCTGTGGCGATCGGCGACGTAGGCGACGCCGGCCGCCGGATCGAAGGTCAGGAGCCCCGCATCGCGCGCGATCGCGATCTGGCCGGCGTTCCTGCCGGCCTCGTCGGTCTTGATCAGCGCACCGCTGTCGGCATCGATCACCAGCGCGCCCTCCCCGATCGCCATGATCCGCGATCCGGACAGGTACGCCGGCGTCGGCGCGGCAGGCCTGGCGCCGCCGAGCGGTCGGCCGAACAGCGCGAACGTCGAGGACGGCGCGCTGCCTCGCCGGACGACCTTCGCGACGGCAAAGCTGCTGGGGATCACGGCTGCGAGAACACCGAGGGCAAGGGTGCGCGTTCGCATCTGCATCCCCGAACGAACGCTCGGCGGCTTCGATCTATTCGCAGTTCGGCTCGGCATGCCCGGATGGACACCGGGCGATCTCGCGCGGTTCGGCACTTTTGATCGCGGCGATCCGCGCTAGGAGACCGTACTTCGTACGGCCTCCGTCGCTCATCATATTCCGCCGATCCCTCGCTCCGCTGATCCGGAACCTCGGCCTTCCTGGCCGGAAGGCCCGCGCTCCCGGGCTTCGCTCGGTCTCGGCTACCTCTGCTCCTCGATCGCCGCGTGAACGATGCGATCGCCGATCAGCAGCGCGTCCGCGGACTTCTGTCCGGTCTCGACCGTCCCGATCCAGGTGTAGCGGCCGTCGAGGTGCGGCGCGCGGCTGTGCATGATGAACCACTGCGAGCCACCGCTGTCGCGGCCCGCGTCCGCGATGCCGACGCCGCCGGCCTGGTAGCCCGCGCCATCGCCCAGCGCGGCGGGCTCGGCCGGCAGCGCGAAGCCCGGTCCGCCCGCGCCGGACTCCGTCGGATCGCCGCCCTGCACGACGAAGTCGGGGACGACGCGGTGAAACGCCAGCCCGTCGTAGAACCCCTTGCGGGTCAGCGCGACGATCGCCGCGACCGACCACGGCGCGACGTCCGGATGGAGCGCGATCACGATGTCGCCGCGCGTGGTCGTGACCCGCCAGCGCAGGACTTTTCCGACCACCGCAGAAATGTCGACCGGCGGCGGAGCGGCGATCGCGGGCGGGATGTCGGGCGCGGCCTCGCCGAGCGCGGTGAGGCAGCCCGCCGCGGCCCGGGCGCGCACCGGATCGCCGCGCAGCGCGGCGCGGCAGGCGTCGAGCCCCGCCACCAGCGCGCGCTTGCCGATCAGCTCGAGCAGCGCGGCGCCGAGCTCGGGATCGCGCTCGGCCTGGGCGCGGGCGATCACGGCGGCGTCGAGCAGCGCGTGGTCGGCGCTACCGACCGGCGAACGCCGAGCGGGGTGGGTGGGGACCCCGACGGCTCCGCCGGCGGGGCGGGGGGCCTCCCCCGTGGGATCGATCGCTTCATAGATCGGGGCCGCGGCGTCGACCGCGGCGCTCGCGACGATCGGATCGCGCGCGCCGAGCGCGGCGACCAGGGTCGCGACCGCGTTGCCGTGATCCGCGGCGTCGCCCGCCTTCCACAGCGCGGCGAGCGCGCCGAGCCCCGCGGCGCGAACGCGTGGCTCGGGGTGGCCGAGCAGGCGCGCCAGGGTCTGCCGCCGCGCGGCGAGCGGTCCGACATCGGCGGCGATCAGCTCGGCGACCAGCGGCAGCCGCAGCGGATCGGGCAGCCCGCAGCGCTCGACCGCGGCGAGGTCGGCGTCGGGCCGCGCGCGCTGGAGCGCCGCGATCGCGAGGCACTCGATCCAGCCCCGGGTCAGCGCCGGGATCGCCTGCGCACCCGGCGCGCGGGCGGCGAGCGACGTCAGCGCGGTCGCGATCACCGGGCGCTGCGCGGCGGTGGCCAGCGCGCGCTCGCCCTCGACGATCACCTGCGCCGCCGCCGGCTCGCCGCGCTCGAGCTCGTCGAACCGCCGCACGATCGCCGCGGCGATCGCGTCCTTGCCATCGTCGCCGCTGGTGAGCGCGCGCACGGCCTCGGCCGCGACCCGCCAGTCGCGATCGAGCAGCAGCGAGTCGAGCCGGGCGCCCGCGCCGCGCGCCGCCGCCACCGCCTTGCGCCGGCCGATCCCGGCGATCGCCTGCGCCCGGATCTCGGGCACCGGATCGCCGAGCCGGGCGACCAGCGCCGCGGTGGTCGCGGGATGCTCGGGCGGCTCGTGCTCGCGCGCGAGGGCGTAGACCGCGGCGTAGCGCGCCGCCGGATCGCCGGCCGCGGCCTGGGCGATCAGCGCCTGGCGCGACGGCTCGGCGAGCGCGATCCGGCGCCGGCCGTGGCGGCCGAGCGCGAGGCCGGCCAGCTCGGCGAGCCGCGGATCGCCGAGCGAGGCGACCAGCGCCGGCTGCACCGCGGCGGTCCCCGCGCGGCCGAGCGCCTCGACCACCGCGCCGCCGCCGCGCGGCAGCGCCGCGACCAGCGCATCGCTCGCACCCAGGTCGCCGTCGTCGAGCGAGGCCGCGACGCCGAGCGCCGAGGCCGCCGCGCCGACCACGTCGGGATCGCCGTCGCCGAGCGCCGCGATCAAGAGCGCGATCGGCCGCGCCCCACCGGTCCGCCCGATCCGCCCGAGCCCGCGCAGCGCGAGCAGCCGCTCGGCCTTGGCGCCGTGCCCGGCGAGCTCGGCGAGCTCGTCGGCGCCGCCGGCGCGCCGCGCCTCGGCCTGCGCGATCCGGATCCTGAGCGGCGCGTCCTCGGCGCGGTCTCGCGCGCCGGGTCGCGACGACGAGCCCGGCGCGGGACACGCGGCGACGAGCGAGGTTGCAGCGAGCACGAGGCACCGGCGCGACATGCCGGCATCGTACGTAGTGCTCCGACCGCGGG
>VBLP01000006.1 GCA_005887925.1 Deltaproteobacteria bacterium | reverse complement strand
GAGCCGCACGATGCTCGCGGTCACCCTAGACGGTCCCTCTGACAATTCTCCCCTCGACAACTCTCGGAATTGCCGGGCAAGCTCTAGGCTAGGTACGTGGGGCCAAGGACCGGCCAATCCTGGTCACGGTCGCCGCCCCGACGCCATCCGCTCGCGGACGCCCACGGTGCTCCTCGCGTTGACATCTCGCGATCGCGCCCTGACGACAACTGCGCAAGTGCGCGCCAATCGGGGCGTGCGCTCAAGTCGTGGCTGCGACCAGATCCTCCCAGGTCCAGCACAGCTTCCGCTCCACCCACCAGCGGTTCATCCCGGCGAATTCCGATGCCGGAGCGCACAGCTCGCGCAGTGCCTGGAGGTGACGCCTGGAAGCGTCTTCCACGCGAAGCGCGCGTCGCAGCCGCGAGGTCTTCGCGTCCGACGCCATCGTCGTCCTCCACGAGGCCACCGTCGGCGCCATGCGCGATCTCGACCGACTCGCCGCCCATGCGCTCCGCGAGACCGCGCGCAAGAAACGCAAACTCGTCGAGCGCGACGTCGTCACGCGTGTCGTCGAGGCCGACACCCGGGAGCGCGACCGATGACCCGGCCGATCGACGCCGAGTTCGCGGCCCATCACCTCGCCGGACTCGCCTCGCTCGAAGCGGCGATCGTGTTCGCTGCCCGGGCACTCGTCTACTCGTTCCCCGCCGTCAACAAGCCGCTCGTGCACCTCCAGGTCATCATCCCACTGGGCCGACGTGGACTCCGGTCGCGAGGACGTCCCCGCATCCTTCGCCGCCCGCGTCTGCGCTGAGCTGCTGACGACCTCCAGCGCGATCTCCCACAGCGGATCGTGGAGCCAGGGTCCTCCGTAGCGCTCGGTTTCTCGCAGCATCGCAATGGCCAGCCGCGAACCCGCAAGGCAGGTAGCAGCGGCACGTCCGCCCAGCCGGCCGTCGTTCAAGGCACGGCACAGCCCGCGCGTGTACTCGAGCGCGGCGGTCTTCGCAGTTGCGCCGGCTCCGGGAACTGCAAGGCCACTTACAATGAGCCCCAGCACGTTGGACCAGTGCGGGTTCAGGGCAATCTCTTCGAGGCGACGCTTCACCGCGACAGGCTCTCCATCGACGATGGCGACTCCCGCGAAGAACTCCTGGAGCGAGCGGATGCCGAAAGCGTATCCGCCGTCGGTCACGCGCAGCAGCAACACCAGCCGATCCGCGGCGAACCTCAGCACGCGCTCCGCGATCGCCTGGGCGTCCTCGGCGCTCCATCCTTCTTCCCGGAAGATCGCCTCGAGGATGGCGTACAGCTCGCGCGGTGACAGCGTTGGCCGAGCACCCGTGCGCTCCTGCGACCGCGCATGGAGCACGATTCCGGAACGCGCATGTAGCGTTCTGAGCAGCTGCTTGTCCTCCAGGCGGACGCCGTGCTCCCCTCGCTTGCCCAGCTCGCGCTTGAAGATGGTATCGAAGTAGTGCTCGAACAGGAGATGGCGAGCGTTCGGCAACGTTCCCTGGTCGGCGACCAGCAGCGTGGCCATCGTTGCGTGCAGTGGGCTCTGGACCAGCGCCTGGACCTCGGCCTTGGCAAACTCGCCTTCCAGCGACCGCAGCCGGTCATTGAGCCGCGGATCCGTCATCCCACTCCAGGCGCGAAGCAGTCGCTGACCATAGTCCAGCGCGAGTTCCGGGGGCATCTCCTCCAGAACAAGCGAGTCCAGATCGCCGAACTCCCCGTCATATCCCTGAGGTCGAGTAGTGACCAACACGCCGCAGGCCGCGTCGTATGGTGCCGCCGCGCGAATCACCGCGACCACGCGGTCGCGACCTGCCGAGCGAGGCACCTCGTCGAGCCCGTCGAAGATCCAGAGAACGGCATCGTGCGACTGGATGAGATCCTGCAGATCCGGAGCCGCTAGCTCGAGAGAGAGACCATAGATCGAGGCACGCTCGATGGCCTGGCTAGCGACGAATCGCCAGAGGAGCTGCCGGGTATCCTCGCCGTCGTGGGAAGCGATCCAGCGGGACAGTTCCGGAAGGTTGACGCGCAATGGCAGCAGATCGCTGCGCGGCACGAGGCTGAGGCCGGTGCACAGCTCGTCGAGACTTCGCGCGACGTCGCGCACCTGGCCCCGGAGTACTGGCACCACGTCGTCGAGCTGCGCCCGCAGCTGCGCGAGCCGAAGGATCTGCGCGATCATCGTCGTGGCCGTGGTCTTCCCCGATCCGGGTCCGCCGATGATCAGTGCACGCGCCAACATCCGCTTGTTCTCGCGCCCAGCCGCCGCGGTGGATGGCTTCTCGTCGACGGTCCCGTCCACCGTCTGACAGATCGACCGTACAACCTGCTCCGACTCAGGCGCTTGGTCACGGCCACGCCAGGCCATCACGGGAAGGTCCACGAACACCTGCGCCAGGTCGATGCGCGTGTCGCCGCCCGCCCCCCCCCCCCCACGAGGCGCGCGCGTGAATCGAGGACCAGGTCGGCGGCAAACCACTGCACCAGCCGCACATCGATCGGGGTCCGAACCGGCGGGACCGAGGAAGGAGGCGGAGCAGCAACCATGTCCCCGAACGATACACGCGTCGCGGGGAGGGTCAATTACTCGGCCGGCAACGGAGACGAGCAGGCCGAGCGTCGTCGCTGCATTGCGCCCTTCCTGATCGACCGCGCGCCGGACACGATGTGGACCTCGAGCTGGCGGAGAGATGTCCAGTGCGAGTCGACCCGCACCTGCCCACAACGGTGCCGCGCGAGGTTCGCGCTGGTTGATCGTCGCGCCGACCGCGCAGTGTAGCGCGACGAGCGCGGACGGGACCGCTCGCACCGTGCAAGTTTTGCGGCGCCGCGGCGCGACGCTGATGTCCGACGTCAAGGCCAAGAACCCGGCGGAGCCGGAGTTCCACCAGGCCGTGCAAGAAGTCGCGGAGTCGCTCGCGCTCGTGCTCGATCGCCACGCCGAGTACCGCGCCAACAGGATCCTCGAGCGGATCATCGAGCCGGAGCGCGTGGTGCTGTTCCGCGTGCCGTGGCTCGACGACCGCGGCGCGGTCCAGATCAACCGCGGCTTCCGGATCGAGATGAACAGCGCGATCGGCCCGTACAAGGGCGGCCTGCGGTTCCACCCATCGGTCAACCTCGGCATCCTCAAGTTCCTCGCGTTCGAGCAGGTATTCAAGAACTCGCTGACCACGCTGCCGATGGGCGGCGGCAAGGGCGGCTCGGACTTCGATCCCAAGGGCAAGAGCGACCGCGAGGTGATGGTGTTCTGCCAGAGCTTCATGACCGAGCTGGCGCGCCACATCGGCCCCGTTCACCGGCGTGCTGACCGGCAAGGGGCTCCACTGGGGCGGCTCGCTGATCCGGCCCGAGGCCACCGGCTACGGCACGGTGTACTTCGCCGCCGAGATGCTGGCCACCCGCGGCGAGACCCTCGAGGGCAAGACCTGCCTGGTGTCGGGCAGCGGCAACGTCGCGCAGTACACCGTCGAGAAGCTGCTCGGCCTCGGCGCGCGGCCGGTCACGCTGTCGGACTCGTCGGGCTACATCCACGACGAGGCCGGCATCGATCGCGACAAGCTCAAGTTCGTGATGGCGCTCAAGAACGTGCGGCGCGGCCGGATCGACGAGTACGCGCAGACCTACAAGACCGCGGTCTACACCCCGGTCGACCACGCGCTCGACCACAACCCGCTGTGGACGCACAAGGCGCAGTGCGCGTTCCCGTCGGCGACCCAGAACGAGATCAACGGCAAGGACGCGGCGAACCTGTTGCGCGGCGGCGTGTACCTGGTCGCCGAGGGTGCCAACATGCCGACCGACCTCACCGGCGTGGCGCAGTTCATCAACGCCCGCATCCTCTACGGCCCGGGCAAGGCGGCCAACGCCGGCGGCGTCGCGGTGTCCGGCCTCGAGATGGCGCAGAACAGCATGCGCTACAGCTGGCTGCGCGAGGAGGTCGACGACCGGCTGCGCCTGATCATGAAGAGCATCCACAACGCGTGCGTGACGACCTCGGAGCGCTTCGGCGTGGCCGGCAACTACGTCGCCGGCGCCAACATCGCCGGGTTCCTCAAGGTCGCCGACTCGATGATGGACCAGGGGATCGTGTAACTGCGGCACTCCGGGGTAGGCTGCCGGTATGACGCCTCACGGCGGGCTGCAGGATTTTCACCAGCTGATGCGGCACCGCATCATGGACATCCTGCTGGTCGCCAGCCCCTACGACTCGTTCGTCCTCGAGGAAGCCGGCCAGATCGGCGAGCGCGTCATGGGGGAGTTCCGCAACCTCGATCTGCACTACGGCCCGGGGCTGACCACGGTGTCGACCGGCGGCGAGGCGCTCGACCTGGTCCGCGAGCCGAGCCGGTTCAACCTGATCATCAGCGGCCTGTCGCTCGGCGACATGAACGGCGCCGAGCTCGCCCGCCGGGTCAGCGCGCTCGGTCTGGGCATCCCGGTCGTGCTGCTCGCGTTCGACGCCCGCGAGGTCAAGACGTTCGCCGCGCACAACGATCTGTCCGCGATCGAGAAGGTGTTCCTGTGGCAGGGCGACGCGCGGATCCTGCTCGCGATCGTCAAGTACGTCGAGGACCGCCGCAACGTCGTGTACGACACCCGGACGATGGGCGTCCAGGTCATCCTCGTGATCGAGGACAACGTCCGCTACTACTCGTCGTTCTTGCCGGTGATCTACGCCGAGCTGCTCCAGCACTCGCGCCGGCTGGTGTCCGAGGCGGTCAACGTGTCCGACAAGATCATGCGGATGCGGGCGCGGCCGAAGATCCTTTTGTGCTCGAGCTACGAGGAGGCGTGGGACGCGTTCACCCGGTTCCAGGACGACGTGCTCGGCGTGATCTCGGACATCGAGTTCCCCGCCGACGGCGAGCATTCGGCGACCGCCGGTCTCGACATCGCGCGCCGGGTCCGCGCCGAGTGGCCCGACGTGCCGGTGCTCCTGCAGTCGTCCAACCCGGCGCACGCGGCGACCGCCGCCGAGCTCGGCGCGACGTTCCTGCTCAAGGGCTCGGCCACCCTGCTCGCCGACCTGCGGCGCTTCATGATCGACTACTTCGGGTTCGGCGACTTCATGTTCCGCCGCCCGAACGGCGCCGTGGTCGGCAGCGCCCACGACCTCAAGAGCCTCGAGGAGTGGATCGGCGCCGCGCCGGCCGACAGCATCGCCTACCACGGCGCACGCAACCACTTCTCGAGCTGGCTCAAGGCCCGCACCGAGTTCGCGCTCGCCGACGAGCTGCGCCCGCGCAAGGTCAGCGAGTTCCCCGATCCCGAGGGCATGCGGACCTGGCTGATCGAGACCATCGCGCGCTACCGCCGCGCGCGCAGCCTGGGAGAACTTCCAGACCGAGACCTCGTTCGCGAAGATCGGGCAGGGCTCGATCGGCGGCAAGGCGCGCGGGCTCGCGTTCGTGCGCCACCTGATCTACGAGGACCGGCTGCGCGCGGAGTTCGAGGGCGTGCGGATCTTCGTGCCGTCGGCCGTCGTGCTCGCGACCGACGTGTTCGACCGCTTCCTCGAGGACAACGACCTGCGCAACTTCGCGCTCCACAGCTCGGATGACGCCGAGCTCGAGCGCCGGTTCCTCGCCGCGCGGTTCCCCGGCGACGTGCGCGACGACCTCGCCGCGCTGCTGCCGCGGATCGACTACCCGCTCGCGGTCCGCTCGTCGAGCCTGCTCGAGGACTCGCAGCACCAGCCGTTCGCCGGGGTCTACGAGACCTTCATGCTGGTGAACCGCGGCCATGTCGGGCACCGCCTCGACCAGCTGATCCGCGCGATCGTCCGGGTCTACGCCTCGATGTTCTCGCGGCGGGCCAAGGATTACATCGCGGCGACGCCGTATCGCCTCGAGGAGGAGAAGATGGCGGTGATCGTGCAGCGCATCGTCGGCGCGCCGCACGACGGCCGGTTCTACCCCGACCTCGCCGGCGTCGCGCGCTCGCACAACTTCTACCCGACGCCGCCGCTGGTCGCCGGCGACGGTATCGCCGCGATCGCGCTCGGGCTGGGCCGCACGGTGGCCGCCGAGGGCAACTGCCTGCGGTTCTGCCCGGCCTACCCTCGCCACCTCGTGCAGTTCTCGTCGGTGCGCGACGTCCTGGCCAACTCGCAGCGCGCGTTCTGGGCGCTCGATCTCGCCGGCGACGGCATGCGCGAGACCCGCTACGACCTCGAGGCCGCCGAGGCCGACGGCACGCTCGCCGGGGTCGCCTCGACCTACTCGCGCGAGAACGACGCGATCTACGACGGCATCGGACGGCCGGGCGTCCGGGTAGTCACCTTCGCCTCGATCCTCAAGCACGATAGCTTCCCGCTCGCCACGCTGCTCGATCGCCTGCTCGCGATCGGCCACTGGGGCATGGGCGGGCCGGTCGAGATCGAATTCGCGGTCGATCTCGGCAAGCGCGAGCTCGCGTTCCTCCAGCTCCGCCCGCTCGCGCTGACCCACGAGATGATCGAGCTCGTGATCGACGACGTCGACCCGCACGCGCTGATCTGCCGCTCCAACCGTGTGCTCGGCAACGGCCGGATCGACGATCTCCACGACGTCATCGTCGTCGACCGCCAGCGCTTCGACCGCGGCTCGAGCCGCAAGGTCGCCGCCGAGCTCGCCCAGTGCAACGCCGAGCTCGCCGGCCGTCCCTACCTCCTGATCGGCGTCGGCCGCTGGGGCTCGGCCGATCCGTGGCTCGGCATCCCGGTGACCTGGGAGCAGATCTCCGGCGCGCGCGCCATCGTCGAGGCCGGGTTCGCCGACTTCCAGGTCACGCCGTCGCAGGGCACCCACTTCTTCCAGAACCTGACGTCGTTCAACGTCGGCTACTTCACGGTCAACCCCGACGCCGGGGAGGGCTTCGTCGACTGGGACTGGCTCGCCGCGGCGCCCGCGGTGCGCGAGACCAGCTACGTCCGCCACCTGCGCTTCGACCGGCCGGTCGTGGTCAAGATGAACGGCAAGCAGGGCGAGGGCGTCATCCTCAAGCCGTGAGGCTCGCGATCCGGCCGCGATGGCGCGTCACTGCACCGAGGTCATCGCGGCGTTGCGCTGCTGCCTGACACCGGCGCGGTCAGCGCGCTCGCACGGCGCAGGACGACCTGCGAGTGCGGCAGCGTCGTGAGCAGCGGGTTCAGGTGGCCGAGCGCGACCTCGACCGGCGGTACCGCCACGGCCGGCGACGCGGCGAGCTTCTCGAGCTCGATCCACTGGACGATCGCCAGGACGTCGCTCGGGACGGCCAGACTGTTGCTCTGGACCGGCACGCAGCGCTGGCGCGACGACCCGACCGCCATCTGGTGGCCCGAGATGTAGCCGAGCTCGGGATCGATCGGCGCGACGCGGAGGCCCACCGATGGACGCGAGCCGGGATCGCCCGCATAGCACTCGAGATCGATGAACTGGACCAGCCGGAGCACGTCGGGGGTCAGCGTCGCGCCGTTCCTGGCAACCGGGAGGCAGAGCTCCACCGGCCTCGTCAACGTCACGCCGGACGCCGGCGCGGTCGGCGCCGAGCCCGGGCGCTGCGGCGCCACCATCGCCGGGCTGGCCAGCGGCGCCGCGTCGATGCGATAGCACCCCAGGTCGGTCTGCTCGAGGAACGGCAGCACGGCGAGTGGCGGCTCGACGCCGTTCTTGCGGACCGCGACACAGGTCTGCACCAGCTCGCGCACGACCACGCCGTGACGGGGCAGTCCGAGCTGGACGAGCGCCGGATGGAGGTGGGTCAGCTGGAGCTCCAGGTTGAGCGCCGGACCTCGGGTGTCGAAGCACTCGAGATCCAGTCCGGACACGAACGCATTCGACGCCGGCAGCGCCAGCGCGGTGGTCTCCAGCCCGGGGGCCGCGACCGCGATCGAGCCGGCCCCCGCCGCGATTCCGCCGGCGAGCACGACGGCCGCGGCCCTCATCCGTCGCATTGCGCGTGACGCCATGACCACGTCCTTCACACCACGATAACCAACGCCGGCGCATACCGCGAGTGTCGAGATCCGATATTACAACACCGCATCACAGTCTGTGGAATACCCACATTCTGTGAATGCCCACATCACCTGCATGTCAGTGCGATTGGCGACTACGAAGAGTCCACACCCGGCGTTGCTGCGCTGCGGTCATGGAGCACAATGCGGCGGTGCCCCCCGCACGACGCAGCGCGCGGGGGCACCGCGACGCACCGGACCACATGGCGACGTGTGGGCCCTGCGATCGGCTGTGCGTGGCGATGCCACGCCGGCGGAACAGCGCTCCGCTTGCCGCACCTGCGCCGCCCGCGGCGGGTCGGCTCAGTCGACGCCGCGCGGCCGCACCGGCAGCGGAAACCGCGGCGCGTCGTCGGGCGTCGGGATGTGCGACATCGACCGGATCGCGACCGGCAGCTGGCCGGTCCACACCGGGACGCCCATGTCCTCCGCGTCGTCAGCCGGACCGCCGGTCCGGATCTTCGCGCTGGCCTCGTCGATCGCCAGCGCCAGCACCCGCGTCGCGTGCAGCTCCTTGGCGTTCGGCGCGCGCACCAGCCGCGATCGGCCCGGCGAGAACCGATCGACCAGCGCGTCGAGGAATGCGCGCTTGTCGGCCTCGGCGGTGACCTCGCGCGCGCGGCCGAGCACGACGACCGAGCGGTAGTTCACCGAGTGATGAAACGCCGAGCGGGCATAGACCAGCCCGTCGAGGATCGTGACGCACGCCGACATCGCCGCACCGCTCGCGCCGACCTCGAGCATCCGGCTCGCCGCCGCGCCGTGCAGCATGAGCTCGCGATCCTGGCGCGCGTAGGCCATCGGGATCACGAACGGGTGACCGTCGTGAACGAACGAGACATGCGCGACCAGCCCCGCATCGAGGATCGCGAACACCTGCTCCGGATCGTACGACGCGCGGCGCGCGAGCCGGCGCACCGTCGAGCGAGGCGATGCCGGCTCGAAACCAAGCTTCTCCATGGCGTCACCATGCTAGATATCTGGTGGGGCAACAACATCCAGATCCGAGAAATCTACCCCTCCAGCCATGCCGCGCTCGACCCTCCACCTGCCGCCGCCCGATCCCGCGCTCCCCGTCGCGCTGTTCGCGCAGATCGCCAACGCGATCACCGATCACATCCGCGGCGGCCGGCTGGCATCGGGCGATGTCCTGCCCGGCTCGCGCGTGCTCGCCCGCGAGCTCGGCGTCGACCGCGACACCGTGATCGCCGCGTACGACGACCTAGAGGCCCAGGGCTTCCTCATCACCGTCGCGCGGACCGGCACCATCGTCGCGGATCTGCCGCGCGGCGTCGGCGTGCAGCGCGGCCTCGCCCGCCAGGTCGGCTTCGCGCTCGATCCCGGCCCACCCTCCCTCCACCCCGCGCCCGAGCCCGCCGGCGCGATCGTGCTCGCCGCCGGTGTTCCCGATCTGCGCCTCGTGCCCAGCGAGCTGATCGCCCGCGCCTACCGGCGCGCGATGCGGCGCCACGCCGCCGCCGCGCTCGGCTACTCGCGCGCGACCACCGGCCACCCGCGGCTGCGCAGCGCGCTCGCTCACCTGCTGCGCGACGCGCGCGGCGTCGCCGCCAGCGCCGATGACGTCATGATCACGCGCGGCAGCCAGATGGCGCTCGACCTCACCGTCCGCGCGATCGTCCGGCCCGGCGACGTCGTGTGCGTCGAGGCGCTGGGCTATCGCCCGTCGTGGGCCGTGCTCGAGCGCGCCGGCGCGCGGCTGGTCGGCGTGCCGCTCGACGCGGGCGGCCTCGACGTCGCCGCGCTCGCCCGGATCTGCGCCCGCACCCCGGTCCGGCTGCTCTACGTCACCCCGCACCACCAGTACCCGACCACCGCCGTGCTCAGCGCCGGCCGGCGCGCCCGGCTGCTCGCGCTCGCGCACCAGCACCGCTTCGCCGTCCTCGAAGACGACTACGATCACGAGTTCCACTACGACGGCCGCCCCGTCCTGCCGCTCGCCAGCGCCGACCCGCACGGCGTCGTGGTCTACATCGGCACGCTGTCGAAGATCCTCGCGCCCGGCCTGCGCCTGGGCTTCGTCGTCGCGCCCCGCCCGCTGATCGACCGCCTCGCCCGCGAGCGCTACCTCGTCGACCGCCAGGGCGACCACGCGCTCGAGCTCGCGATCGCCGAGCTGATCGAGGACGACGAGCTCGGCCGTCACACCCGCAAGATGCGCCGCATCTACCACGCCCGCCGCGACGCCCTCGCCGCCGCGCTGCGCGCCCAGCTCGGCGATCGCCTCACCTTCCAGGTCCCGACCGGCGGCATCGCCCTGTGGGTCGAGACCACCCCCGGCCTCGATCCCGACCGCTGGTACCGCCGCGCGCTCGAGCACGGCGTCGTGTTCCAGCCCGGCAGCGCCTTCAGCCTCACCGGCAAGCGCGTCGCCGCCGCGCGGTTCGGCTACGGCGCCTGCACCGAGGCCGAGATCAAGATCGCCGTGCGCCGCCTCGCCCAGTGCGCCCGCCCGTGATCGGAGATTGCGTCCGAGCTCAGCCCGACGCTGTTCAAGGAGCTGCTGCGAGAGCTCCCCCCGCCATCGACACCACCACGAGAGGTACCGATCGATCTACGACGAGCCTCCTCCGGATGGAAGCTCCAGCCCCACGCGTCGAACTGACTGGCCCTCGACGGCGCCCTCGGGGTCATCGTCACTTCGCGCGCGTCGCCCGCGACCGCCGCGCTGGCTTGCCCACCGATGCCGATCGTTTCGACCTTGCAGCAACTCGCCCACCCCGTGCGCGCGGCTTCGGCGGCCGCGTCGCCCTCGCGGCCTTCGCCGACCTCGCCGCCTGTCTCGGCTTCGCAGGCTTCGGCGCCCTGGCTACCTCCGGCGCCGGGGTCTGGCCGAGCGCCACGATCGTCTCGTATTCCGCCTCGTTCACCGGCTGCACCGACAGCCGCCCTTGCCGGAGCAGCAGCATGCCCGCCAGGGCCGGCTCGGCGCGGATCCGGTCCATCGCCACGAAGTGCGGCAGGGTCGCGACGTATTCGACCTCGACACAGTCCCAGATCGGCGCCTCGCGCGTCGCCTTGGGGTCGTAGTACTTGCTCTCCGGATCGAACTGGGTCTCGTCGACCACCCCGGTGCGCACCACGCGCGCGAGCCCCGCCACCCCCGGCGGCTTGGCATTCGAATGATGGAACAGCACCCTGTCCCCGACCGACATCGCCCGCATGTGCGCGCGCGCGAAGTGGCTCCGCACGCCCGTCCACGGCTCGACCTTGACCCGCGCGAGATCCGCGATCCCGAACAGATCCGGCTCGGACTTCATCAGCCAGAACTTGGCCATCGCGCCGACCATCGCACAGGTCTCGCGCCGCGTCGCCTGCATGACATCGAGCCGCGCGCGGCGCGATGGACCTCGTCGGCGAAGCCGGTCAGGTTGACGTTGAGCGAGAACCGGGGCGGCTGGTCGAGCGGGCGGAAGAAGTCGTCGTAGTGGGTCGGCACGATGCGCGCCGGGGCCAGGGCGCGGACGATGCGCTCGACGTAGCGCGGCGTGAACCGGCGGCCCGCCGGCGCGCCGGGAGATCGCGCAGTGAGAGCCGCGTGACATAGGGATCGATCCACACGACCGTGCCCTGGTCCACGCCAGCTGGCGCGCGGTCGTCTGGTCGCTGGCGTGTTGCCGGCGCGCGGTCGCCAGGTACGCGGCCAGACCCCGACGTGACCGAGCGGCCCGAGCACACCCGCACTTTACAGCGCCCGGAGGCTCCCCTGGACGGGACCATGGCGCTACAACCAGCCCAAGACAAGGAGACCCCAATGGCGTTCACCCTCCCCGAGCTTCCCTGGGCCAAGGATGCGCTCGCGCCGACGATCTCGGCCGAGACCATCGACTACCACTACGGCAAGCACCACAAGGCCCATCGATGTCGCTCGAAGAGGTCGTGAAGGCCTCGCAGGGTCAGGCCAGCGAGAAGAAGATCTTCAACAACTCGGCGCAGGTCTGGAACCACACGTTCTTCTGGAATTCGCTCGCGCCGAAGGCCGGTGGCAACCCGACGGGCGCGATCGCGGCCGCGATCGACAAGTCGTTCGGCAGCTTCGCCGACTTCAAGACCAAGTTCAGCGAGGCCGCCGCCGCGCAGTTCGGCTCGGGCTGGGCCTGGCTGGTCAAGAACGCCGACGGCTCGCTGGCGATCGAGACCACGTCCAACGCCGACACGCCGTTTGCCGTCGGCAAGCGCTGCGTCCTGACGCTCGACGTCTGGGAGCACGCCTACTACATCGACTACCGCAACGCGCGCCCCAAGTTCATCGAGGCGTTCTGGAACATCGTCAACTGGGACTTCGCGAACAAGAACATCGCGTAGACACGACCGAGCGCTCCTCGCCGCGCTCGGCGTGACCGGGCAACGTGCCGTACGCGAAGCCGCATGTCGATGCGGAGGCAGCCGGTCAGGGACTCGGAGGCGCAGGCGGCGAGGGCACTGCGGGTGCTTCCGCCGGTGGTGGCCCCGTCGGCGGCGTGGCCGGCACAGGCGGGGCGTCGTTCCACTTCAGGGCGATCGCATAGGAGTAGACGCGCCCGCCCTTGGGGGCGTAGATCGCGTCGGCGCCGTCGCGGCAGGCGCGCTCCTGGACGTGGTAGAGCACGTCGCGTATCGACTCGAGCGACGGTAGCTGGAGCGTCTCGATCTCGATGTACGGACGCTGCGGCAGCGACTTGATCACCTCGAGCGCACAGTTCGGCGGCTTCGCGGGGAATCGCTGGACCTGCGGCGGGGAGCACGCCGTGGTGACGGCGAGCGACGCGATCAGGGCCAGGCTGCGCATCCTGGCGCTCAGCTTGCCACCCGCGATGCCGTTCGCAAGTGCGCGGCCGCCTGGTGCGCTGCGCCCTCAGCTGTCCACCGCGGTCGACACGCGATGCTTCCTGGTCGTCAGCTGCAGAGCGCGGCGGTCACGTGCTCGGCGCGCGCCGGCCGGCCGAGCAGGTAACCCTGCGCGAGATCGCAGCGCGCGGAGGTGACGAACGCGAGCTGCTCGGCGAGCTCGACGCCCTCGGCGACGACCTCGAGGCCGAGGTGATGACCGAGCGTGATGATCGCGCTGGTGATCAGCGCGCGCTCGCGGTCGACGTGGACCTGATCGATGAACGAGCGGTCGATCTTCAGGCAGTCGACGGCGAACCGGCTCAGGTAGGCGAGCGAGGAGTAGCCGGTGCCGAAGTCGTCGATCGCGATGCGCACGCCGAGCCGGCGCAGCACGTCGAGGATGCCCTTGACGTGGCTGGTGTCGCCCATCAGGACGGTCTCGGTGAGCTCGAGCTCGAGGCAGGGCGGCGGCAGGTCGTAGCGCCGCAGGCAGTCACCGACCGTGTCGATCAGCCCCGTGCCCTCGAACTGGCGCGCCGACACGTTCACCGCGACGCGGATGTCGCGATAGCCGGAGGCCCGCCAGATCGCGAGCTGCTCGCACGCCCGCGCCAGCACCCACTCGCCGACCGCGACGATCCGGCCGCTGTCCTCGAGCAGTGGGATGAACTCGGCCGGCGGGACCATCACGCCGCCCGGCCGGTACCAGCGCAGCAGCGCCTCGTAGCCGACCACGCGGTGGCGATCGAGGGTGAGCTGGGGCTGGAAGTGCAGGCTGAGCTCGCCGCGCTCGAGGGCGTGCTGCAGGCCGTGGGTGAGCGAGACCCGATCGCGGTCCTCGGCCGCGACCTCGCCGACGATCTGGATGTTGTTGCGTCCGCTGCGCTTGGCCGCGTACATCGCCGTGTCGGCCGCCTTGAGGATGTCGTCGACCGAACCCGCCGCGTCGGGGTAGCGTGCGACGCCGATGCTGGCGGTGACCACGACCTCACCGCCCTGCAGCATGATCGGCCGCTCGATGCTGCGCAGGATGCGCCGGCCGACGTCGAGCGGGTGATCGGTGGGCTGCAGCTCGTCGAGCAGCACGGCGAACTCGTCGCCGCCGAGCCGCGCGACCATGTCGCTGGTCCGCACGCACGCGCAGATCCGCGCGCTGATCTCGATCAGCACGGCGTCGCCGGCGTCGTGGCCGAGGTCGTCGTTGATCGCCTTGAAGCGGTCGAGGTCGATGAACAGCACGGCGAAGCCGAGCTCGCGGCGGCGGGCGCGGGCCAGGGTGGTCTCGATCCGGTCGCGCAGCGCAGCGCGGTTGCCGACGCCGGTCAGCGGATCGTGGCGACTGAGGTGGACCAGCCGGTTGTACACGCGCTTGCGCTCGGCGGCGTGGCGCAGCGTGCGGCGCAGGGTCGGCGCGTCGAGCTGGCCCTTGACCAGGTAGTCCTGCGCGCCCTGCTGCATCGCGCGGATCGCGATGTCCTCGTCGTCGATCCCGGTCAGCACGATGAACGGCGCGTTGGGCGCCAGCGGCTGCAGCCGCCGCACGGCGTCGAGCCCGCACGCGTCGGGCAGCGTGAGGTCGGTGATCACGAAGTCATAGCTGACGCCGCGCAGGATCTGGGCGGCGTCCTCGACGCGGGTCGCCCGGGTCACCCGCGCGCCGCAGATCTCGGACAGGTACTCGACGACGAGCAACGCGTCGCCGTCGCTGTCCTCGACGAGCAGGATCGTCGAGTGGTCGACCGCGTCGAGCTTGCGCCGGACCCGGCGGTGGTGGTGATCGAGCGCGTCGTGCAGCGCAGCTCCGAAGATCTCGGACTCGACGGGCGTGCCGACCACGGTCGCGATCGCGGTATCGAGCTCGTGGCTGCGCGGCACGTCGATCGCGCTGCCGCGCACCAGCGCGACGATCGTGATGCCGGGATAGCGGTCGCACAGCTCCTCGAGGAACGACCGCCCCGCGACGCCCGGCTGCTCCAGGTCGGCGACCACCACACTGTAGGAGCCGTGCGCCATCCGCTCGAAGCCCGCGGCCGCGGTGGTGACGACGTCGGCGTCGAAGCCGTGGATCCGGGCCGCCGTCGCGCACATCCGGTGCAACCGGTCATCGGAGTCCACCAGCAGCACACCGGGCAATCCCATGAGAAGTTCCTCGACCGCCCCGGGAGGTGATTGAGCGATGCCGGCGCCGCGAGGTTGCCTTCCATCCCCATCGTTACCCCATCACTGCCTGCCGGCGCCGGTCAGGGCGGCCTCGCGATCCCGCGCCAGAAGCCCTCGATCGCCTTGATCGCGGCCTGGAATGCGGCGAGCTCGACCGGCTTGGTCACGTAGCAATTTGCGCCCAGCCGATAGCTGTCGGAGATGTCATGACCGGAATCGGACGACGTGAAGATCACGATCGGGATCGCGTGCAGCGCGGGATGCTGCCGGATCTCGGCGAGCACCTCGCGGCCGCCGAGCCTGGGCAGGTTAAGATCGAGGACGATCAGATCCGGACGCGCCGCCTGGGCGTGACGCCCGCGCCGGAACACGTGGTCGAGCGCGTCCGCACCGTCCGGAACCACCGCGATCTCGAGGCACAGCTCGGTGTGCTCGAGCGCGTCGCGGATCAGCTCGGCGTCGCCCGGGTTGTCCTCGACGAGCAGGACCCGGATCGGCGTCATGACGCGGGCCCGGCCGCCGCCAGGGTGAAGAAGAACGTGGTGCCCTCGCCCGGAGCCGACTCGAACCAGATCCGGCCGCCGTGGCGCTCGACGATGCGCTTGGCGATCGCCAGCCCGATCCCGCTGCCCTCGAACGCCCCGCGCTCGTGCAGCCGCTGGAACATCTGGAACACGCGCTCGGCGTAGCGCGTCTCGATGCCGATCCCGTTGTCCGCGACGGAGAACAGCCAGCGATCGCCCTGCGCGCGCGCCGCGATGCGCACGTGCGGCGCGGCGTCGCGGCGGAACTTGAGCGCGTTGCCGATGAGGTTCTGCAGCAGCTGGCCGAGCTGATCCTCGTCGGCCTGGACGGCCGGCAGCGGCGCGATGTCGAGCGACGCCCCGGCCTCGGCGATCGCCGGCTGCAGCACGGCGAGCACGCGCTGGACCACGCTGTCGCACGCCACCGGCACCAGCGGCCCGCCCTGCGAGCCAACGCGCGAGTAGGCGAGCAGATCGGCGATCAGCCGCTGCATCCGCCTGGCGCCGTCGATCGCATAGAACATGTACTGATCGGCCTTGGCGTCGAGCTGGCCGCGGTAGCGCTGGCCGAGCAGCTCGGTGAAGCTGGCGACCATCCGCAGCGGCTCCTGCAGGTCGTGCGACGCGATGTAGGCGAACTGCTCGAGCTCGGCGTTGGCGCGGCGGATCCGGTCCTCGATGCGCTTGCGCTCGGTGATATCCATGATCGACGCCAGCGTGACGCTGCCGCCGCTCGACGCCATCGGGTTGAGCCCGATCTCCATCGCGATCTCGGTGCCGTCCTTGCGGCGGCCGAACAGCTCGACGCCGGCGCCCATCGGGCGGACGACCGGATCGACGGCGTAGCGGCCGACCTCGGCGCGGTGCAGGTCGCGGAACCGCTCGGGGACCAGGACCTCGATGGGCTGGCCGATCAGCTCGTCGCGGCGGTAGCCGAACAGCTCCTCGCCGCGCCGATTGATGAAGGCGATCTTGCCGGCGGCGTCGACCACGACCATGGCGTGCGGCGCCGCCTCGACCATGAGGCGGAACAGGTCGCTCGGCGCGTCGAGCGAGCTCGCTGGGTCAGTCGTGACCGCGGACATGGCACCCGAGACCAGCTTACCGTCCTCCTCCGGCAGCCGCCGGGTACGGCCCCGTGAGAGCGCGCTCGCGGGTGCAGGTCGGCTGTCAATCTGCAGCAGCGATGGCGCGGCTGCGCGGCTACTGCGTGACCGGCACGTACAGCTCGTCGTCGGGCTCGGCCGAGACCTTGATCGCGGTGTACGTGATGACCTCGCTCGGCATGCCGATGTTCTGGTAGGTCGTCGCGAGCTTCATCCCGCCGACGTCGGTCCACGCGCCGGGCTTGTAGCCGAGCCGCTGGTTGTCGGGGTCGCCGGCCTTGATGATCTCGATCCGCTCGATCTGGTTGCTGGTCCGGTTGACCATCGCGTGATAGGTCGCCGTGCGCGACGGATCCTTGGGGTCGAAGGTCAGCTTGAGGTCATCGAGCGGCGGCTGACCGTTCTCGCCGGGGAACTCGCCGGTCAGGGCGAGCTTGTTGCCGGAGGCCTCGAGCAGGAACGGCAGGAACAGGAGCGTGGTGTCGAGCTCCCAGCGCTCGCGCGCGCTGGCGAACAGGTGCTCGCTGTCCGGTCCGCTGAGGCCCTGGCGCTGGTGGCCGACCTCGCCGAACGCGGTCTGGCGGGCACCGTAGAGGTCGCGCATGACGATCGCGTCGCCGCCGGCCGCGCGCAGGCGATAGTAATGGCGGCCGTTCCAGCGGTCCCACGCCTCGTCGAAGCTGATCGGCGGCTTGCCGGGATCGGTGGTGACCGACTCGGACCACCGGATCTGCCTGGCGGCGTTCCAGCGGTCGATGCCGCCGGCGGCGGCGATCACGCGATCGGCGATCTCGAGCGCCTTGGCATCGGACGCTGCGCGATCGAACGCCGGCGTTGCGGTGGGGTGAGCGGCGAACGTGGTGCGCTGCGGAGCGCAGGCGCCGACCACGAGGCCGACCAGGGCGATTCGGGCGAGCATGGGGCGCGACTATACCGATGACGCGCGGCGCCGGGCCAATCTGCCCGCGGAACACGCCGATCCGGGCCACGCCGGACACGGCATCGCGATGCGCGCGACGTTGCCTCGAGGGTGCACCACGTCTATCGCGGGATGCGCCGCGGGCGCGAGCGCGAGCGCCGGGTCGCGGGCTTGCAGCTGGAGCGCCGCTTGCTGGCGGACGTTTCGTGCGCCTCATGGCCCTGACCGCCCTCGCCGCCTGCGGCGCCGCGCCGGTCGGCCACGCGCCGCCCGCCTTCCCGTGCTCGTCGCACCGGATCGGCGAGGTCGTCGTGACCGGCGCGCCGCGAAACGCCGTGCCCCAGCTGACCGTGCTGGAAGGCACACTCGACGACCCCGAGCGCACGACCCGGATCGCGGGGGTCGCCACCGAGGGGCTGCGCGCGCGCGGCTATGCCGCCGCCTCGATCGCGGTGTCTCGCCGAGCGGGCTGCCGCATCGACCTCGAGGTCGCGGTCGCGCTCGGCCGGCGCTACCGGATCGCCGGGATCACGTTCGTCACCCGCGACGAGTTCCCCGCGGCCGAGCGGCTCGCGGTGCTCGAGGACGCGCTCGGCACGGTGAACACGGTCGGCGGGGTCTACATCGAGTACCGGATGCTGCGCGCGCTCGTCGAGCTCGAGCGCCGCTACCGCGACGCCGGCTGGCTCGAGGCGCGGCTGGGCGCGCCGCGCACCGCGTACGATCCCGCCGGCACGGTGACGGTGCAGATCCCGGTGACGGCGGGCCGGCGGTTCCGCATCGGCTCGGTGCGCGCGGTCGGCGTCGGCCCGCTCGCGCGCGACGCGGTGCTGCAGAGCCTGGGTCTGCGCGCCGGCGACTACTACGACGGGCCGCGGATCCGGGCGGCGATCGAGCGCGCCCGCCGCAAGCTCGCGCGCCGGGTGGAGCTGCGAACCAACCTGGCGGACGGACGGCCCGAGATCGACCTCGAGGCGATCGTCGAGGTGGCGCGATGACGGCCGGGGTGCGGTCGGTCACCGCCGCGGTGCTCGCGCTCGCCGCGTGCGCCCGCCCGAGCTACCTCGGCGCCCGGCTGCCCCAGCCGTGCACGGCGCGCGACGTCGAGGCCTGCCTGGGCTGGATGGTCGAGCGCGATCTGGCGGACGCCGAGCTCGACCTCTACGACGACACCGCGCTGCGGGCCTACGTCCAGGGCATCGCCGATCGGCTCGCCTCAGGCGCGGGGCTGCCGCGCGCACCGCGCGTCGTGATCGCCGACCACGACGGCACCTACGCCACGTCGGGCAGCCGGATCGTGATCGGCCGGCCGACGATCGAGCGGCTCGATTCGGAGGCCGAGCTCGCCGGCGTGATCGCCCACGAGCTCGCGCACATCGAGGGCCACCACGCGGTCGTGTCGCTGTTCGGGCCGCCGTCCGGCGACGATGCCCTGGTGCTACGGCGCGACGCCGAGGCGGTCGCCGACGAGCGCGCGGTCGCGCTGCTCGAGCGCGCCGGCTACGCGCCGGCCGCGATGGCGCGCGCGCTCGGCGCCGTGCTGGACGCCGAGGACGATGAGCACCCGCTGCGCGCCGACCGTATCGCCCGCGCCCGCGTGATGGCCGGCGGCCGCCCCGGGTTCGAGGGCCGCGCCGAGCTGCTCGGCCACCTCGAGCACATGGTCGTCGGACGCGACTCGCGGCTCGGTCGCCGCGTCGGCGACGCCTGGGTGGTCGCCGCGCTCGGCCTCGCGGTCGCGCTCGGCCCCGGCGATGTCGTCCGCGAGACCAACGACGTGCTCGTGCTGCGCCGGGGCCAGGCCACGCTCGCGGCCTACGCGATCGGCGCGCCCTGGGCGCGCGAGCTCGCCGCCGCGCTCGAGGATCGCACCGCGGACACCCGCGGCCTGGGCCGGATCACCGTCGGCAATGTCGCCGCGCCGAGCGAGCGCGACGCGACGCCGATCGGCAAGCTCGCCCGCGCGATCCGCGCCACCCTGCCGCAGCCCGCGCCCGGGACCCACGTCGCGATCCTCGAGCGTGCGCGCGGAGCGCTGGTGATCGAGCTCGGCGGCCGCGGCGTCGCCGAGCTCGGCCTGCGCGAGGCGACGCCGGACGAGCTGGCCGCGGCCGAGCCGGCGCGGATCGTGATCGAGCGCGCGTGGCAGACCGGCGCGCTCCGCGATGCGCTGATCTGCGAGGGCCGCCTGCTCGACAGCCCCGATCGCCGCGTCGCGGCCGGCGACCCGATCAAGTGCGCCGACCGCGCGATCGCCGCCCGCGAGCTCGCACCGCGGCTCATGGCAGACGCCGCGCTGCGCCGCGACTGACCGCGGCACCCTGCGGGGCGGCCGCGACCCGCGCCGGCCGGGGGAACTCGATCCGGTGGATCGCGCCGCGCTCGGGGCACACCAGCAGCACGCCGTCGGCGGCAAACGCGACATGGTACTCGAGCAGCTGGCGCCGGGTCGCCGCGGTCTGAAGGCTAGGCGCGGCGTCGCCGGTCTTGACCTCGGCGACCAGGAGCTCGCCGCGCGCCTCGACCAGGTAGTCGGCGCGCAGCTCGGTCCACTGCGGCTCGCCGTCGATCCGCGGCGCCCACGCCGTCCGGGGCTGCTCGGCGAGGATGCGGAACCCGGCGCGCTCGAGCAGCACCGCCGCGGCCTGCTCGCCCGCGCCCGCCCGCGCCGCGCGCCGCCGCGCCCGCCACGATCCGCGCCACGCCGCGAGCCACCGCGCGATCACCAGCGCGAGCAACGCGCCGGCGAGCACGGCGATCGCCAGCGCGGCCCAGGCCCAGGGATGACTCACCTCCGCAGCATGCCGCGCGCGTCTGACACTACCCCCGCCGCGTCACGCGCCCGCGCGTGGCCGGCGGCCCCCCCCGCTCAACTCCCCATCACGGCCACTGCTGCGGGCGCTGCTGCAGGCGCTGCGGGCGCTGCTGCTGCCGGCGGCCGCGCGGCTGGCTCGCCTGCTCGTCGTCGGACGGCATCTCGGCGAGCCGGGTCTTGAGCGTGGCCCGGTTGCCGTTCTTGCGGATGATCGCGAGATCGACGGTCGTACCCGGCTTGAAGGTCGCGACCGCGTTGTGGAGGATCTCGCTGGACTTGATCTCGGTGCCGTTGAGCCCGACCACGACGTCACCCTGCGCCAGGCCGGCCTTCGCCGCCGGGCTGTCGGGCTCGACGTCGGAGACGAACGCGCCGCGCGGCGCCGGCAGGTTGTGCTCCCTGGCGATGCCCGGCGTGATCGTCGCGACGCGCACGCCGAGGTAGCCGCGCGACACCTTTCCGTCCTTGACCAGCGCCTCCATGATCGGGCGCGCCATGTTGCTCGGGATCGCGAAGCCGATGCCGGCGTAGCCGCCGGTGTTCGAGGCGATCGCGGTGTTGATGCCGACCAGCTCGCCCTTGAGGTTGACGAGCGCGCCGCCCGAGTTGCCCGGGTTGATCGCGGCATCGGTCTGGATGAACTCCTCGTACTCCTCGATCTTCATGCCGACGCGGCCCTTGGCCGAGACGATGCCCATGGTCACCGACTTGCCGACACCGAACGGATCGCCGATCGCGAGCACGACCTCGCCGAGCCGCAGGGTCGACGAGTCGCCGAAGGTCAGCGGCTTGAGCGCCGGGAGGCTGCCCTTGAGCTGGATCACGGCGAGATCCGCCTTGGGATCGACGCCGACGACCTTGGCATCGTAGTCGTTGCCGTCGTGCAGCGTGACCTTGATGTCCTCGGCGTCCTTGACGACGTGGGCGTTGGTCAGGATCCGCCCGCCCACGGTGACGACCACGCCGGAGCCCTTGCTCATCGCCTTGCGATCACCGGGGCTGCCGTACCCGGGGGAGAACGGGTCGGAGAAGAACGGGTCGAGCGCCGCAGGGCCTCCCGCGACCACATGAGAAGAAGAGATGTTCACGACGCTGTCGACGACGCGCTCGGCGACGTCGGGGATCGAGCCATCGGTCAACACCGACGGCGAGGCGCTCGCGCTTGGACGCAGCGCAGCGCCGGTGCCGATCAGACCGACGACAGCAGCGGCGGCCAGGAGAGTACGTAACGGTGTCATCGTGGTTCCTCGCTGAGTTACGGATCCTTGGACCGGATGACGGGTTGCCTCTATTCCAGAGCCGGGCCCACCTGATCGGGCGGTAGAGGTCTGGCTCGACGCCCGTGGGTGACCATCGCAAACGGTCGTGCGTGCGCCATGGCGCTCGGTCAAGCCCCCGGGGCCTTTGTCAAAAGATCCGCCGAGCGTGGATCTCGCGACAGGGTCCGCGAGCCTCGGATTCGATGATCTGACCACGTAGTAAGGAAAGCTCTTTCATATCCTTAGTTTGCCGTTAAAGAACGACCTTCACCGTCATGCAGGTCGTCGCCTAACCAATGAAAATAGCGAGATCGAGCTGTCTGAGAGCTCTCACGGGAGATCGCGGCTTTGCGTGACGAGTTGTCTCGCTACGTCGGAATCTCATCATGACAACATAATCCAGCGACCTCGCCCCTTCGCCGAAGCTTTGCCTCTGGGGTTCTCTCAGCGCTTCCGGTAATGTCTGGCACCTTCACACGTGATGTATTTTGCAACAGTGCTTCCCGAAATATGGTGCAATGTAGGCTCAGTATTTGCCTGGGCACCGGGTCGAGCACTGCCTCCCCAGAGTGAGGACCATCACGTCGTGGGTCGCCTTGGGACTGTCCGGCGCGCCTGACCGATTCGCGGTTGTCCGCTGGTCTGCCCTTTCACAACGGGGAGAATCTCGATGAAGCGTCTTTGGTTACCGGTTGCGGTAGGTGCCATCACCGCGGCCGGGTGCGGCTCGGACATGGCGCCCACGTCCACCCCTGGCACGGGAGAGATGCAGCTGTCACCGGCGGTGATGGCGCAGATGGAGGCGCTGATCGCCGAGAAGGCGGCGCGCACGCCGGCCCAGCGCAAGATCTCCTCGTCGCTGCTCTACGCCAAGAGCGGCCGCTTCGACGCCGCGAGAGCGCAGACCGCGACCAATCCCAAAGATCCCAAGGCGCCGCCGCCGCAGATCACGAGCCTCGACCAGATCGATGCCAGCGGCCGCTACCTGGTCGACATCAAGGGCGACATGACCACGGTCGGCCCCCAGATCACCACGCTCGGCGGCCAGGTAGTCGATCTGCGGGCGCGCAGCGCGCGTGCCTGGCTGCCGCCCGATCAGCTCGAGACGCTCGCCGCGGACGCGGCCGTCACGTCGATCCATCCCGCGTTCATGGCGATGACGCGGCGGATGGACCGGCCCGGTAACCTCGCCAAGTCGCACACCGGCACGCGCGCCGACCGCATCGCCGCGATCCAGGCCGCCTCGCGCGCGTGGAGCAGCCAGGCCTCGTTCGCGAGCGAGACCCCGCCGCCTGCACCGACCGCGCAGGACACCGCCGCTGGCAGCGACATCTTCATCGGTGGCGACACCAACCTGGGCGCGGCGACCAGCCAGGGCGACAAGGCGCAGCAGGCCGACCGCGCGCGCAAGTTCTTCGGCGTCGACGGCACCGGCGTCAGGGTCGGCATCCTGTCGGACAGCGATGACTTCAAGGAGGACGCGATCGCCAGCGGCGACCTGCCCACCAACACGACCACGGTCCCCGGCCAGAGCGGCCGTCCCGGCGCGGGCGAAGGCACCGCGATGATGGAGATCGTCCACGACCTGGCACCGGGCGCGGATCTGTTCTTCGCCACCGCGTTCACCAGCCCCGAGAGCTTCGCGGACAACATCCGCACGCTGCGCTTCACGTACCACTGCGACGTCATCGTCGACGACGTCATCTACTTCTTCGAGTCGCCCTACGAGGACGACATCATCGCGCAGGCGGTCGATGACGTCACCGCGGACGGCGCGATGTTCTTCTCGTCGGCCGGCAACGAGGGCAACTTCGACGACGGCACCTCCGGCACCTGGGAAGGCGACTTCCGCGGCGCGGGCACGCTCGCGACGCTGCCGTCGGGTTACACCGTCCACACCTTCGGCGACGCCGCGATCCAGAACCGCATCGAGGTCGGCGGCGGCCCGCTGATCCTGCACTGGTCAGATCCCGGCACGCTCGCCAACCCGCAGTCGTCGAACGACTACGACCTGTTCGTGCTCGACAACGACCTGCGCAACGTCGTTGCCGCGGCGACCGACATCCAGGACGGCGCCGGCCTGCCGTTCGAGTTCCTCGGGATCAGCATCGAGGCCGGGTTCCGCATCGTGGTGGCCGCGCACCCCAACGCCGAGGTCCGCGCGATCCACACCGTGCTCTTCGGCGGCGAGTTCGCGGTCTCGACCGGCGGCTCGGTCTACGGCCACAACTCGGCGACCGATGCATTCGCGGTCGCAGCGGTCGACGCCGCCGAGGCGGTCAACGGCCTGTTCACGTCCGGCCCGACCACACCGATCGAGCTGTTCAGCTCGGACGGTCCGCGCCGTATCTTCTTCGATCGCAACAACCAGCCGATCGATCCGGCTCACCCCGGCCTGACCTTCGCCAGCCGCGGCGGCATCAGCCGCACCAAGCCGGACCTCGCGGCCGCCGATGGCGTGTCCACCACGCTGCCACCGCTCTCGGGCCTCAACCCGTTCTTCGGCACGTCGGCCGCGGCGCCGCACGCCGGCGCGATCGCCGCGCTGATCAAGTCGGCCGTTCCGACCTCGACACCGGCGAAGATCCGCACCGCCATGCTCACCGGCTCGATCGACATCGCGCAGCTCGGCAGCGACCGCAACAGCGGCCGCGGCATCGTGTCGGCGTTCGATTCGCTCAGCCGCGCCGGCGCCAAGGCCGCGACGACGCTCGCCCGCGGCACCGTGACCGTCATCCCGCTCGGCATCGACGTCGTGGTGCCCGGTGGCGCGGCGCAGCTCAACGTCGCCCTGACCAACGGCGGTGGCGCGGCGGCCACGGCGGTGTCGGCCACGCTGACCTCGAGCTCGCCCAACGTGCTCATCCTCCAGGGCATGTCGCCCTACCCGACCGTCGCCTCGGAGGGCTCGTCGACCAACACCATCCCGTTCGCGTTCTTCGTCGACAACGCCACGCCGTGCGGCTCGCTCCTGCCGTTCACCCTCACCGTGAACTACACCGGCAACGGGCCGCATCCGGTCGTGTTCAACTTCACGGTCTCGACCGGCCGTCCCGGCACGACGCCGAGCCACTTCGCCTACACCGGGCCGCCGGTCCCGATCCCCGACGCCAACGCGACCGGCGTCAGCGTGAACCTCCCGGTGACGTTCTCCGGTCCGCTGGCCAAGGTGGTGTTCAATATCGACGGCGCGACCTGCACCGCGGCCGTCGGCGCGGCCACCGTCGGCGTCGACCACACCTGGGTCGGCGATCTGACCTTCACGCTGACCTCGCCGGGCGGCAAGACGGTGACGGTGATCAACCGGGCGGGCGGCGCCCTCAACAGCGGCAACAACTTCTGCCAGACGCTGCTCAACGACGGAGCGGCCAGCTCGGTCCAGAACGTCACGATCGCGCAGGCTCCGTTCACCGGGACGTTCCGGCCGACGCAGCCGCTCACGGCGTACTTCGGCGACCCCGGCGACGGCACGTGGGTGCTGCACGCGACCGACAACGCGTTCGCCGACGTCGGCAGCGTCCGCGCATTCTCGCTCGACCTGTTCCCGTTCAGCTGCACCCGGTAGCGCTCCGCGCGCGTCCCGGGCGACGAGCCCCGCCGCGCACGACCTCTCACGAGGCGTGTGCGGCGGTCGATCGATAGCGGGCTTTCCCGCCCCTCTGCGCCGGCAAAGCCGGCGGGATCATTCACGACTGGCGACCGCGCGTCGCGTCGCGCGAATCTTCCTGGCCATCAACCCATGCGAGCTTGTTTCGTTTCGGCGCGGGACGGTCCGCCTCGGCGCCGAGCGCCCGCAGCGCTGCGCTTACCAGCCGCCCTTGGGCTCGGACTTCGCGCCCTTGGCGTCGCCCTTGGGCGCCTCGGTCTTGGCCGGGGCAGCTCCTGGTGCGGCCCCGGGCGCGGCGCTGCCGGTGCCCGCCGGCGTGCTCGCCGAGCCGCTGCCCTCGCCCGGCTTGGGCGTCTTGGGGCGATCGGGTAGCGGCGCGTTGCCGAACGGATTGGGCGCCGGCGGCGCGGTCGTCGTCGGGTGCTCGCCGAACACCGTGGTGATGTCCTGATCGGTGCGCTGCGCCATGTCCT
>VBLP01000670.1:14701-26390 GCA_005887925.1 Deltaproteobacteria bacterium | reverse complement strand
CGCCGATGCCAGGCGCGAGGCGGAGGTGGCGGCGGCCAGGGCGGTCGAGCGCCAGACCCGCGATGCGGAGGCGGCCAATGCGGCCGCGATGCGCCAGGCCAGGCTCGATCTCGATCGCGCGCTGGCGGCGAAGGCGGCGGCGGTGCGCGAGGCCGAGGCGGCCAGGGCCACCGCCGCGCACGAGGCCGAGGTCGCCCAGGTCGCGCTGCGCGAGGCCGCGGCGGCGAAGGCGAGCGCGGCGAGCGCGGTCGAGCGCCGGGCCGGCGAGGCCTCGGCCAGCCGCGACGCAGAGGCGCAGCGGGTCGCGCTGCGCGACGCCGAGGCCAGGGCGGCGCAGGGCCGGCGCGAAGCCGACGCCGCGGTGCACGCGGCGCAGCGCGACGCCGAGGCGGCCCGCGCCGAGGCGGCCCGGTGGCGCGCCGAGGCCGCAGCGCTCAAGGAGTCCAGCGCGCGCGATCTCGCGACGACCGAGGCCCAGCTCGCCGCGCGCACCCAGCAGGCGATCGCCCGGACCCACGCCGAGGCGAGCGCCGCGCGCAGCGACGCCGAGGCGGCCAGCGCCGAGGCCGCACGGGCGCGCGCCGAGGCCAGGGCGGCACGCACGGAGGTCGACGTCGCGCGCGCGCACGCCGAGGCCGCCCGGCTGGCCGCGGCGGCCGAGCGCCACCAGGTCGAGGTCGATCGCCAGGGCGCGGAGGCCGCCCGCGCAGACGCCGAGCGGATGCTGCGCGAGGCGCGGCAGCAGCTCGCCGAGATCGAGCGCAAGGCGGCCGCTGCCGCCGACATCGAAGCGCGCGCCCGCGCGGCCAACGCGGCCGCCCGCTCCGGCGAGACCGCGGCGCGCGACGCGGTGACCGCGGCCGTGCGCGAGCGCGACGCAGCCGTCGCGGCAGCCCGCGCCACCACCGCCGACAACCGCGAGCGCCAGGCCGAGGCGCGCGCCGCCGAGCAGCGCCTCGCGACGGCGCGCCGTGCGATCGACGAGGCCGAGCGCCACCGCGCAGATGTGGAGCGCGCGGTCGCCGACACGGCGCGAGAGCTCGACCGGACGCGCGCGGCGCTCGCGGCCCTCGAGGACCAGCGCACGCGCGCCGAGACGGCGGCCCGCGACGCACAGCGCCGCCAGGCGGCGGCCGCGACCCAGCCCGCGCCACGCGCACCGGCTGCCGGGCCGGACCCACGCCCCGCCGCGCGCGATGCGCGCTCCGGCGTGCGCGATGCGCGCTCCGCTCCGTCGCCCGAGACCCCGCGCGTCGCCGCGGTCGGCGAACCGCACGTCGGCTCCGCGCGCGCCGCGGTGTCCTTCGCCGGTCGCAACGGGACCGGCCAGGTCGCGCTGGTCGTGCCCGCGCACGCGCGGATCACCGAGGCGGCGCACACGCGCTACACCGCGCAGCTCGTCATCGATGGCGCCGAGCTCGACCCTGCGCTCGAGGGCGGCCGCGATGTGACGGCGCTCGGCAGCCCGGTGCGGCGGATCACGACCGCGCGCGACCCGCAGGTCGCCAGGCGCATCGTCGTACGCGTCGATCTGATCGCGCCGTGCGCGACGTCGCTTCGCCGCACCGCGGACGGAGCGCGCTGGCAGCTCGACGAGGAGGCGGCGTGGTGACGGGAGCCGCCGTGCCGCCGGCGAGGCGAGTCGCCGGCTGTGCTACAGGCACTCGCCGGGCTCGACGCACTTGCAGCAGCAGCCGGGATCCGACCCGAAGTAGCCCTGATCGGCCGTGAACCATTGACCGCCCTTCTGGCTGCACGCGGTCTCGGAGGTCGCGAACGTGTAGAGATAGTACGGGCCGCCCTGGCCCCGGCAGAACGCGTCGCACTCGCTCGCGCTGGTCGTCACGATCGCAGACGACGCCTTCGCCTCGGCGGCCGGGTCATCGGGCGGAGACGCGGTCCCGCAACCGGCGAGCATCGCACATACGGCCAGAGCGCCTGACAATGCCATTGTCTTCAAGAGTTGATTCATGAGAATGCCTCGGGCGGCATCTTGTAGCAGCGGAGTGCGCGAACCTCCCGGCCGATGCTGCCGCGTCGGGAACTCTGGCACTCGAAGGCAGACGCCTCAACTCGTGCTCGTAGCGCATGCCGACATCGACCACGGCGCGCTTGCCTGGCGCGCCGGTTCCAGCGATCAATGACCGATGTCATCCGCGGTCATCGATCACTTCGTGGAGCAGGCCCGCCACTGCGAGAGCTACGGCTCGCCGTTCATGGCGCGCTTGCTCGAGGAGCTCGCGCGCGATCTCGCGGCCGGCGGACCGACCGCCGACCTGGTCGCGAGCTGGCCGCGATCGCCGCGCGCCGACGCGGTCGCGGTCCGGCTCGCCAGCGCGCTGCACGCGGCGGTGCTGTCGGGGCGCGATCCGGCGCTGGCGGCCGAGTACCCGGCGGCGCGGCCGGCGTGGGACATCGCGCGGGTCTGGCCGCTGGCCCGCGCGTTCCTCGCGCGCGACCGGGCCTGGGTCGCGGAGTTCCTGCGCTCGGCGCCGCAGACCAACGAGACGCGCCGGACCATCGCACTGCTCGCCGGCTTCCTGTTCCTCGCCGCGCATCACGACCGCGAGCTCGAGCTGCTCGAGATCGGCGCCAGCGCCGGCATGAACCTGTACTGGGACCGCTTCGCGTACCACACCGACAGCTGGCGCTGGGGCGATGGCGACGTGCAGATCTCGACGCGCTGGACCGGGCCGCCGCCGCCGCTGGGCGCCGTGCCGCGGATCCGCTCGCGCGCGGCCTGCGACCTCAACCCGATCGACATCCGCGATCCGGCCGAGCGGCTGCGCCTGCGCGCGTACATCTGGGCCGATCAGACCGAGCGGCTGGCGCGCTTCGACGCGGCCGCCGCGGTGGCGGTCGCCCACGGCGTGCGCGTCGAGCGGGCCGACGCCGCCGAGTGGCTCGAGGCCCGGCTGCCGCGGCGCTCCCCCGATGCGCTGACCGTCGTCTATCACTCGGTGTTCTATCAGTACCCGCGGACCGAGACCCGCCAGCGCATCGCCCGCGCCATCGAGCGGGCGGGCGAGGGCGCCGCGCCGCTGGCCTGGCTGCGGCTCGAGCCCGAGGCCGTGCTCGGCGGGCCGCGCGACAGCCTGCGATTCCTCGTCGATGTCGTGACGTGGCCCGGCGGCGCACGCCGGACGCTCGCCGCCACCGACGGTCACGGCAACTTCGTCGAGGCGCTGGTCTAGCCGGAGCGATCCCGCGGGCTACAGCTCGCGCGCGAAGAACGCCGCGGTGGCGCGGTACGCGTCGACCCAGTTTCGCCACAAGAGGAAGTCGTGGATGTCGTCGGGATAGACGATCTCCTCGATCCGCACGCCCTGGCGCCGCAGCCGCTGCACCAGATCGGCGGTCTCGTCGAACGGCACGTTGCGATCGTCGTCGGCGTGAATGAACAGCACCGGCGAGCGCCAGCGCGCGACGTCGGCGACCGGCGATGACCTGAACGCCAGCTCGGTCGCCTCCTTCTTGTCGGGCGCGTCGGCGACGCCATCCTCCCAGCGGTCGAGGAACGCCGACCAGTCGTGCACGCCGTGGAAGTCGACGCCGGCCTTGAACACGTCCGAGCTGCGCGCGAGGCCGAGCGCGGTCAGGAGGCCGCCGTACGAGCCGCCCCAGAGCCCGATGCGCTTCTTGTCGACCTGCGGCAGCGACGCGAGGTAGCCGGCGCCCGCGAGGATGTCCTGGTACTCGGCCGAGCCGCGCCAGCCCGCGCCGGGGGCCTCGCGGAAGTCATGGCCGTACATGATGCCGAGCCGGTAGTTCACCGAGAGCACCACCATGCCCTGGCTGGCGAGGAACTGATTCTCGGCGTAGGCATTGGCGTAGTAGTAGAGGTAGTGCCACGCCGGCAGCATCTGGCGGATCGGCCCGCCGTGGCTGAACACGACCGCCCGGCAGCCCGACTTGCAGGAGGCCGGCGCGAACAGCTGGCCATGGACGGTCAGCCCGTCGGCGGCGCGGAAACTCACCGGCTGCGGCACGACGAGCTCGCGCTCGGGGAACTCGGGCGGCACGAGCTCGCGCGCGATCACCTCGAGCGCGGTGCCGCGCACGCGCGCGGGCAGGATCGGCAGGCGCGCGCTCGCGGCGAGCACGAAGACGGTGCCGTCGGCGGTCTGCACGGCCGCGGCCTCGATGCCGTCGCCCCGGGTGACCGGCTGCGGCGGCGCGCTGCCGTCGGCGGGCACGCGCCAGACGTGGCGGCGGTCGGCGTCGCCCTGGTTCGAGGTGAACAGGATGGTGCGGCGGTCCGGCGCGGGCCGCGCGTGCTCGACGTCGTAGTCGCCGGTGGTGAGCCGGCGCGCCGCCCCCGCCGGGTCGAGCGAGTAGAGGTGGAGGCGGCCGTCCTGCTCGGAGCCGAACACGAGGCGCTCGCCGGCGAAGAACAGCAGGTCGGCCGCGAACCAGTCGGGCGCCGAATCGCGGGCCGCGCTGCCGCTCTGCCACACCGCGCGTCCCTTGCCGGTCTGCGCATCGGCGAGCCACACCGACCACGGCTGCGGCCGCACCGGGATCACCGGCAGCTTGCGCTCGAGGCCGGCCATGCGGACGAAGGCGAGCTTGCGGCCGTCGGGCGACCACCGCGGGCTGACGTCGCGCTCGGTCGACGGCGCGATCCAGCGCAGCGCCTCGCCGTCGAGATCCACGGCCGCGATCAGCGTGTGCGACTTGCGATCGACCCAGAACGCGAGGTGCTTGCCGTCGGGCGACCACCTCGGATCGTGGACGTCGCCCTCGAGCTCGGTGACCGCGCGCGCCGGGGCGCCGGCGTCGACCGGCGCGATCCACAGCTGCTTCTTGGCGACCCACGCGACCTTCGAGCCATCGGGCGACAGCTGCAGATCGTCGCCGCCGTCGCCGAGCAGCCGCGGCTCGCTGCTGCCGTCGCCCGCCGCGGCGAGGACCTGGCGCCTGGGTGGCTTGAGCAGGCTCGTCGGGTTCGGCGTGCGCTCGCCCTCGCCGCCGCGCGCGAACACGACGATCTTGCCGTCGGGGCTGATCGCGAGCGAGCCGAGCGCCATGCCGGTGTCGCCGCGGTAGTGGGTGACGGCGTGCGGCCGCCAGGCCGGCGCCTCGGCGGCCCACACGTTGCGCTCGCCGCGCAGGTTCACGGTCCAGGCGATGCGGGGAGCGCGCTCGGCGGCGACGAGCCCGCTGCAGAACGGCGCCGACATGACCTGCTCGAGCGTGAACGCCGACGCCGACGCCGGCAGGAGGGCGACCAGGACAACCACCGATCTCATGCCGCCACTCTACACATGAAGCCTTGACCTTCGGTCAAGGGTTCATGTTCCGTCTCGATCGATAGGGGGCTTTCCCGCCCCCTCTGCGCCGGCACAGCCGGCGGGATCATTCACGACTGGCGACCGCGCGTCGCGTCGCGCGGATCTTCCTGGCCATCAACCCCTGGAATCGTTACGGTCCGTGCGGTGTCGCGCTGGCTGGTGCCGTGATCGCGGCGCGTGCACTCAGGCGGCGCGCAGCCAGTGGTCGAGGAACGCGAGCGTGAGCGCCCAGGCCTGGCGCGAGGCGCCGGCGTCGTAGTCGCTGCGCGCGTCGCAGAAGAAGCCATGGTTGACGCCCGAGAACTCCACGTTCACGTAGCGCTTGCCCGCGTCGCGCACGGCCGCGTGCACGCGGTCGCGGTCGGCCGGCGGGATCCACGGGTCGTTGCCGGCCCACACCAGCAGCTGCGGCCCGTGCAGCGCGCCGGCGAGATCGAGGTTGTTGGTGGCGATGCCGCCGCCGTAATACGACACCGCGGCGCCGAGCGGCAGCGTGGCATTGGCGACGAACGCGAGCCGGCCGCCCATGCAGTAGCCGATGGCGGCGATGTGGTCGGGGCGCACGTCGTCGCGCGCGGCGAGCCACGCGTGCGCGGCGGTGAGATCGACCCGCACGCCCTCCGTGGTCAGCTTCGCGGTGAGCGCGATGCTCGCCGGGATGTCCTCGTACGAGCCCTCGTAGCCGGGCGCGAAGCGGTGGAAGATCTCGGGCGCGAGCGCGACGTAGCCGGCGCGCGCGAAGCGATCGGTCACGTCGCGGATGTGCGCGTTGACGCCGAAGATCTCCTGGATCACGAGGATCGCGGCGCGCCGTCCGGGCGCCGCGCCGGGTGTCGCCAGATAGCCGCCCATCGTGGTGCCGTCGGCGACGGGGACGGTGACGGAGGACGTGCGAATCTCGGGCTCGGTCATGGCTGGTGTCTATCACGGCGACGCTGGCGTCACAGCATCTTCGCGAGGTAGATCGCCTCTCGCCCGGCATGTATGCGCCGTAGTACAGGCGATCGGCGCCGCCGGGCGTCGCAGGAACGGCGTTGGTCTCGCGCTCGCTTGCGATCGACATCGCGATCATCGACGATCCACGCATGCAGATGACGGCCGATGCGCCCGTGTGGGTCTTCGGCTACGGGTCCCTGGTGTGGCGGCCGGCCATGGCGTACGTCGCGCGCCGCGCCGGTCGCGTCGAGGGCTGGGCCCGCCGGTTCTGGCAGGCATCGACCGATCATCGCGGCACCGTCGAGGCGCCGGGCCGCGTGCTCACGCTCGTCCCGGGCGACGGCGCGGTGTGGGGGATGGCCTACGCCATCGCGCGCGACGCGTGGCCGGACATCGAGGCCGCCCTCGAGGTCCGCGAGCAAGGCGGCTACGCGCGCGTGACCATCGACATCGGCCTCGCCGCCGGCGAGCAGGCCGGCCGCGTCGTGGAGACCGTCGCAGGGCTTCTGTACATCGCCACGCCGGCCAATCCCCAGTTCATCGGCCCCGAGCCGCTGGAGGTGACGGCGGACATCGTCCGGCGATCCCACGGCCCCAGCGGCAGCAACGTCGACTACGTGCTCGAGCTCGATCGCGCGCTGCACGCCTTCGGCGCGGCCGATCCCGACGTCAGCGCGCTCGCCGAGCGGGTCCGGGCGGCTCGATCGCAGCCGACGCCCGCTTGATCACGCGGCAACGCGCGCGGCGGTCAGTCCTCGGTCAGCAGCACGTCGTCGATCAGGATCTCGGTGGACTCGTTATTGAACGTCTTCTGGTTGTTGAAGCCGCCCAGCGTCAGCCGGTGGCTCCCCGCCGCCCGCGTGCCGAGATCGAGCGTCACCAGCTGGAAGCCGGTGGTTCGCGGCGCACCGCCGTTGCCGTCGCCGGCGATCTGGGAAACGAAGTCGTTCGTCTCGGTCCCGACGAGCGTGCCATCGATGCTCACCAGGCCCTGGCTCAGCTCGTTGGATTCGTACTCCGAGGTCTGGGTCACCTGCATGCGCAGCGAGACCCGCAGATGGCCGGATCGCGGCAGGTCGAAGGTGCGGGACCAGCCGCCGGACATGTTCGTGATGACGGCATCGTCGATCCCGCCCAGCGCCACGCGCAGGGCGCCCCCGGTGAAGCCGCCGGTGGCGATCTGCGTGCCGCTCGCGTAGGCGGGCTGCGCAGTGCCGCGGAACGCATCGTCGGCATAGCTGAAGCCATCGGCGTCGGCGTCGAAGTGCGCATCGATCACGGTGACGGCGGGCGCGCTCGGCACCTCGATGGAGAAGATCGAGCGGCCGTAGGTCGCCGCCAGCAGGGTCGGCGGCGAGCCGGGGAGGAGCTTGAGGTTCGAGACGACCGCGCCGTCGGGCATCCCCGTGCCCAGCGGCGCCCAGGTGGCGCCGGTGTCGTGCGACACGAACACGCCGACGTCGGTCCCCACGTAGAGGGTCGAGGTCTGGCTCGGATCGATCACGATGTCGCTGACCGGCGCGTCCGGCAGGTCGCTGCTGATGCTGGTCCAGGTGGCGCCGTGGTCGGTGGTGCGGAACACGTGGGTGAGCGGGTGGTCGATGCTGAAGCCGGAGAGGGTCACGTAGGCGATCGCGTCGTTGGCTGGATCCACCGCGACCCGCGTGACCCAGATGTCCGGCAAGCCCGCGTCGATGCGCGTATAGGTCATCCCGCGGTCCCGCGTGACCCACACGTTGCTGTCATCGGTGCCGATGTAGATCACGTTCGGGTTGGAGGGCGCGACCGCGATCGTCGTGATCGTCCCGAACACCACGCCGTTGACGCCCTGGTTGCCGTTGGTCAGGTCTCCGCTGATCTGGGTCCACGACCCGGCGGAGTTGGTGGATCGGAACAGCATGCTCGAGCCCAGGTAGATCGTGCTGGTGAGGCCGGTGCCGGTGCTCGCCGGATCGATCACCAGCGGCGTCTTCCAGCCCAGCCGGCCGGTGAGCCCGGAGGTCGCGGAGCTGAACGTGCTGCCGCCGTCGGTGGACCGCCGCAGCGCGCCGAACTGCGACTCGGCATAGATCACCTGCGTGCTCTTGGGATCGACGTGGACCTCGAGCCCGTCCCCGCCGATCACGTTGGACCAGTCGGAGAGCCCGCCGGTGACGGTGCGCTTGACCCCGTTGTCCTGCGTCCCACCGTAGAGCTTGAACGGCTCCGCCGGGTGCGCCTCGACGGTGTAGAACTGCGATATCGGCAGGTTGTTGAAGTGCGTCCACGAGGTGCCGCCGTTGGTCGAGCGGTACAGGCCGCCGTCGTTCCCCTTCAGGATGGTCGCGGGGTTGGCCGGGAAGAACCACTGTGCGTGGTGATCGACGTGCATCCCGCCGACCGATGCGAACGACGCGCCGCCGTCGGTCGAGCGTCCCAGGCCGATGCCGTCGACCCAGATCTCCGACGCGTTGGTGGGGTGGACGAAGATGCGTCCCGCCCAGAACCCCTGGGCGCCGATGATGCCGGTCAGGTTGGTCGCCGACTGCCGCGTCCAGGTGTTGCCGCCGTCGAGCGAGCGGAACAAGCCATCGAGCCCCTGATCGGACTTGCGGTAGAAGACGGCATAGACCGTGCTCGGCGACGACGGCGCGATCGCCACGCCGATCCGGCTCTCCTCGGTGGTGGTGGCCGGCAGTCCGGAGGTCAGCCGGGCCCACGTCGTGCCGCCATCGACCGAGCGCCACAGGCCGCTGCCAAGGCCGCCGTAGAGGCGCTGGCTCGGCATGCGAATGCGCTCCCAGGTGGCGGCGAACACGCGCCTCGGATCGACCGGATCGATCGCCAGATCGACCGCGCCGGCGATATCCGACACGAACAGCACCTTGGTCCAGGTCAGCCCGCCGTCCTGTGATCGGTAGACGCCGCGATCGACGTTCCTCGCGAACAGGCCTCCCAGCGCCGCCACGAATATATTGTTGGGGTTCTTCGGATCGATCACGATGCGGCCGATCGCCAGCGTCGGGTCCAGCCCCAGGTGCTGCCAGGTCGCGCCGCCGTCGGTGGTCTTCCACACGCCGTCGCCGGGGAACGTGCTGTTCCCGGCTCCGGGGTTGGATTCTCCGGTCCCGACATAGAGGATGTTCGAGTCGCGGGGATCGACCGCGAGCGCTCCGATCGCCGGGCTGCCCTGACCATCGAAGATCGGCGTGAACGTCGCGCCGCCGTCGGTGGTCTTCCACACGCCGCCGGCCGCAGCGCCGACGTAGAACTTGCTGGCGTTGGCGGGATCACCGACCACGTCGGGGACGCGCCCGCCGACATTGAGCGGTCCCTCCAGCTGCCAGGTGCCCGCCGCATCGAGACCGGAGAACGCGATCGTCCGCGCGCGCATGAACCGGGCGTGGGTCAACGCGCGGAACCGCGCCTGGACGTTGATCCGCCCGTCGGGCATCCGGCGCTGGAGGTAGAAGTAATCGTCGTTGGCGATCTCGCCGGCCTCGTGCTCGCCGAGTCCGCCGCGATCGACATCGGCCCCCTCCCCGGAATCGACCGTTCGCTCAGCAGTCCTGTGCTCGCCACGAGCAAGGATTGCGGCCGCGGCGATGAAACAACAATCGAGCCATCGGTAACGAGCGTTCATGTCGGGCTCCTTCGAGAATGGAGCGCGCCGGTGCTGCACGGCGTGCCTCGAGCGGCGACAAGGTCGCCGGGAGGGTCCCCGACGTCAACCTCGATCGGCGACTACAGGATCAAGAGACTGCGGATGCCGCGCCATGTCATCCGGCGGGTATGAAGATCCCGACACCGGACCACCCGATCGCTGCGACCACATTACGTCATCTGTAATACGTCAGGTTGCGTCGGAGAACGCTCCGCCGAGGTCGCAACACAACCGATCTCACGATCGGCTGGATTGCCAGATCAGCAGCCCAGCACTCGGGACATATCAAGATCGAGAGTGTCAGCGCTTGAGCAACGGGCGCAGATCGGCGAGGCGCTCGTAGGCCCACCACAGGTAGCTGCGCGTGCCGTTTCTGCGCAGGGGGTGAAGGTCGTGATGCTCCGGATCGCGCTGGAAGGCGTCGAACGCCGCGCGATCCGGCCATTCGACCAGCACCATGACCTGGCGCGGAGGTGTGTCGCCGGGATCCGGAGTGGCGTCGGCATCGAGCCGACCGAGCGCGATGACCTTGCCGCCGTGCTTGCCGACCGCTGCGACGCTGCGCCTCGAGTACGCCAGGTAGTCGTCGTTATCTGCGAGATCGAAGAGGTTGAGAGCATAGAGCGACATGGGTCGAGCTTATCTTCGATCGCCGCGCGATCGACGATGATGGCGGGGCGCAACGCGCGTACGCTCCGGTCATGCGAATCCAGGTGGTGGCGATCGCCCTTCTGATCGGGTGCCACGGCGGCTCCGAGCGCCCCGGCGCCGGCGTCGACGCCGGTGGCGCCGTCGACGAAGGCGCGCCCGCGACCGGCGATCTCGAGGTGATCTTCGATGAGGTCGACGGCGCCCGCATCACGCAGGTCATGCGCGAGCTGTCGGGCGAGGTGCCGGTCACGGTCAACGGCACGTCGATCATGCTCGGCGAGCGCTTCGACGACATCGGCCGCCAGAAGTTCCGCGACTACTGGACCCAGACGATGCAGAACCTCGGCCTCGAGATCAAGCCGCTCCACTACCAGGCCGCCGGCCATCCCCGCCCCGGCGACGACGTCGAGGCCATCCTGCGCGGACCGTCGGCCGACTCGGTCATCGTCATCGTCCACTACGACAGCATCGGCCCGGTCGGCAGCGAGACCTCCAACCCCGGCGCCGACGACGACATGTCCGGGATGTCTATCATGCTCGAGACCGCGCGCCTGTTCGTCAAGCACAGGAGCCAGCTCGCGCTCACCGTGCGGTTCGTCGCCAGCGACGAGGAGGAGGTCGCCGGTCTTGCAGGCGCGCGCGCCTACGCCGCGTACATCAAGGCGCTGTCGCAGAGCGAGGGCTTCGCCCTGGTCGCCGCGGTCGACGTGTTCAGCTGCGGTCGCAACGCCACGAGCAGCTTCGACTTCCCGGCGCTCGGCGACCAGTTCGCCGCCATCGTCGCGAGCTACTCGACGCTCCACGTCAAGCGCGGCTGCATCGGCGCCAACAGCGACCACTTCGCGATGTGGGAGATCGGCGTGCCCGCGGTGGTGTACTCCGAGCACAATCCGTTCGCGAATCCGCACTTCGATGAAAAAGGCGGGGACGTGTTTGCCAGGATCGACCTCGCTTACCTGACCTCGATCGCACGCCCGGCGATCGCGTTCCAGGCCGCCCTCGCCGGGGTCCAGAAATGAGCGAGATCGACCGTGCGATCCGCTCATGGTTGGGCCCGACGCGGTGATATCGTCTGCAGCCATGCGTTCCCACAAGGGCCGGATCCGATGACGCTCGAAACCGTCCGGAGTGGTCAGCTCCGAAGGTCCGTCGGCTTCTATGGCCT
>VBLP01000670.1:0-14603 GCA_005887925.1 Deltaproteobacteria bacterium | reverse complement strand
ATCCCGTCGCGGGCGGCGCGGCGCGATACCCGTACTATTCGCATGGCCCGATCGCCGGCTTCGCCGCCGGCTGGGCATCGTGGCTCCAGGCGGTGTTCATTCCGCCGATCGAGGTGGTGGCGGCGATCACGTACGTGAACAGCGTCGACTGGGTGCACACGAACTTCAACATGCTCCACAGCGCCGGGCCCGATGCCGGTCTCCTCAACGGGACCGGGCTCGTCGTCGCGCTCCTCCTGATGGTGGTCTTCACATCGATCAATCTCGGAGGCGCGAAGTTCCTCTCCGACAGCAATATCATCGTCGTCGTCTGGAAAACCGTCGTGCCGTTCCTCGCCGTCGTCGTCGTGGCTGGCACGCAGTTCAACCCCGACAACTTTCATGCGGGCGGCGGCTTCATGCCGTTCGGTTTCCACGGCGTGTTCGCCGCGCTGACCGGTGGCGTCGTGTTCGCGCTGCAGGGTTTCGAACAGGCAGGGCAGCTCGCCGGCGAGGCCCGAAACCCCAAGAAGGATCTGGCGCGCGCGATCCTGAGCGCGATGGCGATCGGTGCGGTGCTCTACGCGCTTCTCCAGGTCGCGATGATCGGTGCGCTCAAGCCGAGCGACGTCCTTCACGGCTGGGCCAAGCCGCTCGGCAGTGACCCGTCTGCCTACGGCGCATGGTACTCGCTGGCGCTCGCGGTCGGCGCCGTCTGGCTCGCCAAGGCGCTTCTGATCGACGCGGTCATCTCACCGGCGGGCACCGGGATCGTCTACGTCGGAACCTCGGCACGTCTATCCTACGCGCTCGGCGAAGAGCGCGAGATGCCGAGCGCGCTGGCCAGCACGAGCAAGAAGGGCGTGCCGGTCGTGTCGATCCTCGTGGCCTTCGTCGTCGGATGCCTGGCCCTCGGACCGTTCAAGAGCTGGAACGCTCTCGTAGCCGCGGTCACCGCAGCCACGGCGATCATGTACGCCTTCGCGCCGCTGTCGCTCGCGGCGCTCCACAAGCTCGATGGTCGTCGACCGCGCGCGTATCGCGTGCCGCTTCCGAAGATCGTACTTCCGGCGGCGTTCTGTGCGGCCAACCTCATCCTCTACTGGGGCGGCTTCGCGACGACGTGGAAGCTCGTGTGCGTGATGGTGCTCGGGCTCGGATTGTTCACGATCGGAGCCTGGCGCCAGCGCACCGGCGCCGCGGCCACGCTGCGAAACGCGATCTGGATGGTGCCGTGGTTCGGCGGACATGTCGCGCTCGGCGCGCTCGGGCGTTACGGCGGTGGCTACGAGGTGCTGCCGAACTGGGTCGACATCGTCGTCGTCATCGGTTTCGCACTCGCGATCTTCTATTCCGCGCTCCGTCTGACGCTGGCGCCCGATGCGGTGGTGACAGCGATCGCCAAGGACGCCCACCAGATCGACTACGAGAAGCCGACCACCTAGCGTGGATCCCAATGCCAGTCGATTTTCCAGGACGCAGGATCGCCGCGCTCCAGGACCACGCGGCGCGCCTCCACGGTAGCCGCAAGCCTGGCATGAGCCTCGCCTCGCTCGCACGCGATTTGCTGCTCGCGTTCTTCGATGTCTGCGCCCACGCCGGGCTCGATCGCGTGCTGGCCGAGCTCGCGCAGGCATTCCCGCCGCTCGACCCCACCGACCGCTCGGCGCTCGCGAGCCACGACGCGGTGGTGGCGGCGGTGGTCGCGCAGCTCGAGACGATCGATCTCGACGGCGGTGGCCCGCGCGGCACGAAGCCGCGCCAGCTCGCGGACTGCGTCGTCGCTGCGCTCGGCCTGACGCCGGTCGACGAGCCGGACCGAACGATCGCGCTTGACGACGCCGTGCGCGTCGAGGTCACCCGCGCGCTGGCCACCGTGGTCGACGTCGAGCTCGCGGCGCCGAAGCTGCGCGTGGACATCATCGCCGACGCCCGGGCGCGCTGTGACGCCCGCTACCACGCGGCGTTCGATCGCGTCGCTGCCCAGCTCGACGAGCGCGGCCTGCACCTCGTCAAGCAAGCGAAGGTGCCGATCGACGCCTTGCACGCCGCGCAGTACGCGCTGTTCGAGGCCCGCAACGCCGTCATCGCGCGCATCGCTGGCGCCGCGCTCGATCGGGCTCGCGAGGTGCTCGCGCGCGCCGACGGCGAGGCCGGCGCGCTGCTCGATCAACCGATCACGCTCCGCGCGACCCCGCGTGAGGTCGCGATCCTGCGCGCCTGCGACGCCCGGGTCAGCAAGACCCCCGCGCGCGTCCTGCACTCCCTGCTGGACAGCCTCACCGATCTCCTGCGGATCGCCTGGCGTGCGCCTGTACCGACGGCGATACCCTACGCCGCGAGCGGGACGTTCGCCGTCGGCGATGTCATCGACCATCCAAAGTTCGGACGCGGCAAGGTGATCGCGAGCGCCATGAAGCGCATCGACGTCGAGTTCGCCGATGGCACGCACACGCTCGTTCACGTCCCGTCACCGAGATAGCCGCACGGTCGAGCTGCATCGCGATCATCGTGCCGCTCGTGCCACCGCCGACCCAGGTCAGGTTCAGCTTCGTGTCGAAGTCGAGCGACGTGAAGGCCGGGAGCAGCGTCGACGCGTCGAAGCTCGCTCGGCGGCGCAGCGCAGGTTCCGGTCACTGTGCTCCGCATCCCCGGTGCGAGCTGGATGACGCCGCGCCGATGCGGTCACGGAGCGGGTTCGCTGGCGTCGAAGTCGAGCTCGACGCGGGCGCCGCTGGGGTCGAGGCAGAACAGCTGCCAGGCGCCGGTGTCGGGCAGCCGGCGCAGGTCGTAGTCGATCTTGTGCTCGGTCAGGCGGGCCGCGACGGCGCGGAGGTCGTGCGCGCTGAACGCCATGTGGTCGATCACGCCGCGCGGGTGAGCGGGCATGCCGCGGCCGGCGACGATGTGCAGGACGGCCTGGCCGCCGGCGTAGAGCCAGGCGCCGGGGAAGCCGAGGTCGGGACGGAAGCCCTCGCTCAGCCCCAGGAGCTCGATGTAGAACGCGCGGGTGGCGTCGAGGTCGTTGGTGAGGACGGTGAAGTGATTCATTCCGCTGATCGGCACGCGAGAAGCCTACGCGAGTTGCGCGGGGGTGGCGCAGGGTTCGCCGGCTTGAGTTCCCGAACGGACGTGCGAACATGGCGCCTGGAGGGTATCTCTCCGGCTCGTGATGTCTCCTCGGGCTCAGCTCCCCGGCGGCGCCATCGTTGCGATGGCGGACTCGCTGCGCGACGACGAGCGCATCGTGCTGGTGCTCGATGCGGGTGGCACCAGCCTGCGGTTCGATGCGATGCAGGGCGGGCGCGCGCTGCTCGCGGCGCCCCACACGCTGCCGTCGTTCGGCGATGATCTCGAGCGCAGCCTGGCGCAGATCGTCGAGGGCTTCGCGGCGGCGCACGCGGCGACGGGGCGGCGCGCGGTGGCGCTGTCGATCGCATTTCCGGGGCCGGCGGACTACCGGCGCGGGATCATCGGCGACCTCCCGAACCTGCCGGGGTTTCGCGGCGGCGTGCCGCTCGGGCCGATGCTCGCCGCGCGGTTCGGGCTGCCGGCGTTCGTCAACAACGACGGCGCGCTGTTCGCGTACGGCGAGGCGCTCGGCGGGCTCTTGCCGTTCGTCAACGAGCGGCTCGCGGCGGCGGGGAGCGACCGGCGATTCCGCAACCTGCTCGGCGTCACGCTGGGGACGGGGCTGGGCGGCGGGATGGTGATCGATGGCCGGCTGGTGATCGGCGACAACGCGGCGGCGGGGCAGATCTGGATGATGCGCCATCGCGACGAGCGGCCGCGCATGGCGGAGGAGGGCGCGAGCATCCGGGCGGTGCGGCGGGCGTATGCCGCCGGGGCGGGGCTGGCGCTCGACCAGGTCCCCGACCCGGAGCGGATCGCGCAGATCGCGCTCGGCGAGGCGGCGGGCGACCGCGGCGCGGCGGCCGAGGCGTTCCGCCGGCTGGGCCAGGTGGCGGGGGACGCGATCGCCAACGCGCTGGCGCTGATCGACGGCCTGGTCGTGCTGGGCGGCGGGCTGAGCGGCGCGGTGGGGCTGTTCCGCGCGGCGCTGCTCGACGAGCTGAACGGGCGGCTCGAGGCGGCGTCGGGGACGGTCGACCGGCTGCCGTTCCGGGTGCTCGACCTCGACGACCCGGCGGGGCTGGTGGCGCTCGCGGCGGACGAGGTCCGCGAGCTGCGCGTCCCGGGGACGGAGCGGACGATCGCGTACGCGCCGCACAAGCGGACCGGCATCGGCGTCACCCGGCTGGGCACGACGGCGGCGATCGCGCTCGGCGCGTATGCGTACGCGCTCGGCCGGATCGACGAGCCCGGCGAGCCCGGCGCGATCAGCGCTTGAGCTCGCCGGAGCCGCGCGGCACGAGGCGGGTGGGCAGGACGACCCGCCGGATCGGCCGGCGGTCGCCGGCGATGCGCGCGAACAGGAGCTCCGCGGCGATCCGGCCGAGCTCGGAGGCGTCCTGCTCGATCACGGTCAGCGAGGGCCGGAGCAGATCGGCGAGCTCGAGATCGTCGAAGCCGATCACCGCGGGGTGCCAGCCGCGCATCGCCGCGAGCGCGCGCAGCGCCAGGACGGTGATGCGGTTATTGCCGGTGACCAGCGCGGTCGCGGGATGGCGCTCGGATCGGAAGCGATGCAGCGCCGCCTGCACCGAGCGCGGGGTGTGCGGCCCCATCTCGATCAGGCGAGGGTCGGGCCGGCCGATCGCGGCCATGCCGTGCTCGAAGCCGCGCAGCCGCTCGCGCGCGGTGTAGATCGCGGGGGTGTCGCCGAGGAAGGCGATGCGGCGGTGGCCGTGCGCGGCGAGGTGCTCGACCGCGGCGCGGACGCCGCCCGCGTTGTCGACGAGGACCGCGTCGGCCGAGATGCCCACGCCGGGGCGATCGACGAACACGACGGGGGTCCCGGCGGCGACCTCGGCGCGCAGGTAGCGCTGGTCGGTGCCGGCGGGCACGACGAGCAGGCCGTCGACCCGGCGCGCGCACAGCGCGAGCGCCAGCTGGCGTTCGCGCAGGGCGTCCTCGTCGGACGAGCCGGCGAACACCAGGAAGCCATGGCCGATCGCGACCTCCTCGACCGCGCGGGTCAGCGCCGAGTAGAACGGATCGGCGACGTCCATGAGCACGACGCCGACGCTCGCGGTGGTCGACCCGCTGCGCAGGTGGGCGGCGCCGTCGTGGCGGCGGAAGCCGAGCGCCTCGATCGCGGCGCAGACGCGCTCGGCGGTGTCGGCCGCGACGCCGGCCTCGCGGTTGACCACGCGCGACACGGTCTTGAGGCTGACGCGCGCGCGCCGGGCGACGTCTACCATCGTCGGTCGCGCACCGCGCGGCTGTCGCCCGGTGCGTCCGGCGCGGCGAGGAGGGTGAGCGGGTGACTCGAGAGGCACGGTGCGGATCCGCGTGGGGCAAGCCGATCAGCGCAGCGCCGCGCCGGTGTCGGGGTCGAAGAAGTACAGGCGCCTCGGGTCGAGGCTCACGGTCAGCGGCTCGCCGACCGCGAGCGCCAGGTCGGCCGGCAGCCGGATGGTGAACCGGGCGCGCTCTTCGGGCAGGAGCAGCGCGTCGTCGATCGAGCGGGCGGCGACCGCGGCGCGGCCGGCGTCACCGTGAGCTGGGGCCAGCCGGCGATGCCCGGCGGGCCGAACGCGGTCGGCCGCACGCCGAGGAGGACGGGGCGGTCGGCGGCCACGAGCGGCCCGTCCGGCGCCAGCGGCACGCTGTGGCCGGCGAAGCGGACCCGGCCGCCGGCGACCGCCGCCGTGACGAAGTTCATCGCCGGCGAGCCGATGAACGCGGCGACGAACAGGTTGACCGGGTCGCGGAACAGCGCGCGCGGCGTGTCGAACTGCTGCAGGCGGCCGTCGCGCAGCACGGCGACGCGCTGGCCGAGCGTCATCGCCTCGACCTGATCGTGGGTGACGTACACCGTGGTGACGCCGAGGCGCTGGTGGAGCAGCGTGAGCTGGGCGCGCACGGTGACCCGGAGCTTGGCGTCGAGGTTGGACAGCGGCTCGTCCATGAGGAACACGCGCGGCTCGCGGACGATCGCGCGGCCCATCGCGACGCGCTGGCGCTGGCCGCCCGACAGCGCAGCGGGCCGGCGGCCGAGCAGCGGCTCGAGACCGAGCGTCCTGGCGACCGCGAGCACGCGCCGGTCGCGCTCGACGCGCGGCGTGCCGCGCATGCGCAAGCCGAACGCCATGTTCTTGTGCACGGTCATCCGCGGGTACAGCGCGTAGCTCTGGAACACCATCGCGACGTCGCGGCGCTGCGGCAGCTCGTTGGTGACGTCGACGTCGCCGAGGAACACGCGGCCGGAGGTGACCTCCTCGAGCCCGGCGATCATGCGCAGCACGGTCGACTTGCCGCACCCCGACGGACCGACCAGCACGATGAACTCGCCCGGCGCCACCGCGAGATCGAGGTCGGCGACCGCGTCGACCCCGCCGCGAAAGCGCTTGCCGAGCTTGTCGAGCCGGATCCCGGCGGCGGGGAGCGGAGCGGGCTGGGTCACCATCATCCCTTGAGCGCACCGGCCATGAGGCCGCGCATGAAGAACCGGCCGAGCAGGACGTAGACCGCGAGCGTCGGCAGGCAGGCCAGGAGCGCGCTGGCCATGGCCTCGTTGAACGGTACGGCCTGGCTACCGGCGATGTTGTTGAGCGCCACGGTGATCGGCCAGCGATCCTTGTTGGTCAGGAGCACGCCGAACAGGAAGTCATTCCACGCCGAGGTGAACTGCCAGATCATCGACACCGCGAACGCCGGCGGGGCGATCGGCAGCGCGACATGGATGAACGTGCGCAGCATGCCGGCGCCGTCGACCTTGGCGGCCTCGATCAGCTCCTCGGAGATCCCCGTGAAGTAGCTGCGGAAGATCAATGTGGTGATCGGCAGTCCGTAGATCACGTGGACCAGGATCAGCCCGAGCAGCCCACCGCGCAGGTGAGTATACGACATCACCTGGAACATCGGAATCAGCACGGCCTGATACGGAATGAACATCCCGAACAGGATCAGCGAGAATGCGAAGTCGGCTCCGGGGAACCGCCACTTCGACAGCACGAAGCCGTTGGCCGCGCCGAGCAGCGACGAGATCACGCTCGCCGGCAGCGCCATCATCACGCTGTTGGCGAAGCCTTCGCGGAGCTTGGGCCACACGATGCCGAAGTTGTCGAGCGACAGCTCGTGCGGCCACTGCCACATCCGCACCACGCTGACCTCGGCGGGACTCTTGAGCGCGGTGACCAGGAGCGCGTATACCGGCATGAGGAAGAAGCAGGCGAACGCGAACAGCGCGAGGTAGCGCGCGGTGGCGACGTACGGCGCCGACGGCGCGCGGATCCGCCCTTCCCGGCGGGTCATCTCCGGCGCTCCACCCGGACCGAGTACCAGATGTACGGCACGATGACGGTCGCCACCCCGAGCAGGAGCAGCGTCGCGATCGCGGCGCCGCGCGCGTAGAAGCCGCCGTCGAAGGTGGTGAACCACATGTAGAGCGCGGGCGTGTCGATCTTGATGTTCTTCTGATCCATCGCATAGAACAGATCGAACGTCTTGAGCGAGATGTGGGTCAGGATCACCACGGCGCTCATCATCACCGGCAGGAGCATCGGCCGGACCACGTGCCAGAATACCCGCGGCTCGCTGGCGCCGTCGACGCGCGCGGCCTCGCGGAGCTCCTCGGGCACGCCGCGCATCCCGGCGAGGAACAGCGACATGACGTAGCCCGACAGCGACCATCCGGCCGGCAGCGCGATCGCGGCGATCGCCCACCGCGAGCCCGACTTGAACCAGTCGCTGTGCAGCGCGCCGAGGCCGGCGCCGGCGAGCAGCTTGTTGATGCCGGTCTCCGATTCGCCGCTGCCGTTGTCCATGAGCCAGCGCCAGATGATCGCGGTCGCGATGAACGAGATCGCCATCGGGAACAGATAGACGCTGCGAAACGCGTTCTCGCCGGTCACGCCGCGGTCGAGGAGCAGCGCCATGACAAAGCCGATCGCGAGCGAGCCGGCGACGAACACCAGCGTGAAGATCGCGATGTTGGGTACGTCGAACTCGGTGAACCGCTGGTCGGAGAACAGCGCGATGTAGTTGCGCAGGCCGACGAAGTCGTGCGCCGGCGCCAGGCCGCGCCAGCTCGACAGCGACACGCGGATGTTCCAGCCCAGGAAGCCATAGACGAACACCGCGAGCGCGATCAGCGACGGCAAGATCAGGACGAGTCCCGGTCCCCAGGCGCGGATCCGTCGCATCATGATCGGCTCGCGCCGCTACTTGGTGTCGGCGTACGCCTTGGCGATCGCCGCTCCGAACGCCGCCGGGTCGCGCTTCTGGACGAAGATGCCGAGCGCGGTGTCGATCTCGGAGCCGAACGCGTTGTTGGCGACGACGCCGTGCGTCAGCGAGCCGACGATCTTGGTCGCCGGGTCCTGCCAGTCCTTGAGCGCGGTGGCGAGGTAGTTCTGATATTTCGCCTTGTCGGCATCGGTCCGCGCCGGGATCGAGCCCTTCTGCGGATTGAACAGGTCCTGGCCCTGGACCGAGCCACACTCGGTCAGCCACTTCTCGGCGGCGGCGCGGTGCTTGGCGCCGATCGGCAAGGTGAACGAGTCGGACAGGAAGTCGTACACGCCCGACGACCCCGGCGAGGCCGCCACGTCGTAGTCGGTCTTGAACGTCAGCTTCTTGGCGCGCCCGAGGTAGCCATCGAGCCAGTCGCCCATCACGGTGTAGACCGCAGCGCCGTCGATCACGCGATCGGCCGCCGGCTGCCAGTCGGCCGCCGACGACTTGATGTCCGAGGCCGCCAGCACCTTGTTGAACGTGTCGAGCGCCGCGGTGACCTCGGCGGACTTCCAGTCGGTCTTGCCGGTCCACAGCCCGGTGTACTTGTCGGGGCCGAGCTCGCCGAGCAGCACGGTCTCGAGCAGGTGCTTCTGGGTCCAGGCCGGGCCGATCGCGAGCGCGGTCTTGCCCTTGGCCTTGATCGCCTGTGCCTGGGTGAGGAATTCCTTCCAGGTCTTGGGCGGCGGATGTTGACCGGCACCGAGTAGATCTTGCCGTCGATCGTGATCGCGTCGAGCAGGCCCTTGGGCAGCTTGTCCTTCCAGCCCTGCGCCTCGAACAGCTTGGTGAGGTCCTCGACCTTGCCGGCCTTGATGTCGTCGGCGAGCTCGAGCCCGGCGTGGCGCTGGTAGGAGTCCGGTGGATTGCCGGCCTGCAGGCGATTGGCGAGGATCGCCTTGGCATTGGTGCCCGCGCCGCCCGACACCGCGGCATTGATGAACTCGATCGTCGGGTTCTTGGCCTTGAAGTCCGCGATCATCGCGTCGAGGCCCTCCTGCTCGCCGGCGCCGGTCCACCACGAGAACACCTCGACCTGATCCTTGGCGGCCTCCTTGGCCGGCTCCTGGACCATCTTTGCTTCCTTCTGGGCTTCCTTCTGGGCTTCCTTCTGGGCTTCCTTGGCCGGCTCCTTCGCGGGTTCCTTCTGGGCCTCCTTGCCCTTTCCGCATGCGGCGAGCCCGACCAGCGAGGCGCAGAGGCAGACCTGCAGGGTGAGGCTCACTGTGATCCGAGGCATCGAGTTTGTTCGCACGGCACGATTCTCCTGCGACGCGAGATGGCGACCCCGGGACGATGCGCTGGCGCACGGGTGGTGTCAATCCGTCGCCCACCTCGGGGTCCGATCTCGCATCCGGCTCGCATCCGGCTCACATCCGGGCGCCCGGCGATACGCCAGCTCCTGGCAACGGAGCTGTCTTCTGCCTCGCACTTCCGGCGGCGAGCGTAGCGGCCTTGCGCGAGATCTCATGCACAAATCAGGTGTTGGACCGTCGAGGTAGCTCCGGATGACAACGTTGTCGTTTCGGGCGAGACGCGCACGCCTCGCCGGGTGTGAATACGCACTGCCGTTTGACGGCTTGCTATTGACGCGACCGAGGACGCAAGATCGCCGGCGACTGCGCACGCCCTGGCTCGCAGGCGCATGCGCGATGCTTTCCCCGCATCCTCGAGGTGACCTGTGCGTGTACTTCCCTTCCGTGCCGTGATCGCGGTAGCCCTGGGTGCCTGTGCTCCGAGCCTGGACGCCGGCGACGAGCCGACGGTCGAGCCCGCGGCTGCCACCCTCAACCTCACGCAGTTCGTCAACCCGTTCATCGGGACCGACGACAGCAACTCGCCCAATCCGGTGCCGGGAGGCGCCGGCGGCAGCACGTATCCCGGGCCGGTCCTGCCGTTCGGCATGGTGCAGCTGAGCCCGGACACGCCGACCGCGTCGCCGTCGGGATACCGCAACAGCGACACGACGATCGAGGAGTTCAGCCTGACCCACTTCGACGGCGCGGGCTGCCCCAACAACGAGGACCTCGACATCCTGCCGATCACCGGCGCGCTCGGCGCATCGCCGGGGACGTCGTGGACGAGCTACGCCTCGGGCTACACCAAGGCCAACGAGTCCGCGGTGCCCGGCTTCTACCGCACCGTGCTCGACCGCTACGCGACGACGGTGGAGCTGACCGCGACGCAGCGCACCGGCATCTTCCGGCTGACCTACCCGGCGACCGCGACCGCGCAGATCCTGATCAACACCAGCCGCAGCGCGACCGGCAGCCGCAGCGGCTCGGTGACGATCTCGGGATCGACGGTCACCGGACAGCTCACGGCGGGCGGCTTCTGCGGCTCGTCGAAGACGTTCCCGATCTTCTTCGCGATCGCGTTCGACCGCGCGCCGACGGCGCACGGCACCTGGTCCGGCGGCACGATCTCCAACGGCTCGGGCTCGGCGAGCGGCACCAGCACCGGCGCGTTCGTCACCTTCGACACCCGGTCGGCCGCGGTGGTCCAGGTCGCGGTGGCGCTGTCGTACGTCAGCATCGCCAACGCCAGCCAGAACCTGTCGACCGAGAATCCGAGCTTCGACTTCACGGCGCGCCGCAGCGCCGCGGACAGCGCGTGGAATGCCATGCTCAACCGGATCCAGGTCAGCGGCGGCTCGACGGCGGACATGCAGAAGTTCTACACCGCGCTGTATCACGCGTTCTCGAGCCCCAACATCGCGAGCGACGTCAACGGCCAGTACCGCGGCTTTGACAACGTTGTCCATACGGCGACCGGCATGACCATCTACCAGAACTACTCGGGCTGGGACATCTACCGGTCGTGGGCGGCGCTGATGGCGCTCGCGGTACCCGACGTGATGACCGACGTCGTCAAGTCGATGGTGCTCGACGGCCAGCAGGGCGGCCTCTTGCCCAAGTGGTCGCAGGAGAGCTCCGAGAACTTCGTGATGACCGGCGACCCGGGCCCGATCATCGTCGCCTCGGCGTTCGCGTTCGGCGTGCGCAGCTTCGACACCGCCGCCGCGCTGTCGCTGATGGACAAGAGCTCGAACGGCGGCACGACGCAGGGCAGCCCGATCCGCGGCCGCGAGTCCGGGTACCTGTCGCAGCACTTCATCGTCGAGGATCCGTCGGATTCGCTGGAGTACTCGGCGTCGGACTTCGCGGTGTCGCAGTTCGCCGCGGCGCTCGGCAACACGTCGCTCGCGTCGACCTACATGACGCGCGCCCAGTTCTGGCGCAACGTCTGGAACCCCGAGTCGTCGTACATCAGCCGGCACAACTCCGACGGCACGTTCCTGTGGCCGGTCGATCCGGCGAGCAGCACCGGCTACACCGAGGGCAACGCGGCGCAGTACACCTGGATGATCACCTACGACTTCGCCGGCCTGATCGACCTGATGGGCGGGCCGCAGACCGCCAGCCAGCGGCTCGACCACCACTTCACCCAGGTCAACGGCGGGCTGACCACGCCGTTCTTCTACATCGGCAACGAGCCCGAGCACGGCGTGCCGTGGGCGTACAACTTCGCGCGCAACCCGGCGGGCGCGGCGCGCGCCGTGCACAAGGTGATGTCGGACGGCTTCAACACCACCGCCGGCGGGCTGCCCGGCAACGACGACCTCGGCGCGACCTCGGCGTGGTACGTGTGGGCGGCGCTCGGCATGTACCCGGCGACGCCGGGCGCGGACACGCTCGCGCTGCACGGACCGTCGTTCCCGTCGATCTTGATCCAGCGCGCGGCCGGTAACATCACGATCACCGCGAACGGCGTCAGCGCGACCAACGCGTTCGTCCAGGGCGTGACCGTCAACGGCACCGCCACGACGCACAGCTTCGTCCGCTATCCGGACGTCGCGGCCGGCGGCACGCTGACCTACACCATGGGGGCGAGCCCGAGCGCGTGGGGCACCGGCGCCGGCGACGTGCCGCCGAGCTTCACCGCGGGGGCCACGCCGCCGCCGCCCGCCCCGGTGCTCGGGACCAACCTGGCGCGCGGCCGCACGGTCACCGCGTCGGCGGCGTGCGCGACCAGCGAGGCCGCGGCCAACGCGGTCGACGGAAGCCTGGCCAACAACAGCAAGTGGTGCTCGCCGACCTCCGGCGCGAGCCTGCAGGTCGATCTCGGCTCGGCGCAGCAGGTCGCGAGCTTCGTGGTCAAGCACGCGGGCCTCGGCGGCGAGACCACCGGCTGGAACACCGGCGCGTTCGCGATCGATACCAGCACCGACGGCACGACCTTCACCACGGTGGTCAACGTCAGCGGCGTGCGCTCGAGCCGCACGTTCCACCCGATCACGGCGCGCAGCGCGCGGTTCGTGCGGTTCCGCAGCATCACGCCGACCAACAACGGCAACACCGCCACGCGGATCTACGAGCTCGAGGTCTACGGCGCGGGGTCGAGCGGCACCACCGGGCCGATCACCTCGGGCATCGCCGGCAAGTGCGTCGACGATCGCGGCGGCGCCACCGCCAATGGCACGCCGATCCAGCTGTTCACCTGCAACGGCGCGGCGTCGCAGCAGTGGCAGGTCCCCGGCGACGGCACGCTGCGCATCCTGGGCAAGTGCATGGACGTGACCTCGAGCGGCACCGCCAACGGCACCAGGATCCAGCTGTTCGACTGCAACGGCACCGGCGCGCAGCAGTGGACCTCGAACTCCGCGACCAGGGCGCTGATGAACCCGCAGTCCGGCCGCTGCCTCGACGATCCGGGCAGCTCCACGACCGACGGCACCCAGCTGCAGCTGTTCGACTGTAACGGCAGCGCCGCGCAGCAGTGGACCTTGCCGCAGTGATCTCGGCAGGCGCCCGGCGGGTCACGGGCAGGCGTCGGGGAAGCGCTCGCTGAACGCGACGGCGATGCTGCCCGGGCGCGTTGGCGGGTGCTTGACTCGCTGCATCCTTTCTGCTACCTACCGACCAGTAGGTAAGATTAGCCTATGTTTTCTCATCCAATCCAGCGGTTGCATCGAGGTGAGACGTGACGATCTGGTGCGGCGTCGACGAGGCGGCGCACAGCGTCGACGACGGAGCGTGGCTCGCCCCCGGCGGGTTCATGCTCGGCCGCGCGCCGATGGCGCTGGTGCTCGCGCTGATCCGGGCGGGCCGGCGCGATCTGCGGATGCTGTCGCTGCCCAATCCGCTGCCGGCCGAGTTGCTCGTCGCGGCCGGCGCCGCCACGCGGGTCGAGCTCCTGTTCAACGCGCTCACCCTCGCCAACCGCGTGTGGTCGATGCCGGCGATGAAGCGCGCGATCGAGGCCGGCCGGATCGCATGGGTCGAGCACGACGGCTACCGCGTGGTGCAGCGGCTGCGCGCCGCCGCCATGGGGCTGCCGTTCATCCCGGCGCCCGACGCCGACGCCTCCGAGGTCGCAACCCTCGATCCGCCGGCGTATGCCGTCGATCCGTTCACCGGCGCGCGGGTGCCCGTCGAGCGCGCGTTCCACCCCGACGTCGCGCTCGTTCACGCGCAGGCGGCCGACGACGCCGGCAACCTCTACCTCGAGGATCCGACGACCGATCTGCTCGTGATCGCGGCCGCGCACCGCGTGATCGCGACCGCCGAGGTCCGCGTTCGCGCCCTGCCGCGCGTGACCGTGCCGGCGTTCCAGGTCGAGCGGGTGTGCGAGGCGCCGGGCGGCGCGTGGCCGACCGGCTGCGTCGGCCATTATCCGCACGACGAGGCGGCGCTGCTCGCGTACCTCACCGGTGGCGACGCGGCGCAGGCCGCGTGGCTCGCCGCCGCGGTGGCGCGCGCGCCGGGCGTGCCGGAGCCGGCGCGAGGTGCCGCATGATCGCGTCGAGAGCGGAATCCGCTGCGATCGGCGAGCGACGGGCACAGAGCGCGTGCGATCCGCCGGCCGATCGCCTGATCTGGCGGATGGCGACCGAGATCGCCGACGGCGCCGTGGTCGCGACCGGCGTGGCCTCGCCGCTCGCGGTGCTGGCGATCGCGCTCGCCCGCGCCACCCACGCGCCGCGGCTCACCTACCTGGCGTGCGTCGGCTCGCTCAACCCGGCGGTGTCGCGCCTCTACGGCTCGAGCGAGGACCTCGCGTACCTCGCGGGGCGCTCCGCCGAGATCTCGATCCCCGATCTGTTCGACCACGCGCGGCGCGGCCGGATCGACACGGTGTTCTTCGGCGCGGTCGAGGTCGACGGCGCCGGCCGCACCAACCTGTCGGCGACCGGCTCGCTCGCGCGCCCGACCGTGAAGTTCCCCGGCGTCGCCGGCGCGTGCTCGCTGCGCCGCTGGTGC
>VBLP01000671.1 GCA_005887925.1 Deltaproteobacteria bacterium | reverse complement strand
AGCGACGCCGTCGAGTCCGCGTCCTTGACGTTGTGCGGATCATCGAAGATCAGCCGATCGGCGCGAAAGCCCGTCGCAGCGCCCTTGATCGAGCTGGATCGGCGCCAGCCACCCTTGTCGTTGCGGTAGAAGCCCTTCGCGTCGCTGCTCTCGTCGAGCCGGAACCGCTCGCCCCAGAACCGCTGGTAGATCTCGCTCTTGATGATCTTGCGGCACAGGTCGTTGTGCTCGAGCGTCAGGTCCGGCGAGTACGACCAGCTCATGTAGCGCAGGTCCGGCCGGCCCTTGGGCCCCCACTCCCACGCCGCCCAGAACACATTGACGAGCAACGACTTCGTCGAGCCCGGCGGCACATTGCACAGGAGCTTCGTGATCCGGCCGGCGGTCACCGCCTCGAGATGCAGCGCGATCGCCTCCTGCACCCGGCCGCGGACGAACGGCTGCCCCGGCTCGATCACCGGCCACGTCAGCTCGACGAAATCAAGGAAGCACGCCTCGGCCCGCAGCTTTGCGTCGCGCATCCGCGCCTGCCGCGCGTGCCCGAACAGCAAGGCCAGCTCGACCGGGCACCCCGCGGCCAAGGCCGCCGCCGCGATCGCCGCGGGGTCGACCGGCGCACCCGCAGCCGCCCCGGCAGCGCCGACGAGCGCCGCCGTGACGACGAGCAGCAGCGTCGCGGCCGGCCGCACCGCGCGCATCAGTTCTCCCCGGGACGGTCGACGAACTCCGCGTCCTCGGCGGCAGCGCCGTCCGTCTCGGGCTCGGCGGCCGCGGGCTCCGGCAGTCGGAGTCGTCCGTCCGCTTTCGCCGCCTCGATCTGCGCCTGGACGATGCGAAACGCAGCCCGTCCCTCCTCATCGAGGATGCCGAGGATCGCATCGAGCTGCAGCGGCAGCTCCGGCGCCTGGCCAGTGCTGAGCTTGATCTCCTTCGGCGCGTACGCCCCGGTCAGCCGCGAGACCTCACGACTCGCCGCGATCGCCGATCGCTGCAGCGCCGCCGCCGCGGTCCAGTCCTGGACCTTCGCCGCCTTCGCCGCGAGCCGCTCGGCCCGGTCCGCGATCCGCTCGTTGCGCCGCGTCTCGGCCGCGCGCACCTCCATCCCATCGAGCTCGAGCGCGATCAGCTGCTTCGCCGCCGCGATGTCCCGCTCGGCCGTGGCCCTCGACACGCCCCACTGCGCCATGATCGCCTTGCGCGCGTAGCTGTACGTCTTGGTCCGCAGCTGGTCGGCGGCGAACACCACCCGCGCCGGGTCGCGCGAGATCAGGTTGCCCTTGGGCGTCTGAATGAGGGCGCCGAGCTGTCCGTGCTTGGGCATGACGTCACCGTCTCCCTGATGCCGGGATGCGTACCGGCCCGTTCAGCCGTGAGTTACGCTCGCCTACGTCGTCGAGGAACCGACCCGCGAGCTCGAGCTGCGCCAGCGCAGCCCGCTCGGCATCCTCGCGCTGGATCCGCGGCAGCAGCTGCGCCTCCGGGCTGCGAGCGGCGGCGAGCCCATCCTTCGCACGCTGTAGCCGCGCGATCGCGTCGGCCAGGTCCTGCTCGTCGAGCTGCGCGCGACTCTGTTGGCCGCGGCGAGCCTGCCCGTGGTAGCGCGTGCGGCCGTCCCCGTGCATGACCGTGCGCGCCGCGATCCGTGCCGACTTATCGACACTCGATTGGACACTTTTCGTCGGACCGAGGCCCGCCTTGATGAGGCAAGCCATGCATCGATACGTCTTGGACTTCGCCGGGCAGAACGCGCACTGTCCAGCGTGGCGACGCCGCGCTCGGAGCTTCGCCTTGTACGTAGCATCGCGCTTGCGTTGCTTCGCCAGGTGACGCGGGCAGAGCTGCGCGCCGTCCGACGGCGGCTTCGCACAGCGGTGGTACGTGCAGATTCCCGCGAGCTTCTTCTCGAGGTAGACCGCCGTCGCCATCATTGCCATGTCTCCCATGGCCGCGTGGCACAGAGCTCACATCCACAAGCGCCCAGCGGTGCCGCTTGCTTGGTGGCAAGGTCCTTGTACCGACGGAGCGCCGTGGCGTCGCCTTCGCGTGCCATCCAAGGAAGGTGGCGGACACCTCCACTGGTCCGCATGGGCTTACCGAGGAGCAGTCCATCGGCTTGAAGTTGTCGTTTGCACAAGCGAGTTGCTGCGTCGTCACCGTGTGCCAGTACCCAGTCGATGAACGACTTGGTCCAGCCGTTCCAGCGGAACCACTCGTAGTGCGAGCGATGGTGGCTGCAATGGAAGTGGCACCAATGCTCGACGTTGACGCCGCCATGGATCATGCCGACCAGTTGCAGCTTGACCGGCGAAGCGGCCTGAATCCCCTCGAACCGCTTCGTGATGTTGCTGGCCGTTCCAATCTTGAGGAACTCGCCGCCGCGGATGAAGTAGACGACCCGGATCCAGGGTCTGAGGTCGCCGCCACGCCTGAGTCTGGCGGTCCGCCTCGGACTTCGACGACGAGCCGTTATCGACACTGCGAGGGACACTGCGCCGGCCGTCATGCCGGGGCGCCGGAGCTCGGGGCGATTCAACGCGTCGTCCACAGCGATGCCGGATCTAGCAACGGCGCGATCGGCGCGCGAGTTCTCTGCACGAGCATCGCGCGTCGCAGGCAGCGCAGCCGCGTCCGCCGATGAGCGCGAACGGTGCGGCCGGCTCTGGGTCATGCGTCGTCCCGTGCGATCCGCGCGGGCATCCCGGTGATCTGAGCGACGTCCGGACAGAGGAAGCGTCTCCAGTCGACCAGGCCGCCGTCGACGTAGGCCTTGAGCGCCGCTCGTCCATGACGCGGAGCGTCCGGATCTCGAAGCAGGCGTTCCGCGACGCGAGCCACATCGAGCGGCTCGTCCGCGCGGGCTTGCCACCACCGGGGGACCCAGTCGATCGCGTCGCTCGCGACGACCGGAACGCCCTCGGCGATCGCGTCCGCCGTCACGACGTTGAACGTCTCGGTGTAGCTGACCTGGAACACGAGGTCGACCGTGCGGAGCAGCCGGCGGAAGCCTGGCCACGACAGCCATCCGGTGCGCGTCACGCGCAGGTTGGCGATGTGCTCCGTCATCTCGTCGAGCGCGCGCTGGTTGCCGCCTTCGTTACGGCCGGTCGACAGGAGGAGCTCGACGGGAACGCGAAGCCGGCGCGCCAGCTCGACCGCGGCGGCCGCGCTGGATAGAAAGTTCTTCAGCGGCCGGTTCGCGCCGAAGAGTCCCAGGCGCAGCGCGCCACCCTGCCATCGGCGGTCGTGCTCCGGAAACGTCTCGGTCAGGCAGTAGAGGTTCGGTAGGCACACCGCGGTGACGCCCCACGCCTCGGTCGCCCAGTCCGTGAACTTGCGCGAGTTGCCGCCGACGAAAACATTGTGGGTCGCAAGCTGGAGATCGGCGGTCTCGCGCAGGAGCCGGATCGCATGCGGATCGGCGGCGAGGAACCCGACATTCGAATGGCTCACCACGACGAATCGGACTTCGGGGAACTCCGCGGCCGTCGCGGCCAGGTCCTGGGTCGGGATCCACGGGGCGGCGAGGATCACGTGGGTCGGCCGGAGGTCCCCGCGCTGGTCGGCGCTGGTGTGGGCATGCCGGAGCCGGTCGCGTAGCTTCGCCGCGCTCTGCGTCGGCCAGACCTCGGCCCAGATGCCGTGGTGCCGGAGGGTCTTCGCGGTGTATGCGGCGCTGACGCCGAGGCCGATGTGCGAAACTCCGAGGCCGGTGACGTCGCGGTAGACGAGCGCAACGCGAACGGTCTCGGCCCGCGGTTGAAGATGATGAGGACGCTGTGCCATGCGGCGGTGGTAGCGCAGCGAAGCGGAAAGGGCGATTTCGGACCGGGATAGCAACCGTCAGCGTCGGAGCTGCGAGGGACTGGGGCCATGCGCAGAGTCGGCGACGCGCTGACCCGCGTGTGGCGGATCACGAATACGTACGTTCCATCAGTGGCACCACGGCGGTGCTGGATGCCCCTTGACAATCGCTGGGACTGTCGGGCGCCAGGATGGCTGGTCGATCATGGTCGATCATACGGCTTGAGGTAGAGATCGGTCAGACCCCATATTGATGCCACAGCGCAGTCACCACGCCAATTCCGGATATCAATCACTCAGCCATAGAGACAAAAATGGGAGACCCCAAGATTACGACGCCGAACTTGCCGTAACGTTTTGCGAAGAAGCGAAGCCTTTGCTTCGGATATTTGGATCCCATTAATGCATGGAGGCTATGGGTACAATGCCATTCCATCTTATCATGATCAAGATATTGCGATTCGTCATCCAGCAGACTAAGCAATTCTCTGGCACAGTAGTACGATGACACACTCCCAACATATAGACCTTTCGACTCGCCAAGAACATGATGCGCGCTTCCGATCAATAGTAAGAGATCATCCCCCACGTGGCCGACAAAGAATGCAACATCGGCCAGTCTAAAATGCGCATGCATGAGCCCCCATGAAAGGCCCGCAATGCCCTCAATATACTCAGGCGTGTTCCCAATGGATCCTACCGTGTTGTGGACGCGTAGATGAGTCATAACTGTTTGGAGATCTGCAATCCTTGCAGCGAGATACTCACGCTCCATCCTGTAATGCGATGACAAGCCCATCGAATCGATTTCAAGCTTGGCAAGCCCGGCACCTGTGTTTCCATGATCTGAATTTACGATCTGTGGTATAATCATATTTATTTTGGAATCCGATATATATATGTAGTATTCGACAGGTTTCTCCATTCGCTCGTGTCGCTGTATCGATGCAATAACATTGGGAAAAACAAGACGCTCGGATTTACCCGAATCGCCAACGATGAGCTTTGGACAGTTGCTGTCGTATAGGCCCATCACACTGATTGCAGCGCAGCCCTGTTTGTACGCAATGGCAATCGATTCTCCTGCAGCCAGCCCACCGTAGAATCCGATCGCGAAGCTCCGGGCCGCGTCGTCGCCGATCGAGCCACCCATCCCTACAACGCACCCGACGTGCGCCAACAGCGCTTTGGCCTGGAGCTCGCTGTAGCACGCGTTCAGGACGACCAGCCTCACCGAAGACCCTGCCGCGCCGAACGTCTGTTCGAGCGCCGCGGTCGAGACGAGCTGAGGCCGGCCGTCGGGCCCTTGGAAGAACAAGCCATGCTGGCGATCGCCGTCGACAGCGCCAGGCTCGCCGACGATATCCCGGCGCGCGCCCGCACCCGATCGGGGCTCGCCAGCCTCGCCGCGGCCGCCGTGACCGCTGAAGTGCACGATCGTCGGCTTGAGCTTGCGCAGCTCCCGCAGCAAGTCCAGCGGCCGCACCGCCCACCGCGTCACAAGCTCGAACTGGTCCCGATGACCGCTCCGCTCGAGCTCCTCCTGGATCGCCCGCGCTTCTTCATCGAGCGCGAGGCGGTCGGTGCCGAGCGGATTGGCGGCCAGGAACAGGATGGTGTGCTTGGTCATCGGCGACCTCGGCGGTGGATAACAGCCGGACTGGTCCGGTTGAGGCGACGGGACCGGCGGTTTCACGACATGCCGCCGCGCACGGAGCTCGCTCCGGATGTGCATATGCGTGCATCACCGCGGAACCGCGCAGCTTCCCGCTTGCACCAGCGCCCGCAACCTTCCCGCCGGCGGGATCGGCGTCCCGCTGCGGTCAGTCCGCTGCAAAATGCGGCATGCGCCGAGCCGTCGAACGCTGCGGTGACTGCGCGCCAGGCCAGCAGTGCCCCAGCCATCTCGCGTGCGCGACCCAGCCCGATGCGGCGCTCGCCTCGGAGATCGCGCGGCGTGGGCCTCGTTCGTCCGGGGTCAGGTCGACGCCCGGCGGCCGTGGCCTCCGTTCAGCGGCAGGGCTGCCGCGATCGCAACGGCGTGAGCGAATCGGCAGCACCGGCGTGCTGCGGCGGGGCGGCCCCGATCGCGGCGGCGGCCCACCGGCCCGGCCCGGCTCGTGGCTCGGGTGCTCGACCGCGACGTCGCCCAGGAGCTGCAGGAGCTCGGGCTGCGTCGATTTGGCTCATGGGACCTGAGCCGAATCGACCCCGGCGCTCGACCGCGGCGCTCGTGCTGGACGTCGCCAGGAGCTGCTCACCGAGCCTGCAGGCGGTGGCGTGGTTGCGTGCAGCTGATCGCGTGGTCAGTCGTGGGCCTGGCAGTCGGACTTGACCTTGATGTCGTCGGCCTGATGCTGCAACGCGTACGCACGTCGGCTCTTGCAGGCGGCGACTGTCGGCGTGCAAACCAGATCCGACGCTTGCTGAAGTATGGAGTACGTAGCAAAGCACGATACCCGCTCTTGGCGAGCACAGCGGTGAAACCCTTGAACTTGGGCGGCCACATCGATCGCGGTGTCTAAGCACTGTTGTTGAGTCAGCAGAGGAGGGCATGCTCCGGGCGTGACATTCAGTACGCGAGCAAGCGTCCGCTCGCATTCGGATCGCGTAAGTGAGCAATCGCCCAGAGTCACGCCGACGGACTCGAAGCACCACCACGGCTTGTACTCGTCCGCCATTGTTGGTGATGGTGGCAGCATGACAACGGGCGGCGGAGCTGGAGTCGGCGGGGGTGCAGGCGCCCGGCGTGGCGGCTCGGGATGTACTTCACGCCACTTGAAGTAGAGCTCCCTCGCAACGGGCTCGAGGTCGTCGACTGTCAACCCGAGCCGCATCAGTACACCGGCCGGTGAGGTCTTCACCTCGGCGCGAAGCTCCGCGAGTTCGGCAACCGCCCGATCCCCTTCGCCGCAGCGCTCCGTCTTCACCGGCGCATCAACCGGCACGCCAGGATGCGGATCCGTGGCACCGACGTACTCGATCGGTCCGGTGTTCGGCGTCTTCGGCCTGCACCCGCCGCTCGCTACGATCGCGCTCACGACCAGCATCGCTCTCCACATCCCACCGAGCGTAGAACTGCATCCGACCCGCACGCAACCGCCGCACCTCGCGGCACCATTCGGGTGATGGTTCGGCGGCGACCTCGACGCGGCTCGGGGTCGGCAGACGGTCTCGGCGGCCGAACCTCGGGCACTGCGGCGGCGGCAGCGACCTCGAGAGTTCGGCAAGGCGCTGCAGCGGGTCGGCGGCGATCGCGGCGGCGGCCCACAGGCCCGGCCCAGTGCTCGCGGCCAAACGCTAGGATCCATTTTCGGGCGCTACGTCGGGCGGTGGCGTTTGCCGACCTCTACCGCTTCGGCTCGAGCACGTGCGGCGTCATGGACAAGTCCGCGAGGCCAGCCCGTGCTGGCTACCTATTGAATCCGGCAGGATGATCACCAGCCGCGTGCGGTACGAATGCTCGTGCTGGACGGCGCTCGACCAGCCGTCGGGGTCCGAGCGCCCGTCCGCGAGCGGGCCCGGCGGCGAATGACCCGCAGCGGTCGTAGATCGCGCGGGTGCGGACGCCGCGGCCGCCGTCGACCGAGCGCACCTCGAGCACCGTGCGGTGGCGACGTGCGTCTCGCATCGCGACGTGGGCGTCGAGCTCGTGGCGGTCCTTCCCGTCGAGGCGGACGTAGATCAGGTCGTCCGACCGGCGGGAGGGTTCGACGTTCATCGCGCATCTTCCCCTCGGGCGCAGCGGATGCGACGGCGGTACGAGCCGCTCCCCTCGTACTCGAGTTCCACGACCGTCTCGCGCGCCCCGAAGCACCACACCAGCCAGCTCGGCGTGAGCCGGACCGTGGCGCGATAGCCGTCGCTCGACGAGCATCGTTCGAGCGCCTGGCGATCGTAGTTGGGGAACACGACGCCTGCGTGCAGCGAGGAGCCGGCGCACCCGGCGCGCGGCCGATCGCTGCCGCGCACCGGGTAGGCGGTGGCGGTGGCCGGCGAACGCCAGTCGTCTCTGGCGGATCACCCGATCGAGGGCTCGTCACCGACGAGCCGCCGCGCAAGACCGTGACCGGCCACTTCCGGGTGCACTGACTGACCACCTGGCCACCACCGCCGGCGGGCCAGCGCCTCGCAATGCGGTGCAGCGCCGCTCGATGCGATCGCTGTTGCCGCCGCCTCGACGGTACCGGAGTACGCCTACGCGACCATCACCTTGCTGGGTTCGAGATCCGCAATGGTAATACGCCGTAATCGGCCGTCATCGCGAAGCGCAGGGGGCCGACTTATCTACGAGGCATGCCCACACCCCCGGGAGCTGCGCGCACGGCCGAAGCTCCACCGCGGGATGCGACGACATCGAACGCCGGTGATGCCGCGAATGGCTGCGCCACCGGAGCGTGCCCGCGATGATGCACCTCCTGCACCCACCCCGGCGCGACCGCGACGAGCCCGACCGGTTCGATCACGCCGCCGAGGGAGCGCGGTACGGCCTGGCTCGCGATCTGTCGCGGATGATCTGGCAGCGTGCGCGCGTGCGCCTGGCGGCCCGCGGTGGGCGGCTCCAGCCCGACGTCGGCCGGTTGACGCGCGTCGGGGTCGAGCTCGACGGCGACACGGCCTTCGCGCCGGGCACGGACGCGATGGCGCTTCGCGCACCCGGCCGCGAGACGCTGGTCGCCGTCGAGGCGTGGCGGTGGGAGCAGCCCCGCCGCGAGGTCGCCAAGCCGCACGAGGTCGCCGAGCCGCGCGAGGTCGCGGTGGCTGCCGAGGGATCCGGGCGGCACGAAGGCGCGCGTGGCCAGAGCGAGCTTCCTGGCGCCGACGCCGTGAGGCAGGCGATGGCCGGGCTGCTGTCGACGACGCGCATCGCCCAGGCCGAGCCGGCGGAGCAGCGACGCGCGCGGGGCAGCGCGGCATTCGACGGTGCGGCGGCGGCGGGCCGGCAGGATGCGCTCGGGGCGGAGCTCGGAACCGGCGCAGCAGCGGCCGGGTACGACGACGGGCCGGCAACGGCGCGCCCGGCGGATGTGCTCCGGGCGGAGAGGAGAGCCGGCGCAGCGACGGCCAGGTACGCCGCCGGGCCGGCGCTGGCGGTCGCCGGAACGACCGGCCCCGCGCGAGCGTTCACGCGGCCGCTCGCGTACTGGCCGGGTGCCGGGGCGGCGATCTCGTCGCCCGGCGGAACCGCGCTGCCGTTCCGCGATCACTTCGAGCGCGCCCTCGGCCTGGACCTCGGAATCGTCTCGGCGCGGTTCGGCCGCGACGAGCTGCGGCCGCTGGGGGCGCGGGCGGCGACGCGCGGCGCGCACATCGACTTCTTCGACGAGCGCCCATCGCGCGAGCTGGTCGGGCACGAGCTGGTGCACGTGCTGCAGAACCTCCGCACCGGCGCGAGCAGCCACGGCGTCAGCGCGCGCGGCGATGACGACGAGCGCGAGGCGGAGGCGCTCGGCCAGGACCTCGCCGCCGGCCAGTTCGTCGCGCCCCGTGCGCGTCCGTCAGCGGCGCTGCAGCTCGGCCGCGAGGAGAATCTGAACCTGCAGTGGCAGCTCGAGGAGAAGCTCAAGAAGCGCTTCCCGAAGGCCGCCTTCATCTCGGAGGCGAAGCGGCTGTTCGCGCTGATCCAGGATCGGGTGCCGTCGCTCGACGCCGCGGCGAAGGCGGAGCAGGTCTGGATGGGGACGATGAAGTCGTTCTACACGCTCGCCATCGCGAACGACAATCTCGATCAGGAGACGGACGCGTACACCGAGGTCCTCCGCGGGCTCGAGGACGATGTGGCCGCGCGTCTCACACTGGCGAGCGACGAGGAGGTGACCGAACGCGCGGCGACCTGGCCCAAGCTGAGCGAGTTCTGGCCGCAGGCCACCCCGTTCGTGCTCCTCCAGAAGCTCTCCGAGAGAGTGACCGAGAACTACGCAGCGTTCAAGAGCCTCGCCCGGTCGGTCCCCAAGGAGAGCGACCACCGGAAAGCGATGCAGGACACCTGGGACCAAGCACGCGAGCTCGATCCCGGGCTGGCCGCGACCGGCGTCGCCGAGACCGCGACGGGAGCTCGCGACAAGGCGATCGCCACCGTGCGCACCGAGGTAGCCAGCGTATCACCCGCGTCGCGTGTCGCCGTCTACGCCGCGGCGATGGACGAGATCGCGCAGAGGATGAAGGCGACGCTGACGCCGCCGAAGCCCGCGGACGTGGTCCAGCGAGTGCGCGCGATCGCGAACACGCCGGCACTGGCCGGCATGGCCCCGGTCGACGCGCTGGATCCGGACTTCGCCGCGAACGCCGAGCTGCGGCAGGCGAACGCGGAGCTTCGCGCCAGGTACCTCGCCGGGCTCCCGGAGCGCTATCCCAAGGACAGGTTCGTCGCCGCGGTCCTCGCGCTCTACCCCAAGATCGCCTCCCGGTCGGAGGCGGTGCGCACGGATGCGGCGGCCCTCCACGACGAGGAGATGGCGCGGCTCCGCGCGCTGGTCGAGCGCCAGTCGCTCGGGATGGATAGGGACGAGTACCGGCAGACGCTGGTCCAGATCGAGATGCTGTCTGCGCAGCCAGCGTTCGACATCCCGGTGGTGCCTCGCCGGTACCACAGCAACACCGCCGACGACAGCGTGGACGAGCAGCAGTTCTTCGCCGAGCATGGCCTCGTCCTCGACGAGGATCTCCAGGTGCACGGCGCCGAGCCCGCGGAGGCCGAGTGC
>VBLP01000169.1 GCA_005887925.1 Deltaproteobacteria bacterium | reverse complement strand
ATCCCGAGCGCTACCACGCGCTGTGGGACGACGACGAGCTGGCGCGGTCGCTGCGGCGCGTGTGCGCGTTCGTCGTCGACCTCGGCGCGGTCGCCGGGTTTCACGGCAAGCGCGAGACCCGTGCTGCGCGTCACCTCCTGGAGACCGGCCTCGCGTGCGCCGTCGCCAGCGACGCGCACCAGATCGGCGATCTGCAGCACGCCGCCGCAGGCCTGGCCTGGATCGAAAAAAAGCTGGGTCATGCCGCAGTTGTCCGGCTGTTCGATCACGCGCCGCGCACTATCCTGGCCGGCGAGCTCCCCGACTGACATGCGCCTCGCGATCAATCTCATCCTCTCGCTCGGCATGCTGGCGCTGTGCACGTGGCTGGTGTGGCCCGACGGCGATACGCGCAAGGAGCTGCACGGCGTGTTCGCCGCGATGGACTGGGCCAACTTCGCGCGCTACGTCGCCGCGTACCTCGGGCTGCAGGTCGTCGTCCACCTGTGCCGCTCGCTGCGCTGGAACCACCTGCTCGCGCCGCTCGGCGTCAAGGTGCCGGTCGGGCCGCTGCTCGCGATCTCGTCGGTCGGCTTCATGGCGATCCTCGCGTTCCCGGCGCGGCTCGGCGAGTTCGTGCGGCCGGGCCTCCTGCGCAAGGGCCGCTACACCACCGCCTCGGCCGCGCTCGGCACCGTCGCGGTCGAGCGCATCGTCGACGGCCTGGTGATCTCGCTGCTGGTGTTCGGCGCGTTCTTCGTGCACCGCGGACCGGGCGCTCCGGGCTGGATGATGCCCACCGCCTACTTCGCGCTCGCCGTGTTCACCACCGCGCTCGTGTTCCTGCTGTTCGCGATGCGATGGCCGGAGCGGACGGTGCGGTTCGGCATCGCGCTCACCCTCTTGCCGCGGTTCGCGCCCCGGATCGCCGCAGCGATCGAGCACCGGCTGCTCGACATGATCCGCGGGTTCGCGGCGATCAAGCATGTCCGCAGCCTCGTTCCGTTCCTGATCTGGAGCGCGGTGTACTGGGCGGTCAACGGCCTGGGCATGTGGGTGCTCGCGCGCGCGTTCGGCCTGGACCTGCCGCTGATCGGCGCGTACGCCACGATGGGCCTGCTCGGCGTCGGCCTGATGCTGCCGAACTCGCCCGGCCTCGTCGGTCAGTTCCAGTGGTTCACCCTGCTCGGCCTGTCGCTCTACCTCGGCTTCAACCCGCGGGAAGTCGCCCCGCACACCGGGCTCTATCCGTTCGCGTTCGCGTTCGCGTTCACCCTCTACCTGATCCAGGTCGTGTGGTACGTCGCGATGGGCATCATCGGGCTGGCGACGCCGTGGGTGTCGCTCCACGACCTCTGGGCGGCCCGCAAGCTGGCGCCCGAGACCGACGCCGCCGGTGACCTTGCCCCGGCTCGCGGCAACGGCGAAGCCGCCGCGGTCGTCGCGCAGCCTCCGGGCGGGTCGCCGGCCGAGCCGCAGGCCGAATCGCCTGCCGAGCCACCGGCCGAGCTGCCACGCGCCTCGGGGGAGCGCTCCTAGGACTTCGCCGCTGAGATTCTGATCGATGGGCACCGGGTGGCGACGTCCCCTCTCAGCGCGGCGACGCGCGGCCCGCCGAGGGCGACTGCGAGACGTCAACGCGCGCCGGGGGCGACCGCGAGCGAATGGGGTCGGCGGCCGCGACCGTGCTGGGATTGGCCGGCCTTGCTCCGCACATACCTCGCGCCGCCCGCGCAGGCGTCGGTGGTTCTTCGGCGGGCGCGGCCCCGACACCCGTCCGCGCAGCAGCCCCGGCGGACCTCGGGAGATCACAGACCGGCTTGTGACCGGCCGCGCGCGACGAACATGGCATGAGCAGTGCGCGCCCCGCTCACAACCCTGCACTTCGAGCGAACGCTCCTTTTTCGGAATGAATTTGTTCGAGTTCGGAGAGGAAGAAAGGCGCACCAGGATCCCTCGCTTCTCGATCCCCTCGACAGAGCTCGACGTCCGACCTCGGGCCGCAGCTCGATGGGCCGACGTCTCGACCTCAGCGTCGCAGCACGACTCGTGATCGGAACCGAGTCTTGAAGCTGTGGAGCTGACGCTCGTCGACGTGCGCTGGGGGACCACGCTCGAGACAGTTCGCGGCAACGATCGAAGGCCGCTTACCCAGCCGCTGCCTTCCGGCGTGTTTCCATCTGCGCGACGAGCGCGCTGACTTGCGCGCTGGCGAAGCGGAGCGACGCGCTTGCGTGCTCGGAGGTCCTCGTGGCGAGCGACTGGATCCGGCCGAACACGATGCGTTGCTGCTCGGTAGCAGCCGCAGGTAGCGCGTCCGCGGCTGCCTCGGCCGCACGGGCGAGTGCCTCGACGTCGATCAGCTTGGCCCGAAGATTCTCGAGCGCGGTGCCTGCCTCGAAGTTGCTGTTCTGGGGCTCGTCCGATACCCTGACCTGGGTGCTGCGATGACTTGGTTTCATCGTGGCTCCTTGGCTCGTCGGTGTTGCTGCACCGACGGGCCGCTTTTCATCATGTTGGTGCTCAGCTGATGTGGACCCCTGAGGCCGGTTTTTCTCAAAACCATTCCCCCCGGGCGGGCTGATCTTCTCAAAACCATTCCCCCCTGCCGCCGCGTGACAGAGCGGCCCTCGACCTTGGGTCGATGGCTTACCGCGAGGTCACGATGGTTGAAATCAAGGAAGTGATCCTGCTCTGGCAGGCAGGCATCAAGAAGAAGCGGATCGCGTCGCAGCTGACGCTCGACGTCAAGACCGTACGCCGCTACGTCACGGCGGCGGAGGCTTGCGGGCTCGCGCCGGGCCCCGAGCCGCCGCTTGACGATGAGCAGGTGGCCGCGGTCGTCGCTGCGCTGGCCCCCGACACGGGGCGACCGCACGGTGACGCCTGGCTACGCTGCGAGGCCGAGCGCGACGCGATCGAGAAGCTGGTCACGGCCGGGGTCCGGCTCTCGAAGGTCCGGCGACTGCTGCACCGGCGCGGCATCGACGTGCCGTACCCGACGCTGCATCGGTTCGCGGTCGCCGAGCTCGGCTTCGGTCAGCGTGGTCCGACGATCCCGGTCGCCGACGGGAAGCCCGGAGAGGAGGTCCACATCGACACGGGCTGGATGACGTTGTCCGAGCCCGATCAGCACGGCCGGCGTCGCAAGTTCCGCGCGTGGATCTTCACGCCGCACGTATCGCGCTACAGGTTCGTCTATCCGTGCTGGACGGAGAGCACGGAGACGGCGATCGAGGCGTGCGAAGTCGCGTGGGAGTTCTACGACGGGGTGTTCCGCGTCGTTGTCCCCGATTGCACCAAGGCGATCGTGCACACCGCCGATCCGCTCAAGCCGCGCATCATCGACGAGTTCCTCGAGTACGCCCAGGCGCGCGGCTTCCACGTTGACCCGGCGCGCAAGCGGCGCCCGAAGGACAAGGCGCGCGTCGAGCGGACCGTGCGTGACGTCCGCGACGACTGTTTCGCCGGCGAAAAGCTGCTCGACCTCGCTGATGCTCGTCGGCGGGGCCGCATCTGGTCGGCCGACGAGTACGGGATGCGGCGGCACACGACGACACAGCGAATGCCGCGCGAGCACTTCGAGGCCGACGAGAAGCCGCACCTGTTACCGGCGCCGGCCGCGCCCTACGACATCCCGCTGTGGTGCGATCCGAAGGTCGGTGCCGACCAGCACGCGCAGGTCGCGCGCGCGCTGTACTCGCTGCAGTTCGAGTGGCGCAACCAGCGCGTGCGTGCGCGCGCCGACAGCTCGACGGTGCGGTTCTACAATCCGGTGTCGCACGAGGTCGTGAAGGTGCACCCGCGCGTCGCGCCGGGCCGCCGCTCGACGGACCTCGCGGACTTTCCGCCAGAGAAGGCGATCTACGCGGCGCGCGACGCCGAGGCCTTGATCAATCGCGCGCGCAGCCACGGCGCCGCGATCGGCGAGTTCGCGCAGAAGCTGTTCGCCGCGTCGCCGCTGCCGTGGACGCGCATGCGCCAGCTCGGCATGCTGCAAGGTCTCATCAAGCGCTTCGGCCCGCGCCGCGTCGACGAGACGTGCGCGATGGCTGTCGCCGCCGACATGGTCGACGTATTCCGTCTCGAGCGGATGCTCAAGATCGCGGCGCCGCCGGCGCCGCCGCCGGAGCCTGCTCGCGTGATCCCGATCGGCCGCCACCTGCGGCCGACCACCGACTACGCCCTGCTGCCCTGCGTGGCGCGGGCCATCGAAGAAGGAGAAGACTCGTGACCGATCCCATCAGCCCCGATCTCAAGACCGCCATGCGCCGGCTGCGTCTCGGCAAGCTGCTCGACACGCTCCCCGAGCGCCTCGTGCTCGCCCGCCAGCAGAAGATGGCGCACCAGGACTTCTTGCTGCTGTTGCTCTCCGACGAATGCCAGCGCCGCGACAGCGCCGCGTCGACGACGCGCGCCCAGCGAGCGCTCCTCGATCCCGAGATGCAGATCGAACGCTGGGACTCGACGGCGAACGTGACCTACGACCAGGAGCTGCTCAACGAGCTGGCCTCGATGCGGTTCGTCGAGGCGCACCGGCACGCCACGGTCGTTGGCCCAGTCGGGGTCGGCAAGACTTTCATCGCGCATGCACTCGGCCACATTGCGTGCCGGCACAAGTACTCCGTGCTCGCTGTCCGGACCGACAAGCTGCTCAAGACACTCAAGCACGCTCGTCTCGATCACTCGCACGAGGCCGAGTTGCGCAAGCTGCTCGCCGTCGACGTGCTTATCATCGACGACTTCGGCCTCGACGCGATGGATGCGACCGAGAGCCGTGACGTGCACGAGATCCTCACCGAGCGCGATCGCGCCGGGTCGGTCATCATCACGTCCAATCGCGGTCCGGACGAATGGCTCGCGACGTTCGCCGATCCGGTCCGCGCTCAGGCGGCGATCGATCGGTTCACGTCCAACGCCTACGATCTCGTGATCGAGGGCGAGTCGTACCGACAACGGCTCAAGCCGAAGTCACCCGCGGCCAAGCGGGGACCAGCAAAGAGATCCTGACCGACTCCCCGCGGCGCGACGACGCACGGCGTGGTTACCGGCGCGCCCGCGGCTCGTAAGCGCCACGCGGTTGACCCGCGGCGACGCTGCGTGGTCCGCTTCCCAGTGCACCGCAGCTCGTAGACCGGCGCGCTACGTGCGAGTCACGAGCCAACGCACCGCACGACACGGTCGCTGCGCCACCATCTTCGTCGTCAGCGCTCGACACGGCGAATGCCACGCTAGCCGCCCGCAGTCAGCACCGGACGCGAAATGTGGCCGGAGCCCGCAGGCGCAGTCGCTGTCATGCACAGCGTGCTGTGAAGATTACGCTCCCGTCCGCATTTCGGACAGATCTAACGAAGTATCCGAAAATCGGACGTCATAGAGCATTATGTCCGATCACCGGACGATTAAGTCCGAACACCGGACGATGTGGACATGCTCCAGCCACGGCATCCTGTGCTCGAACGACTGGTGGGGCGGCTCTCTCCGGATCCACGTGTGGGCCGCTTCTCGGACCGCGGACGTCATCCCTCGCACAACCACGGGACGTTCCACAGGCCACGAAACCCCTTCCCGGCCCTGACGAACAGCGGCTTGACTCTCGTCAAGCTGATCTCTTGCCGGAAGGGCTGGACAGAGGAAGGGGGATCGGCAACTGATCTACCGTCATGCGACAGCAGGAAACCAGGGGGGAATGGTTTTGAGAAGGCAGGGTCCATAGCAGCTGAGAGCCGACATCATCATCCTTTGCGCCAGTGGTGGCGCTGCCGCGTTCCGGGATGGAACGCTCCTATGTCACCGGAGCAAGATGGGAAGTCAATCGAATTGTTGATATCATTGATCTATATATCGAACAATGATGATCGTCCATTGGAACAATCGAATGAGCCTCTCTGAATCAGATCCAAAATATAAACTCTGCCAGGAGCGACGGGTCGAGGGTCAGGCCTGTGGAGAGCGGAAGGAGGGCTGTGAGCCGCGTCCGAGTGATCCTGGTTCGGCACGGCGCGGGTCATCAGCCCGACCCGCTCTCCATCAGGCCGTCCACATGATCTGCAGGAACCTCGCTCGAGGATTCGTCAGAGCCGACCGCATGCCTTGCAGCACCTTCGCAGCAACTGGCAACCGCGTCGTCGATCGCGCGTGTCATCGGTTGCCGCTCGGATCGAAACCGTGTCACTGATCCGACAAATTGTCCCCGAATGGATACTTTTGGCCTGGATCTCGACTCGCTGCCAAGAGTCGATTATGAATAATAATTAGTACTGCCATTTCAATTGACAGTGCGTGTCTGCGTGATAACTATGCGCGTATGAGGTCGACGAAGTCGAGGCGCGGGCGGAAACGAGGCCCTGTCCAGCACGAGCTGTTCCGGCGCGGTGGCAAGCGGCGCGGTGCTGGACGCAAACCGAAGGGCGCGCGCGCAGGCGAACGGCACGAGGCGAGACCAGACTTCAAGCCGTATCACGCGCTGCACGTCGTGATGCGGGTTGCGCCGGAAGTGGGGAGCCTGCGGCGCCGCAAGATGTACAAGGCAATGCGCGATGCCACTATCACGGCGGCGATGCGCGAGCGATTCCGGATCGTCCACATCAGCCTGCAGCGCGACCACGTGCACCTCCTCGTCGAGGCCGAGCACAAGGTAGCGCTCGCCCGTGGCATGCAGGGCTTCGTGATCTCGGCGGCGAGGAACATCAACACGGCGCTCGGCGACGGCGTGCAACGGCGCCGGGGCAAGGTATTCGCCGATCGCTATCACGTGAACGTGATCAAGACACCGACGCAAGCGCACCACACCATCCGGTACGTCCTCGGGAACTGGCGGCACCATAAGGAGGACCAGCAAGGCCTGCCGAGCACCTGGCTGGTGGACCCGTTCTCGACGGGAATTCTGTTCCCCGACTGGGTGGAGCTGGAGGACAGGCCCTGGGAGGACAGGCCTTGGATGTGGCCGATCCGCGAGACCTACGATCCGCTCATCGTTTTCAGGCCCAGGACATGGATCCTGGCAGAGGGCTGGAAGCGGTGTGGACGCATATCTGCGCGCGATGTGCCTGGCAGGTCTTGTTGAGCCAGCGCCGAAGGTTTGGAGACCAGGCACGACTTCCAGTTTCCGCTGCGACCCCACATGAAGCCGCGCTGGCGAGCGGTGGCTGCGGCACGTCGGGTGGCAGCGAGCAGCGCAGCCGCACGGCGCTTCCAGGCGGGCCGACGATACAGCGGTGACGTGGTCGAGGCTGCCGTGCGCCGCGGGACCTCCGGCACTGCAGCCGACGGGCCGCGACGCAGTGCCGAGCGCTGTGGGGCTATTGCAGCCGCTCCTCGAGCATCATCACGAGCGTGGTGAACTCGCTGCGGCGCGCGGCGGGGAGGTTGCCGTCGCGGTCGCAGGCGGCGCGGAGCTGCTGCACGTGATGCAGCCCGATCGCGGCCTCGGGCGCGACGGCCGTGAGCGCGTCGAGAACCTCGGCGAGCTCGTCGAGCGTGCCGCGATCGAGGCCGGCATCGACGAACCGTGAGGGGTCGCGTGTTCGCGAAGTGCGGACGAACCGGGTGAGCCAGCGGGCGGTGGCGGCGATCTGTCATGGTCGAGCTTGTCGGGCGTGTCCTCGGGAGTGTGGTACACGCGCGACCGGCCGGCGCTGATCTCCTGGGGCGCTACCCCTGCAGGCTCCTGGAGCGGAACTGGTGCCGCGCCGCAGTGGTTNNGCGCCGGTGGGGGGCCGCGGACGATCGCGGCATGGCTGTGCTCGCCTCCGATCGATCGCGCCGCGCGCACCGGCGCCTCGCGCTTGCCCTGGCCGTCTCGCTCGGCCTCGTCGCCGCGCCCACGTGGGCGCGCTCGGAGAAGACGCTCGCGTATCCGCGGGATCAGGCGTGGCCGGCCGCGGTGCGGTTCCTCGCGGTCGACGAGCACGTCAAGATCACCGAGAAGGACGCCGACGCCGGCTACGTGATGTTCGAGCTGCGCGACGACGGCAAGCTGTTTCGCGGATCGCTCGAGGTCGTGATGGTGCGCCGTGACGGGCAGAGTCAGGTCCGCTTCGTCTTGCAGATCGCCGACCGACCCAGCTGGCTCGAGATCGCGATGCTTCGCCGACTCGAGGGCAAGCTGCGCGCCGAGCTCGGTGCGCCGGCGCCGCCGCCGTCGGAGCCGCCCCGCAAGGCCGAGCCCGGCAAGGACGGCAAGGGCGGCGGGCCTGGCAAGGACACCGACAAGGGTGGCGCAGACACCGGCAAGGACGGCGCGGACCCCGGCAAGGACGGCGCCGAGAGTGGCAAGGATGGCGGCCGGCGCGACGACGGCCCGCCGGTGTCGCCGAACCCATGACCCGAGGGCGGCCTGAGCCGGCGCCGGTGTCGCCCGGCCCGTGATGCGCGCGCGGTTTCCCTGGTAGGCTGCGCGGCGATGCGGCCCCTCGATCTGCGAAGCGACACCGTCACCCGCCCGACTCCCGGGATGCGCAAGGCGATGGCCGAGGCCGAGGTCGGCGACGACGTGTTCGACGACGACCCGACCGTGCACAAGCTCCAGGATCGGGTCGCACAGCTGCTCGGCACCGAGGCCGCGCTGCTGGTGCCGACCGGCACGATGGCCAACCAGATCGCGCTGCGCGCCCACACCCAGCACGGCGACTCGGTGATCATCGGCAAGGACGCGCACTGCTGGCGCAGCGAGGCCGGCTCGCTCGCCGCGCTGTCCGGCCTGCAGACGCACATCACCGCCGATTACACGTTCACCGCCGACGAGGTGCGCGCCGCGTTCAAGGGCGGCGACGATCCGCACCTGTCGCTGACCCGGGTGGTCGCGGTCGAGAACACCCACAACGCGGGCGGCGGCCTGTGCTGGGACCGCGCGCGGCTCGCCGGGGTGATCGACGCCGCGCACGACCTCGGCATGGCGGCGCACCTCGACGGCGCGCGGATCTGGAACGCCGCGGTCGGCCACGGCATCGCCGAGCGCGAGGTCGCCGCCGGCTTCGACTCGGTCAGCGTGTGCTTCTCCAAGGGGCTCGGCGCGCCGATCGGCTCGGCGATCGCCGGCCGCCGCGACTACATCCGGCGCTGCCGCAAGCTGCTCAAGATGTACGGTGGCGGCATGCGCCAGGCCGGCATCTTCGCCGCCGCGGCGCTGTACGCGCTCGACCACCACCGCGAGCGGGTGCGCGACGATCACGGCAACGCGCGCGCGCTCGCCGAGCGGCTGGCCGGCGCCAGGAACCTCCGCGTCGACCCGGCCCGGATCCAGACCAACATCGTGATGATCGAGCTCGAGCGCGGCACCGCCGCGGCGGTGAGCCAGCAGGCGCGCGAGGCCGGCGTCCTGATCAACGCGTCGGGGCCGCACCGGCTCCGCGCGGTCACCCACCTCGACATCGACCGCGCCGGCGTGCTGCGCGCCGCCGAGGTGATCGCGGACATCGCCGCGGCGCTGTGACCGGAACGGCCGGTCAGCCCGTTGCGCACAGCGCGAGCACAGACCGGGAAGCCTCCGCGCTTCGTCGAGCACACACGGCGGCGCATGGCTCGCGATCCGGCCGTCGCGCCGCGGCCCGAGGCCACGCTCGAGGCCACGCTCGATGCCAGGCCCGGGGCTCCGGGCCTCTGGCCACAGCGCGTCCGGCGCTCCGGATCCTCGCGATCCTGATGTGGTGCGGCCTCGGCATCGCCTGCTCGGCGCCGGCCACGCTGTCCGAGCTCAGGCTCGCCGAGCAGCGCGCGGACGCCGGCGACGTCGACGGCGCGGTCACCGCGTATCGCGCGGCGCAGACCCGGTGCGGAGCGCTCCGGCCGGCGCGCCGGGCCCGCGCGGCGTGCGGCGACGCGCTGCTCGGCGAGGCCGAGGTGCTCGAGCACGCCGGGCGCACCCAGCCCGCGATCCAGACCTACCTCGCGATCCCCACCCGCGCCGGCGACGATGCGGCCACCGCGGCGACCGCGATCTACCGCGCCGGCGTGCTGCTGCTCGGCGACCACCAGGTCAGTGCGGCGTGGACCCAGCTGTGGCGCGCCGTGACCGATTTTCCCGACGAGCCGATCGCCGGCGACGCGCTGCGCGCGCTAGTGATCGACGGCCGCCGCCGCGACGCACGCGCGCTCGCCGACCAGCTCGGGCGCCTCTTGACCCCGCTCGCCGAGACCCAGGTCGCCGACAACCTGCTGTGGTGGCTCGCCGACCTGACCGAGCACGAGCTCGGCAACGCCGCCGCCGCCCGCGCGCTCCACGACCGGATCTACACCGACTATCCCGCGAGCGGCCTGCGCGACGACGCGCGCTGGCACGCCGCGCGGATCTCGCGCGCGCTCGGCGACCCGCGCGGCGCCGTGGCCCGGCTGCGCGCGCTGCTCGCCACCCGCGAGGTCGCGCTCGGCGCCGGCTCGTACTTCTCGATCTGGCTCGACGACGCCCAGCTCGAGCTCGGCAAGGTCCTGCGCGACGACCTCCACGACCTCGCCGGCGCCGCCCGCGCGTTTCGCCAGCTGCCCGAGGACTACCCCGCGTCAATCCTGCGCGACGACGCGCTCTACGAGCTCGCGGTCACCCTCGAGCAGGCGCACGATCACCCCGCGGCGTGCGCGGCGCTGGCCCGGCTCGCCCGGGACTTCCCCGACTCCAAGTACATCGCGCGCGGCCGGGAGCTCTGCCGGTGACCGCCGTCCGGCTGCACGACGTCCACAAGCGCTACGGCCGGCGCCACGTGCTCGCCGGCGTCTCGCTCGACGTCGCGCCCGGCGCCCGGCTCGGCCTGATCGGCCCGTCCGCCTCCGGCAAGACCGTGCTGTGCAAGCTGGTGTGCGGGCTCGAGCACGCCGACCGCGGCACCGTCGAGGTGCTCGGCGAGGACCTGACCGGCAGGCGCGAGGCCGAGCTCGGTCCGCTGCGCCGGCGGATCGGCATGCTGTTCCAGAACGCCGCGCTGTTCGACTTCCTGTCCGTCGCCGACAACGTCGCGTTCCCGCTCGAGCAGCGCGGCGCGCTGGCCGCGGACGCCATCGCCGCGCGGGTCGCCGATCGGCTGCGCGCCGTCGGGCTCGCCGGCAGCGAGGCCAAGCTCACCGCCGAGCTGTCCGGCGGCATGAAGAAGCGGGTCGGCATCGCGCGCGCCACCGTCGCCGACGCCGAGCTCGTGATCTACGACGAGCCGACCGCCGGCCTCGACCCGGTCACGACGCAGAAGATCTACGACCTGATGGCCGCCGATCACGCCCGCACCGGCGCCACCGTGCTCGCCGTGTCGTCCGACGTCGCCGCGCTCGCCGCCTTCGTCGACGAGATCGCCTTCCTCTACCGCGGCCACCTGATCTACCGCGGTCCGGCGCGCACGATCGCCGACGCCCCCGATCCGATCGTCCGCCAGTTCGTGCGCGGCGAGCTCGACGGCCCGCTCGACGACCCCGGCCGCTGACGCTTACTGCTTGTGCGCGCCGAAGTCGGTGTGCCAGCCGATCCCGAGCGACAGGAGGTCGACCGCCGTGCGATAGCTGCCGGGGAACGCGTCGGACCCCGACGCCGTCACCTCGTCGAAGAACACGTGCTCGTAGCCGAGATCGACGCCCAGGTTGGGGGTGATGCGATAGCCGGCGCCGACCGCGATGCCCCAGCTGCTGGCGTCCGTGAGCGACGGCGACAGCGTGTCGGTCGGCTGGTCCGAGATGCTGCGCTGCAGCCCCAGGCGCGCGGTGAGCTGCGGCATGACCGGGATCTGCTTCCACTCACCGGCGAGCCGGATCACGTGGGCATCGTTGTAGTTGCGCGTCACGCTGGTCGTGAAGTGCGTCGGCACGCCGTCGGGGCCGGTCATGACGTCGGTACCGGTGAACGTATCGCTCTTGTAGTCGCTCCAGTGCTCGAACTCGTAGCTCGCCATGATCGTGAGGTTGGGGGCCACCCGGTAGGCCCCACCGATCGTGAGCACATCGGGAATCAGCACGGTCTCGGAGATCCCTTGATCGTGGAGCTGCGCCACGAACGCCGGCGGTACCGAAGAGAAATGCACGTGGCCGGTGAGGTCGAGGTTGGCCGCGTGCGAGTAGGTGATGCCGATATGGAGCGGTAGCGGCGCGACCTGGAACTCGGTCGCCACGCCGAAGCTGTCGCCGCCGCCGGCGAGGCCGAGATGTGCCTCGCCGAAGTGGTCGAGGAAGTTCAGCGACTGGTGGATCTCCTCGGTGGCCTGGAATCGCACGTAGCTGACGCCGAACTTGACCGTCGGCAGCAGCTGGAACGCCGCGCCGGCGCCGACCGCAAAGACCTGCTGCTTGACCGACTCGATGAACTCGCGGCCCGCCCAGCCGTCGGGCCACTTCAGCGAGCCGCCGGCCGGTGTGCCGAACCCGACGCCGACGGCCCACGCCTGATCGTGCGCCAGCTTGCCGCCGTAGGAGATCCCGATCGACGGAGGAAAGTTGGTCTGCGACTGCGAGGCCGAGCCCAGCGCCGGCTCCGACCAGTCGGTGCGGTTGGACAGAACGCCTGCCGACAGGCCGATGGTCAGGCCCTCCCCCCCTGCGAGCGCAGCGGTATTGAGCGACAGCGCCGCGGGGCCCTCCTCGTCGGCGACCGCCGCCTGCGTCAGGCCGAGATCGCGCGGGCTCATGCTGGGAACGAGGTAACCGCCGGCCGAGGCTGCCGTGGGCACCAGGACTGCGAAGGTGGTGATGATGATCGGTGTGCGCATGGAAGACCTCGGCTATTGCACGACGCTGAGGACGGTCGGGGTGGTGTTGGTGCTCATCACGAAGCCCGCCAGCGCGTCCTGCGCCTTCTGTGCGAGCGGGTCGGCGGGGTTGAGCAGGAAGCCATGGCTGACCGCGCCCGGGGTCGATGATCCCTGCGGGCAGGCTCCAAAGTTCGCCGGGTTGAAATTCGGCCCGACGAACAGCTGGAACGTCCCGGCCGCGCCGGGCGCGAAGAACGTCGCGCCGGTCGGCAACGGGCCCGTCGGGACGTTGCTCGCGTACACCAGGCCGAATGGATTGGGCACCACCTGGTCGCAATTGGCCATCTGACTCACGATCTTCTTGGGTGCCTGAGGCACCGTGCCGTTGGCATTCCCACCGAGCGGCGGCAACAGGTTGGGCAGTGTATTGGCCGTGAGGTGACCGATGAAGTTGATCGGATCGGCGGGGTCGAGCACCATCTTGGCGACGACGAGGAACTGGAGATACTGCGCGGTCCCCTTCGTGATGCCGAGCCCGGCGAGCAGCGCATTGACCTGGGCGGCGAACGCCGGTGACGTGGTGAACACGTCGGTGACCGTGCCGCCGCCGACGTTGAATCCCGCCCTGGAGATCCGCGGATTGGTCGCGACGTCCGCGACGCCCTGGATCGCACCGAGCGACTGGCCGGAATAGAAGATCTTCGCCGGATCGATGACCAGCCCCTTGGGAGCCATGTGATCGAACACCGTGTGCGCCGTCGGCGGGTTGGTCGGCACGAACGCGATCGCGCGGACCAGCTGCGACTGATCGATGATGTCCTGGCGGAACGTGTCGCGGGTGCGGAAGAAGTTGGCGGTCACCAGGTAGTTGCCGGACACCGCCGGGATGCCGTCGGTGTTGCCCGTCGCCCCCGGCGTGACCGGCTGCTTGACGAACCCCGCCGCGCCGCAGGTGCCGGGTGGAGCCGTGTCGCCCTGCGCGCCCGGCGGCAGGCTGGTCGTACAGGCCGCGCCACCGTTGCAGCCGCTGGCCGCGCCGCTGGTGCCCGACGTGCAGAACGAGCGGTCGCCGTGCTTGGCCGCATCGATCGCGACGGTGACCATGCCGGCCTTGGCGTACGAATCGGCGATCAGCAGCATGTCGGCCCGGCCCCGGCCCAGGCCGTGCCGGAAGATCATCATCGGCGCACACTTGGGGATGCCGGCGGCGAGCAAGGCGCCCGTGCAGGCCGGCACCGCGGCGTTGGTCGCCTTGGGCGTCGCGATCAGGACATGGATCGTCTCGGGGGCCGCGTTCGCGGGGTTGGGGTTGAACGCGCCGGTCGCGGCATCGAGCAGGTTGAACGTCGTGATGTCGGTCTCGAGGATCTCGTCGATGTTGCCCTGGGGCACCGCCTGCAGGACGCCGAACTTGGTGAACGCATCGCTGGCCGTGCTCGCGGTCACCGCGCCGGGAAGCCCGGTCGCGGCGGGCGTGGTGTACGGCAGCGCGCCGAGCTGCGCGCCGGTCTTGAGGATGGTCTGGGTGCGGAACGTGTACGCGATCGCGATCTTGCCACGGCCGGTGCCGGCGGCGGAGAGCTTGTCGAGCACGGGTTTGAGCTTGGCGCGCATGACCTCGAGCGTCGCCGCGGTGGGGTTGTCCAGGCCCGGCACCGTGGATGCTCCGCTGGCGAACAGCGGGTTACTGAACTTGAGCAGGTTCTGCGGCGTCTCCGCTCCGATCGGATTGCCCCCCTTGTCGAGGACATCGGTCGTGATGATCACGGCGTAGTCGGTCGCGTCCTTGAGCGGCTTGGTCCGGAAGACCGACGTCGGATCGCCCGCGGTGCCGCCGGCCGGCTGGACCGCGATCACCGGCGACAGCGCCGTGGACGCGCTCGTGCACGTTCCGTTGGCCTGCGCGGCCGAGGTGAACTCGCACGGCTCGTGGATCAGGCTGGCCGGAGGTACCTGCACCGGGTTGGCCGGATCGGTCAGGTCGTAGAGCAACACGGACGTCGGCGTCACCGTGGATGGGCGGATCAGATCTGAGGTCGGGGCGAGGATCGCGCCGGTGGTGGAGAACCCGTCGAGCGCCTGGAAACCCGCGGCGGCGGGGTTGGGGCACGTGCCATTGGGCAGGGGTTGTGTCCCGACGAGCGCGCAGGCCGCGACCGCCGTGATATTTCCGGACCCGGGCTTGGTCAGATCCGTAGGTTTGACGAGCTCGCGCAGCAGGTCGATCGGCAGCGGGACCTGGCCGGTCGCGGCATTGATCACCACGTTGGTCACCGTCGGCGCGATCTTGAAGGTGACCGCGATCGCCAGCTCCTGGTGCGGGAACTTCCTGTCGGCGATCGGAAACGCCGAGGGGCCGTAGACCAGGGAACGGAGCAGCTCGAGCTGCATGCCCGCCTCGAGCGCCTTCTCGGCCGACCCGAGCTGCGCCTTGAGCAGCCCCAGGTTGGCCGGATCGTTCAGCGGCTTGTCCTGCACGAGGAGGTCAAAGACCTGCGACGCAGTGACCGGCTTCTGGTCCGTGGTCTTCACGCCCTTGTCCCCGCCGCGCATCACGAGCACATAGGAGCCCGGCGCCCACGGCGTGTGACCCTGATGGTGGATCGTCAGCGTGCCGTGGCTGCCGTCGGCCGCCTTGACGTAGTCGCTCGCTGTCACCGCGACCGGAAGCTCCTCCTGCCCCGCCGCCGAGATGTGGATCAGGAACGTCGAGCTGGTGATCGTGCTGAAGTCGAGGTCCGGAGCGCTCGTCGTGATGTTGTGGCTGGCGTCGATGTCGATCCGGGTGAAGTCGATCGTGATCGGGACTTCCTGATCATTCGGAAATTCGCCGAATGTCGCCGCCTTGTTGGCATCCGCAAAATGGCCGAAGCTGGTCACGAGGTCGGCCTGAATGCAGGCCGGGGCCGCAGCGGTCTTGTCGCCCCCCGCGCACACCCCGTTCGCGGCGCTGAAGAACACCAGATCGTTGGGCAGCGGGATCTTCGCCGTCGTCGGATCGAACACGGCCGTGACGACCGGCGTGGTCGGCGGGTCTTGTGGAACGGGGGGCTCGCAGGCGCCCAGGGCTAGCGCCGCCAGCGCCGCCACAGCGGCAGATAGACTCCGAAGCATGGCTCTCTCCACGGTTAGGGTGGTCATGGGGCCTTGAAGGTCTGCATGGACACGGTGGCGTTGTTGATCTGAGCGCCGGCAGCATAATCGAAATAGGTATTGGCGACCCACTGGCCGAGTAGATTCGGCCCAATCGTCGTGCTCGGCCCGTCGCGCTCCGGCCCGGGCAGCTGCATCTTCACCTTGGGCGCCGCCGGATCCATCACCGAGATGTGGCGGACGTTGCCGCTCGATCCATACGGGAAGTCGAGGCCGGTCCCGGCGAGGGACGGGCTGCCGACATCGACGGTGAAGGCGCCACCCGGGCGCGCGAACGGCCCCGGCCGGTAGTCGGTGGTCACCAGCGACAGGAGGCTCACCGGCTGCATGGTGTGGACGCGGCCCCAGATCCAGCCGCTCGGGCTGGCCCCGAAGCGCGCCTTCAGCGCGCCGTAGGCGGCGACCAGCGCAGTCGCGGCCTGTTCGCCGCAGGTGTGCGAGGCGACCACCCCACCCTGGCCGTCGACGTCGTTGCAGAACGACGTGCCGGGTGTGCCGTCGGGCAGGCCGAGCAGGAACAGCAGTGCCTTGATCGCGGCGAGCTGGTTGACGCCCTGGCCGGCGACCGCGAGGTCATCGCTGAACACGCGGGTCACCAGCGTGCGCAGGAAGGTGTGAAACAGCAAGCACCCCGCCGAGTTCTGGAGCACCGTGGCGTCGGTCGCGGCGGGGCTGGCCGGATCGCTGCCGGCGAGCGCCGACGGGCAGTCGAAGCCGTTGGTCTTCCACTGCGCGATCACCGCCTGGGCCGCGACCAGATCGGGCGGTGCGCCGCCGGTGGGCAGCGCCGCGATGAGCGGCGCGAACGCCATGCCGGGCCCCGACGCGTGGTCGGACTGGATCGCCTGCATGTCGTCGAGCGTGACGTTGCCGTGCGCGGCGATCGCCGCCTCGATCCGGTCCTGGATCCGCGTCGCGCGGAAGCCGCTCGAGTCGTCCCAGTCAAAGCTCAGGTACGGGGGATGCGCCAGCGGGTTATTGTCGTCGGACACCCCGAGCGGATCGGCGTTGGCGGTGAAGAAGTAGCCCTTGGCGGGATCCGTGCCATGCGGCAGGTCGGCGTCGGACAGCCAGCACGACGCGGGCACCGGCGTGGGCCCGGCGGCGGCGCAGTTGCTCGTGCCATCGCCCCATTCCGCTGTGCCGTCCCCCGGGAGCGGGAACCACGGCGGCAGGACACCGGTGCCCACGACGCGGGCATCGGCGAAACGCCGGACCGGAACCAGCGCGTGCGGGTAATACGCGATGTGGCCCTGGTCATCGGCCAGGACGAAGTTCTGCGCGCCCGTCGCGTAGTCCTTGAGTGCGGTCATCGCCGTGCCGACGTTGCTCGCGGTGGCCAGGCCATAGAACGCCTTGCTGTCCTGCGTGTTGCCCTCCTGGCCGGTCCAGCGCACGCTGAGTGCCTTGCCCTGCGCGTCGGGCGCCTGGATGATCGGCCCGTGGTGCGGGACCACGAGCACCGCCGCCGGTGGCGGGCTGGGCAGGATGTTCGACGGCAAGCTCTTGGAATCGACCGTTCCCGACGGACAGGACGACGACGGTGTGCCGACGCCGGCGGGGGCGCGGACGCAGTAGGTCTCGAGCACCGGCAAGGTCGCGACCGGGTTGCCGTTGAACTGCACGCACAGCGGAGACGGCACACCGTTGGGACACGGCACGGCCTGCTCGAGATAGACGTCGGTCACATCGTACCCGACGACAGTCACGCCCCAGCCGACGTGCGCGCCGCGGCCGACCAGCGCGCCTGGAACGCCGGGGAACGAGCCGCCCGTGATATCGAGATTATCGGCCGGGTTCGACGAGGTCATCGCCGCGAGGTGGAACAGCGGCGGGTACTGCAGCGGCAGATGCGGGTCGTTGGCCACCATGGCCATGTGGCTCGCCGACTTCGCCCCGGCGACGACCCAGTTGTTGGACCCCACGTTCGCATCGAGCGGCCGGAGCGCGTCGTGCAGCGCGGCCATCTGGAGCGACGCCTTGCGGAGCACGTTGCGCCACGGCGCCAGGTCGAAGGTCGGCAGCCGGCCGGCCGCCGGCACCGCCGTCGGGGCGCGGGTCGCCGTCGGCGACAGCGTGTGCGCCTGCTCGCCGGTCGGCGCCGCGGCGCGGATCCACGCGTTGATCTTGCCCGGCCCGTCGGCGCGCCCCTGGTAGAACTGGGCGAACCGCCCGTTCGCTGTCTCGGCATTGAGCGTCTCGGACAGCTGGAACTGGTTGAGCCGGCCGATCGCGAGCGTGTCCTGGATCGTCCAGTCCGCGATGTCCGCCGGCGTGAGACGGAACGGCAGCTGCGCGTACTCCCCCGGCAGCGGCACCTTTCCGGCGCGCAGCTCGGCGAGGTAGGCGTTGACGCCGGCGGTGAATGCGTCGAGCAGCGCCTTGGTCGGCGCATCCAGCGCCTTGGTCAGCTCGCCCTCGAGGCGCTTGCCGTCGCGCGTGATGAACAGCGTCCGCAGCTGGACGTCCTGCGACAGCCCGAGCACGCCGATCATCTCGGACAGCCGCGACCGGGCGACGTGGCGGATGAAGTCCATCGGAAACCAGCGGTCGCGCGCCTGGAGGTAGCCCTGCACGGCCACGCAGTCGGCGGCCGCGGCGCACGAGAGGTGCGGCACGTCCTGCGCGTCGTAGCGCACCGTGACCGGCGCGGTCAGGCCCGGGATCGTCTTGCCGGGCGGCTCCGATGGGATCTGCACCGTCGCCGACAGCTTGCCGGCGGTCGCCGTCAAGGTCCCCATCGCGGTCCCCGCCGGCGGGGTGTACGTGACGTGCAGCCCGGCGGTGTCCGACAGCGTGCCGCCGGTGGCCATCCAGGTCACGTCATCGGTGCTGTTGACCAGGACCGCGGTGAACACCGTCGGCTGCGTGATCGGCGCCGTCAACCCGGACGGTGTGATGGTCAGCGACGGCGCAAGACCCGCCGACGTTCCGCAGGCCACCGCTGCGAACATCCAGACCGCAACGAACATCGATCGCATCGAGATCTCCAAGCTAACGAGGGGAGCGTCCGCAGTCGCCCATACGGCCACGGATCGCCAGTGATACGGGCTCTCTTCTACCAAAGGACGGCGGTGCTGTGGTGATCGACGTCCGGGATCGACGAGCAATCCCTCGAGACCTGTTCATGACGCATCACGACGCGACCGGCCTGCACCGTGGCACCGCTGCCGCGGTATCGTAGGCCGTGCTCGAGCGATCCGCGCCGCGGGATCCGGCCCGCCCGCCGCCCGGGGTGATCGCCGGCGTCGGCGCCAGCGCGCTCGGCGTCGCCCAGGAGGTCGGCGGCATCGTCCTGCTCACGGCCGACGTCGCGCGCGCCCTCGTCCCCCCGCGCATCGATTCCCGCGAGCTGTGGAAGAGCCTCTACAAGATGGGCTACCGCTCGGTGCCCATCGTCGTGCTCACCGCGCTGTTCGCCGGGGGGCTGATGACCGTGCAAGCCGGCCCATTCGTGAAGAAATTCGGTGCGACTGCACTGGCCGGCTGGGCCGCCGGCTACGCCGTGCTGCGCGAGCTCGGGCCGATCCTGATCGCGCTGATGTTCTCCGGCCGGGTCGGGGCCAACAACACCGCCGAGCTGTCGACCATGACGGTCACCGAGCAGCTCGACGGCCTGCGCGCGCTCGCGATCGACCCGATCCGGTTCCTCGTCGTGCCGCGCGTGCTGGCGATGATGACCATGCTGGTCGCGCTGACCGTGATCGGCGACCTCGTCGCGCTGACCGGCGCCGCCATCGTCGGCCACGTCATGCTCGACATCGAGTGGTCGACCATGTACCACGGCTTCGTCGACAACCTCCGGCCGTTCGATTTCCTGCACGGCATCTACAAGGCGATCGCCTTCGGTGCCGCGATCGCCGTCTCGTCGTGCTACTTCGGCATCACCGTGCGCGGCGGGGCCGTCGGCGTCGGCCGCGCCGTCAACGCCGCCGTCGTCGCCGCCGCCGCCTCGATCATGCTGCTCGACTTCTTCCTCACCTACCTCACCGGATGACCGACCGACACGCCCCTCCCGGCTGGCTGCGGCAGCGGATCGAGACCGTCGGCGCCGCCGTCCTCGACTCCGGCTGGGCCGCCCGCGAGCTGTGGCTGGTCTACGTCGGCACCTGGGCCGGCATCGTGCGGCGGCTGTCGCGGCGCCACCTCCAGGGCCGGCCGCACGGCGAGATCACCCGCCAGCTCCACGCGATCGGCAACCGCTCCCTCGCCTTCATCGCCGTCACCCTCGGCTTCATCGGCATGGTGATGGCCTACGAGGCCTGCCTGCAGATCTCGCGCGTCACCGGCGACTTCTCCCAGATCGGCGGCCAGCTGCTCCGGCTGATCGTCTCCGACTTCGCCCCCACCCTCGCCGCCCTCATGCTCGCGACCCGCGTCGGCGCCGGCATCGCCGCCGAGATCGGCTCGATGAAGGTCACCGAGCAGATCGACGCCCTGCGCATGAGCGGCGTCCTGCCGATCGACTACCTGATCGTGCCGCGGTTCATCGCCTCGCTCGTCATGACCCTGCTGCTGTCCGTGCTCGGCGGCGTCTTCATGTACGCCGCGGGCGGCCTGACCGCCAAGTACTCGTTCGGCGTCAACCCCGGCGTGTTCTTCGACGCCTCGCAGGTCCGCGGCCGCCACGTCGTCCTCCTCATCCTCAAGGCCACCTCCTACGGCGCCGCGATCCCCGTCGTCGCCGGGTTCTGCGGCCTGCGCGCCCGCGGCAGCTCCGAGGGCGTCGGCTGGGCCACCACCGCCGCCGTGATCGGCGGCTCGTTCGCCGTGATCTTCCTCGACTTCGCGATCTCGGCCGCCGCGCTCCTGCTCACCGGCGGTGACCTGTGACCGCGCCCCCGCCAGCCGCCGCCGACGCTCCTGCTGCTGCCACCTCGACCGCCGCCGCCCCTCCCTCCACGGCCTTCATCGAGTACCGCGCCGTGTCCAAGGCCTTCGCCGGCCAGCCCGTGCTCCGTGACCTGAGCCTCTCGATCTCGCGCGGCGAGATCCTGTTCATCGTCGGCACGTCCGGCGTCGGCAAGTCCGTCGCCATCAAGCTCCTGATCGGCCTTTACCGCATCGACGCCGGCGAGATCTGGTTCGACGGCCAGCGCGTCGACCAGCTCCCCGAGCGCGCCCTCGCTCCCCTGCGCAAGCGCATCGGCATGGTGTTCCAGAGCGCCACCCTGTTCGACTCCATGACCCTGGCCGAGAACGTCGCCCTCCCGCTGCGCAAGCACCGCCGCCTTGCCTGGTCCGCCGCCCTCGACGACGCCCGCCGCCGCCTCGCCCAGGTCCACATGACCGAGCACGCCGACCGCTACCCCGCCGAGCTGTCCGACGGCATGCGCAAGCGCGCCGCGATCGCCCGCACCCTCGCCCTCGACCCCGAGGTCGTGCTGTTCGACGAGCCCACCACCGGCCTCGACCCCGTCAGCGCGCGCCGCATCGACCGCCTGATCCGCGAGCTCGCCTCGCGCCTCGGCGTCACCGCCGTCGTCGTCTCGCACGACCCACCCTCGATCTTCGGCACCGCCGACCGCATCGCCCTGCTCTACCAGGGCGCCATCCGCGCCCTCGCCACCCCCGACGCCCTCCGCGCCTCCCCCGATCCGATCGTCCAGCAGTTCATCACCGGCCAGTCCACCGGCCCGATGGAGACCCCCGGCTTCTGAGACTACGGCATCCATCCGAGCGAGCTGTGTCAGCCGTCGCGCTTCCGACGCGGCTTCTCCGATGAGCTTTGGGCCCACTGTCCCACCACTGCCCTCATTCCGATCGCCCTCGCCAGCTCCTCGAATACAGCTCGAGCGTCGCACACCGTCGCAGCGTGGCTTCCGATGGCACCGTCAGCCGCCGTGAGGTCGAAGATTGGCTTCCTTGCTTCCAGCGCCATCGGGAGGAGGCTGCGGAAGTGCCGAAGCAGCGAGATACGGGACGGGTCGTCTCCAACTGGTACCGCATCACGCAGGATGTTCGAATGGAACGCCTCAGGGAATCGACGAATCCAACGGGAGTAAGCTCGAGCTGGTTCACTCGCCTTGCGCGCCGCGTGTTGTAACACGACGTAGCCCAGCGGCTTCATGGCTCCGGTCGGCATATCGAGTCCGTCGGGTACTCGCGGTCGCTTGCGCCGTTCCTCCCATCCAGTTCGCCATTCGGCAAGAGTTGGACCCAGGTTCCGCAACCCACGTAAGGAAAACAGATCTGCTGCGAGTGGTACGACGACGAAGTCCGCGGCAACGAGCGCGGCACGGTTCAGCGCGCCCAAGCTGGGCCCAACATCCAGGATCGCCACCGTCGCTGACTGGGCCGCCGCAGCACGCGTAACGATTCGATGGAAAGCGGTCGTCACGCGGAAAGCGTCGGCAGCACTGGACGGGTTGTCGTCCAGGCAACGCGGCCACGTCTCGGCCAACCTCTCTTCGAAACGAGCCAGCGCCAGATCGCCCGCGACGAGCGCAAGACCATCCGCGACCACGTGAACGCTTGGTTCGTGGATGTCGCCGAGACGTTCGAGAAGCGGCTCCACGGCGCCGTAGACCGTGGACGGTGGCTTCGCGTCCCAGAGTAACTCGACCTCTTCGTCGGGGAGAAACGCAGCTGTCAAATTCGCCTGAGGATCCAGATCGACGGCCAAGACACGCTCGCCCAGGTGGTGAAGCATCCACGTCAGGTGAAACGCGAGCGTCGTCTTCCCAACGCCGCCCTTGTTATTGAAAAGAGCAATCGTCTTCACGAGTGCCTCGGTAGGACGACCAGAAAGTGTCCCGATTTGGGCTCGATGCGTGGTGGCGAGGATCCATTCTTCCGCATCGACTCGAGGATGCGCGGTAGGCCGCGACCGAATCGATTCACATAGCCGAGCACCTTCGCAGCCTCCGCGAGCACAGGATTGCGGTACGCTGTAACACCCGGGAAGTCCTCCAAGCGAGCGTCACCGTACAGACTCCCAGGATTCTGAATCTCGATCCGGTCAAGAAAAATGGACACGATGGCAGGAGTGTTGGACTCGTAGTCGCGATGAACGATAGCGTTCACCAAACTCTCGCGTAGCGCTTCCACCGGATACTCGAAGACCAGTTCCTCTCTCAAGCCTGACACAGCGACTGGCTTCGCAGCCACCAGCTCCTTTGCCAGTTCGTCGAGAAGGCGCAGCACGGAAAGGAGGTCGCCGTCGATCTCTCGCTGCATGGAAACGTCGGCAGCCTGTGTGTTCCCCGCATAGCGCACGACCTGGATGTAGGCACCTTGAGCGAAATATCTCGGATCCTTGCCCAGAAGGAGAACACCTGCGTTAGTGGGCTTGCCCGACCGCCAATCAAAGAAGCGAAGCGAGCCCAGTTGCTCCTCTACGGTACGATTATTCTCTTCGACCACGTCACGAGCCACCGCGTACGACCGGTAGGTAGAGAACAGGTCGAGCGCCAGGTCCTCTTTGGTTGCCTCATCGCATGGGCGCGCATCCCAGGTTCGTCCCGAAACGTTCGTCCTGCGCTCGGACAGTGCGCGCTCCTCTGCTTCGTTGGCGCGGTCGCGGCGTGGACCGACCCGGATCCACACGACTCCCTTGTAGCGAACCGGTGGCAGATCTGCCGGATATACCTCGACAACTGCCATCGGAGCACCGAGGAGAACACGTTTCTCGACTACCATGCATGGCTGAGGAAGGATGCGACCATCGGAGCGAAGCGCGGTCAGGTCGAGGAGGAGTTTTTCGGTGATGGGCGTGTGGGCAGGCGAGCCATCGTCCTTCGCACCGATGAAGATGTATCCGGGCTGCCCCGAGGAGGTCATGTCGTTCGCGAATGCGCAGATCGCTTGGCACACTCGATCTTTGTCGTCGAACGACTCCTTGCGCTCACTGGACGGTGACTCCAGGTCGTGCAAGAGGACCTCCAGCGCTCGATCATCCATTTCACGCCATTCTACCTGCGTCGCCATGCCCTAGCCAGTCAAGGGCGAGGACGAACAAGCGGGGAACCCAGTCGCTGAAATACCCGTTTCATTCGAACGCGTACTCCGCTCATCTCGCGACGACAATCGCAACGGAGCACCATCGATCCTCGCGTGCTCTGTTCACCTCTCCGACGGAGAAATGCCAGCGGAGATGCGGAACCGGGCGGAAGGCGGGTGCGCCGCAAGCGCTCAGTTGGGCGGGCGCTCGAGGATCTTCCAGGGGTGGCGCTTGATGAGCTTGCCGAGCTCCTTGGTGTCCTCGGGGAACTCCGGGTCGCTGGCGATGCGGCCGATCGTGCCCTCGCCGCGGGCGATCCGGTCGCCGAGGTCGGTCGCGGCGGCGAGCAGCGGATCGATCCTGTCGAGCGCGCTGCGCAGGCCGGTGAGGAGCTGATCGGCGCGGCCGATGGGATCGCTGGCGGCGATGTGGCCGCGGATCTGGGTGAGGTTGGCCGTGACCGCCGCCAGCTCGGGGCCGAGGAGGTCGAGCGCGGCGCGGATCTCGGCGATCGCCCGGCGGGCTTCGCGCGCGGTGGCGAGGAGCCGTGAGATGCCGGCGCGGCCGCCGAGGGCGGTGTCGCGGGTCCGCGTGGCGGCGGCGATCAGGCCGCGGACGGCGTCGATCAGTGCGGTGATGCCGCCGGTGGCGCGGAGGTCGCCGGCGAGCGCGATCCAGTGGTCGCGCAGCTGATCGAGCTGGGTGCGCAGGGCAGCGAGCTCGGGGCGAACGGTATCGACGAACTGCTGGAAGGTGAGGAGGTTGTTCCAGGTGTGCTGGAGGACGTTGTCGAGGGTCGGCGGGTCGACGCCGCGCAGCTCGGCGCCGTCGCGGATCGCGGGGCCGGGTTCGCCGGTGCCGGTGGGTGGAGCGACCTCGAGGTATCGATCGGAGAGCGGGCCGCGCGAGGCGACGAAGATCGTGGCGTTGGCCGGGACCTTCCAGGCGTCGCCGCCGCGGATCTCGACCAGCGCGGCGACGCCGACCTCGCCGGCGAGCGGGCCGGGCGCGCCGTGCAGCACCGGCGAGATCGCCTCGACCCGGCCGATCGGCGTGCCGGCGATGACGAGCGGCGCGTGGTCGTGCAGGCCGGCGCTGTGGCGGAACAGCACGCGGAACCGGATCGGCGAGCCGAGCGCGGCGCGGTCGAGCAGGAAGATGAAGCCGGCGCTCGCGGCGGCCATCACCAGGAGGGTGATCGCGCCGACGCGGCGGGCGAGCCGGGTGTCCTGGGCCAGCAGCGGCTACTCCTTCCAGAAGAACTTCCAGGGATTGCGCTTGAGGTCGCGGATCATCTCGCGCAGATCGCTGTACAGCTCGTCGCGCGACAGGAGCGCGCCCGCGGTGCCCTTGCCGGCGCGCAGGTCGGTGACGACGCCGTTGGCGTTGTCGAGCAGCGTGCCGGCGCGGCCGGCGGCGGTGGTCGCGCTGTCGAGCGCGCGATCGACGGCGCCGAGGCGCTGCTCGGTGACCAGGCCGGTGACCCGGGTCGCGTCGGTGAGGAAGCTCGAGGCGGGCGGGGTCAGGGTCTGCAGCGAGGATCGCGCGGTGACCAGGGTGGCATCGGCGCTGGCGATCAGGCTGGCGACCGGCTTGCCGTCGCCGAGGCCGGCGTTGACCTTGTCGAGCGTGGTCGTGGCCTGCCGGGCGAACGCGGTGGCGCCGCCGATCAGCTCGCCGATCTGGGCGCGGTTGTCGGTCAGGAGCTGGTTGGCCTCGGCGACCGCGCTCGCGCCGTTGGCGAGCAGGTGCTTGATCTGGTCGCGATCATCGCGCAGCACGCCGGAGACGCCGTCGAGCACCTCGTAGAGCCGCGCGACCACGAGGTCGGTGCGCGGCGGGTCGTGCACGTAGTGCTCGTCGTGGACGATGGTGTCGGGCCGGATCGGCGGGCGGGCCCAGTCGGTGCCCGGCACGATCTCGAGGTACTGCTCGCCGAGCACGCCGGCGGTGTTGATGAAGTACTCGGCGTCGCTGCGGATCGAATCGCCGACGCGGTCCTCGACCCACGCGGTCACCCGGACCTGGACGCGCTTGCCGATCGCGGGATCCTGCCGGCCGCCGTAGAGCTCCACGGCCCTCACCTTGCCGACCTTGATACCCGACAGCTTGACCGGCGCGCCGGCCTGCAGGCTGCCGACGTAGTTGTAGTCGAGGTAGATTGTGAACCCCGAGCGGAGCGAGTAGTTGCCGAGGATGAACAGGAAGCTGACCAGGATCCCGGTCGACGCGAGGATCAGGAGGCCAACCTTGTACTCGAGGCCGCGGTCGCGCATGCCTCGAGAGTAGCCGATCCGCGGACCGGGCCGCGGACCGGACCGCGGGCGGAGCGCGCCGCCGAAAAGAGCACGACCCCCGCGGGTGCGAGGGCCGTGCCGTCAACGCGATGCCCAGCTCGTTCAGTTCCCAGTTCGTTCAGTTCTCAGCTCGTTCAGTTCCCAGCTCGTTCAGTTCCCAGTTCGTTCAGTTCCCAGTTCGTTCAGTTCCCAGCTCGTTCAGAGTCCGTCCGTCAGTTCGACAGGTCCTTGCGTAGCGTCGTGTTCAGCACCGCGTTGACAAAGCTCGGATTGTGCAGACCCTTGCTCTGGTCGCCCTCGACAAGGAAGTAGTTCCATCCGGCGCGCACCAGGTTGCCGCTCAGCCCGTACAGCGCGGCCGGGGTCGCCTGGTTGTCCTTGATCGCGCCCATCTGGACGCCGAAGCTGGTCAGGCTCTTGCTGGGGGCCGGATTGCCCGCTGCGTCGACGAACGGCACCGTGATCGGGGTGGCGAAGTGCAGGACGAAGCCGATCTGGCCGTGGATCTCCTCGACGCCGACCGACGTGACCGGGTTGGCGGCCAGATCGAGCACGACGTTGGACGCCGACGTGCTGGAGTAGAAGTCGGTCGCCTCGTCCCAGGCGCGGACGCGGACCAGGAAGCCGGGGAGGCCGTTGATCTTGGTCTTGACGGCATTGCCCATGGCGGCGGCGAGCGCGCCGAGCTGACTCTCGACCTGGGCCTGGATGCCCTCGCCGTTGACCGCGCTGCCGTGGCAGTTGGCGCACAGCGCCTGCTTGTCGGCGTCGTCGATGCGGAACAGGTGGCCGCTCCTGGCGGGCGCGCCGTGTGACAGGTAGCCCTTGGGCTGCAGCGTCATGTGGCAGCCGACGCAGGTGTCCTCGATCGCGGCGTGCCGGGACGTCATCGGCATGCTGGCGCCGAGGAAGTACGCGTTGTGGCCGGTGAACACGTCGCCCTGATCGGCCTGGTGCGGCGCGCTGTAGCCGGTCGGGTTGCCGCCGTTGTACGGCTCGCCGTCCTCGTGGAGGTAGGTCAGCGCATCGCTGCCGGTCTGCGCGCCGTTGCGGCTGTTGTGGCAGGTCAGGCACAGCGCGCCCTTGCCCAGGCCGTGGCCGGCGAAGCCCGACGGCAGGTTCGGCGTGTCGCCGTAGAACCGCAGCTGGTTGGGGTTGGTGGCGTCGTGCGGATCGTGGCAGGCGACGCACGTGACGGGCTGGGCGTTGGCCGGCGTCACCAGGGCCAGCGTCGCGGCCGGGACCGAGTTGAGCGCGACCTTGCCCTTGCCGAGGAGGTCGGCGTAGAGCGTGTAGCCCTGCGCGGTGTGGCAGCGGCCGCAGTTCGCGTTGAGCCCGGTCGCGCCGACGCCGTGGGTCGTACCGAACCGACTCGCGTGCCCCATGCCGCCGTCGCCGAGCGTCGTCCACTCGGAGTAGATGTGGTGCGCGCCGGCGCCGTGGCAGGTCGCGCAGTTCTCGGACGCGTAGCTGATGCGCGGCGAGCTGAACGGCTGGCTCTGCTGGTTGGCATCCCAGGTCCTGGTGTGCGCGGTCGAGTCCTGCGGTCCATGGCAGCTCTCGCACTGGATGTTGGCGAGCTTGGCCACCTGCGGCGCGGCGGCGACCAGGCGATCCCAGTTGGTGGCGCCCATGGTGGGCATCGACCAGTTCGCGGCCTGCGCGGCGTCATCGAAGCCGTTGGCGGCGACGCCGGGGTCGTTGCCGACCGTGTGGCAGCCGAAGCAGGCGCCGGAGTAGTGGTCGGACACCTCGCCGTTGATGCCGCGCGTGAACATCGTCGCGTGCTGCGTGCCCAGCCACGGCGTGAACATGTCGGGCGGCTTGCTGGGGAACGTGCCCTGGTGGCAGACCAGGCACATGCGGTCGACGGTGACCGAGTCGCCGCTGCCGCCGGCGAGCGCGCCGCGCCACGTACCCGCGGCGATCGTCATCGCGTGGCCGCCCTCGGTGACGGTGTACTCGCCGGCGCGATCGGCGACGAACGACGGCGTGCGGCTGGTGGCGTCGTCGAGCACCGCGGTCGAGCCCGCCGGGACGGCCGCGAGCGCCCAGGTGTTGCCGGCGTCGTGACCGCTGTTGATGTAGACCCGCTGGCCGACCGGCACGTCGAGCGTGCCGCCGTGGACGCTCGCGGCGTTGACGGTGATCGAGGCGCTGGTGCTCTGGCCGCGGCCGTCGGAGACCGTCACCATCGCGGTGATCTGACCTCGCGTGTCGGTGAGGATCGGAACGACGCCGAAGCGGTCCTCGAGCGTGTAGCCCGAGATGAACTGACCGGGGTTGGTCAGATCCGGCCGGAACCCGAACGCGGCGGCCATCGTGGGCATCGCGATCGAGCCCGACGTGCCGCTGCCGGTGACCACGCCGAGCGTGGGCGCCGTGGCGTTGACCCACGCGTAGCTCAGCGCATCGCCGTTGGGGTCGCCGGCCGTGGCGGTCAGCGCGACGGTGGCGGTGAAGCCGACGTCATCGCCGGGCGCAGCGAGCGCGACGCTCGGCTTGCCGCTGGCCGCCTCGTTCATCGTGATCGCGAGGTTGATCGTCTGGCCGAGGCCGACGCCGGTGTGCAGCGTGCCCGGCGAGGTGTAGAACGGCCTGGCGAGCGAGAGATCGACCGCGCCCGCGGTGACCGACACGCTGAACTTGCCATCGGCGCCGCTCGTCGCGGTCGCCAGGGTCCCGCCGCCGGCGTCCATCGCAGTGACGGTCACATCGGCGAGGACGTCGCCCTTGCTGCCATCGGTGATCCTGCCGGTGAGCGTACCGGTCATCGGAGCCGGCGTGCCGGGATCACCCTTGGGTCCGGTGTCGCCGGGTGGACCTTGTTCTCCGGTGCACGCGACGAACCCGATGAAGAGCGAGACCAGGGTTCCGGATCTGAGCGACCACATGATGGACTCCATTCGGCAGAGCTGCTGCTGCGGCCGGTTGCAAGGAACGAACCCGCATGCAACCAGCTGTTTTTGTGGGCCGCTCGCCGCGGGGCAACGCCCGGACTGCGCAGTGCCTGCGTGCCGTGCGGCGGTGCAGGGAGTTTTTTCGGGATCGCGCCCGGGACCAGCGCGCAGGACCGAGATCGCACGGGGCTTGATTCCGCGTGCGACCTACCCGATGTCCCGCGGCAAGATGACGGATACGAACGCGCACGCGAACGCATCGTGCTCGCCAGCGTGATCGGGATCGCACCTGGTTTCTCGACGACGATTGCAGCGATGGTGGGTGCGAGTGCGCTGCGCATGCCCGGGTGAAATCGCGGATCGCCGCGCGCGAGGGCGGTATCGTCAGCGCATGCAGAGATTCCTGTGGCCGATCGCCACGCTCCTCGCGGTGACGTCGTGCGGCGACGACGGGCCGGTATCGGCGCCGTTCGGGCTCGACAAGCGACCCGCCAATCCGACCTGCATTGCCAAGCAGCGCCCCGTGCTGAACACCGGCGTGAAACTACAGCAGCAGTGGACCGGCGTGACCTTCAACCAGCCGCTGTATCTGACCCAGGCGCCGGGCGACAGCACGCAGTGGTACGAGGTCGAGCGACAGGGCAAGGTCCGGGTGTTTCCGACCGGCGCGACCGGCAACTGCTCGGCCTGGCGTTTCACCCCGGCTGGCCGAACAAGCGCGAGGTCTATCTGTCGTACACGCGAACCCCCGGGGCCGGTGATCCGATGCCGGTGTGTCCGGCGCAGATGCGCTCGGAGCTGATCTCCATCGTGTCGCGCTTCCAGAGCAGCAACGGCACGTCGCTCGACAGCCCCGCCGACGAGATCCTCAAGGTCGGCCAGCCGTTCACCAACCACAAGGGCGGCAACATCCAGTTCGGCTTCGACGGCATGCTGTACCTCGGCCTCGGCGACGGCGGCTCCGGCGACGACCCGTGCGGCTCGGGCCAGAATACGGCCTCGCTGCTCGGCAAGCTCCTGCGCCTCGACGTCAACGCGCCGGCCGGCATGTACAAGATCCCCACCGACAATCCGTTCGCCGGCAGCGCGACCGCGCGGCAGGAGATCTGGGCCTACGGCCTGCGCAACCCGTGGCGCTGGAGCTTCGACAAGGCGTCCGGCGAGCTCTGGGTCGGCGACGTCGGCCAGAACACCTGGGAAGAGGTCGATCGCGTGGTCAAGGGCGGCAACTACGGCTGGAACACCTGCGAGGGCTTCCATCAGCGCGGTAGCACCGCGAACCTGTGCAACACGCCCGGCCTGATCGATCCGATCGTCGAGCACCCGCGCAGCGAGGCCCAATCGATCACCGGCGGCTACGTCTACCGCGGCACCGCGATGCCGAGCCTGATCGGTACGTACATCTACGGCGACTACATCACCGGCAACATCTGGGCGTTGACCTACGACGTCAACAACAAGCCGACGCCGAAGCTGATCGCCAAGGTCACAGCCAGCACCCTGGTGTCGTTCGGCCAGGGCAACGACGGCGAGATCTACACGGTGCAAATGGACCCCGCCACGGGGGCCGGCACGCTCTCCAAGCTGATGCCGAGCGGTCCGCAGCCGACCGACAACTTCCCGCAGCTCCTGTCGCAGACCGGCTGCGTCGACCCCCGGGATCCGGCGCAGCCGGCCGAGGGCCTGATCCCCTACGACGTCAACTCGCCGCTGTGGTCCGACGGCGCCG
>VBLP01000668.1 GCA_005887925.1 Deltaproteobacteria bacterium | reverse complement strand
CGTCGCGCACGTCGACAACAAGCGCGCCGTCGCCAAGGAATCGAAGGCCGCGCACAAGAAGGACAAGGCCCCGAAGAAGCCGTGAGCGCTCGCCGCGGTCGCGTGATCGAAGGATCCACCGCGTAGCCGACGATCCGATCGCCTGATCGAAGCGATCCGGCAAGCGACCGAAACCGCAGGTGGTGCCACTGGCATTCGCGTTGCTCGCAGTTGCAGCATGCGGCGTTACCTCGCTGGATTTGCCCTCCTCGGCCTGATCGGCTGCTTCCTTCCCGTGATCGGCGGCACGTCGATCTCGCTGTTCGACCTCCACCATCTGACCTGGCGCGCCTGGCTGATCGCCGCGGCGTTCGCCGCCCCGGCCGTGGCGGCGTGGCGACGCAGCGCCGCGATGCTGATCGTCTCGGCGATCAGCTTCGGGTATCTCGGCCTGCGGCTGGGACCGCGCTGCGCCGATCTCGTTCTGTATGCGGGCATCGGCGGCAAGCTGATCGGGATCGCGATCGTCGGCGGCGTGATCGCGACCGTCGGCGTGATCCTCGAGCGAGGGCGCATGACGGCATGATGTTCGGCGGGTCAGCGGCGGCCGCCGTGCGGGGTGCCTTCGTGGAACCCGCCGGCGGTCTGGACGCCGACGGCGGCCTTGTCGTGGAACTCCTGCCAGCGCGACGCGCCGGTGTAGGTGAACGCAGACTGCAGGCCGGTCAGCATCTCGATCAGGATCTCGCCGACGCTCTCGCGGCCGGCCTCGAGGTACACGCGCGAGGCCGATACGCCTTCGCGAAAGAACGCCTTCCTGGCGCGCTCGAACGGGTCGATCCCTGCCGTGCGGTCGTTGACGGCGCGGGCCGAGGCCATGCCGTAGCTCTCCTTGTAGGACCGGCCGTCGCGGTCCTGCTTGACGTCGCCCGGGCTCTCGTAGGTGCCGGCGAGCATGGTGCCGATCATCACCCGCGAGGCGCCGGCGGCGAGGTAGAGCGCCACGTCGCGCGGGTCGCGCACGCCGCCGTCGGCCCAGACGTGCTTGCCGAGGCGATGGGCCTCGCGCGCGCACGACAGCATCGAGGTGAAGGTCGGCCGGCCGACGGCGGTCTGCATGCGCGTGGTGCACATCGCGCCCGGCCCGACGTTGACCTTGACCACGTCGGCGCCGGCCTCGATCAGCGCGCGCGTGCCCTCGATGGTGCACACGTTGCCCGCGACGATCGGGACGCGGCGGCCGATCGCAGCCCGCACGCTGGCGATCGACTCGAGCATGCGGCGCTGATGGCCGTGGGCGGTGTCGAGCACCAGCACCGAGACGCCCATGTCGACCAGCCGGCGCGCCTGCTCGGGCGCCTCGCCGGAGATGCCGACGGCGCAGGCGACCATCAGCTTGCCGTCGGCGTCGAGGCTGGGCGACAGCAGGTCGAGCCGCACGGCGTCGTCGCGGGTCAAGACACCGTGCAGCCTGCCTTCGCGGTCGAGCACCGGCACCGCCTTGACGCGCGCGTGCTCCATCTGCAGGAACGCCTCGCGGTTGGACAGGCCGGCGGTGATGGTCACCACCTCCTTGGACATGAAGCGCGCGACCGGCGCGTACTGGTCCTCGTCGCGCAGATCGGCGGTGGTGATGATGCCGACCGGCCGCTGGTCATCGTCGACCACGACCACGAGGTTGTGCGAGCGCTTGCGGATGATACCGTGCACGTCGCGCAGGGTGCTGCGCGGTGACACCGCGAGCGGCGTGTCGTAGCGCGGGTCGGCGCTCTTGATGTGCCTCACGATGCGCGCGACGGTGTCGAGCTCCATGTCCTGGGGCAGCACGCCGAGGCCGCCGAACCGCGCCATGGTCTCGGCCATGCGCTTGCCGGTCACCGCGTTCATGTTCGACGACACGATCGGGTGCGAGCCGCCGCGGAAGTCGACCGGGGTCAGGTCGACGTCGAGCCGCGAGGTGCCGTCGAAGTAGCCGGGGACCAGGAACACGTCGTCGAGCGACAGCTCGAGGAGCTCGTCGCGCTCGGGGTGCATGAAGCGCATGGGCCCACTGTACAGCGGGCTTCTCGTGGCGCACGGCGAACCGATCACGGATCGGCGCGCAGCTGGGCCTGCAGCGCGGCGAGCAGCGCGTCGTCCTCGCCGGGCAGGACGGTCCGCGGGTCGAGCACGACCTGGTCGTCGTCGACGCGCGCGACCACCGGCGGATCGGCCAGGCGCAGGGCGCCGGCGAGCGCGTCGGGATCGCGGGCCCGGATCGCGAGCGCGCGCGTGGGCAGCGTCAGCTCCGGCAGCGCGCCGCCGCCGATCGGCGAGGCCGCCTCGATCACGCGCAGCCGGGGATCGTCGGCGCCGAGCCGCGCCTGCCAGGCCCGCGCGCGCTGCTCGACGTCGCCGACCGACGCTGCGATCGCCCGCCAGATCGGGATGCGCTGCGCCGCGTCGCCGCGCCGGTAGTGGCGCAAGGTCGCCTCGATGCCCGCGAGCGTCACCTTGTCGACGCGCAGCGCGCGCAGGAGCGGCGACTGCTTCATCTGCTTGATCAGCGCCGCCCTGCCGGCGATGTAGCCGGCCTGCGGCCCGCCGAGCAGCTTGTCGCCGCTGAAGCACACCACGTCGGCGCCGGCGGCGACCCGCTCCTGCACCATCGGCTCGTGGCCGAGCCCGTAGGGCGCGGTGTCGAGCAAGGTGCCGCTGCCCACGTCGTCGAGCAGCAGCACGCCGCGGCGGCGGGCGAGCTCGGCGAGCTCGGCGATCGGCGGGTCGCAGGTGTAGCCCGAGATCCGGAAGTTCGAGCGGTGGACGATCATCAGCGCGGCGGTTCGCTCGGTGATCGCGCGCTCGAAGTCCCGCGTGTACGTGCGATTGGTCGTGCCGACCTCGACGAGCGTGATCCCGCACTCCTGCATGATCTCGGGGATGCGCACGCCGCCGCCGATCTCGATCAGCTGGCCGCGCGAGATGACGATCTCGCGCCCCGCCGCCAGCGTGCGCAGCACGAGCAGGAGCGCCGCGGCGTTGTTGTTGACGACGATGCCGTCCTCGGCGCCGGTCAGGCCGGCGAGCAGCTTGCCGCAGTGCGCGTAGCGCGACCCGCGCTCGCCGCTGACCAGGTCGAACTCGAGGTTGGAGTAGCCCCTCGCCATCTCCGCCATCGCCCGGATCGCATCGTCGGACAGCGGCGCGCGGCCGAGGTTGGTGTGGATGATCACGCCCGAGGCGTTGATCACGGGCCGGAGCGACGGGCGCCCCTCGTCGGCGAGCCGCTGCTCGACGCTGGCCAGGATCGCATCGCTCGGTGGGCAGGGCTCGCCGCGCGCGATCGTCGCGCGTGCGCTGCTGAGCGCGTCGCGCACCGCATCGACCACCGGCTCGCGGCCGTGCGCCGCGATCCACGACCTGCACGCCGGATCGTCGAGCAGCTGGTCGACCTTCGGCAGCTTGCGGTACTCGGGGGCCTGGGTCATCCCCGATGGCGTATCACGCCCGGTCGCGCGCCGCGCGCCGCGGCACCTACAGGCAACGACCTCGTCCCCGGCGGGAACCTCGCACGTGAACCCGGCGTGAGCCGGCGTGGCCGATCACGGTCGTGATACGCTATGCGTTCGACAGGAGGAAGCGCATGGTGGCGACCCCCTCGGTTCGATGCGCAGCAACCAGGTGGAAGCGTGCGGCCGTGATGGCCGTGCTCGGCATGGCACCGGCCCTGGGATGCGGCGGCGAGACCGGTGGGACGGTCGACGCGACCGGCGACCCGGCGACCGGCCCCGGCGGCGGCAGCAACATGACCTGCGGCCACGCGAGCTTCCCGTCGGACGCGATGCTGTACCAGGACATCTCCGGCGCCGCGGTCGACGTCGAGTCCGGCACCATCCTCGGCGCGCTCGACGGCCGCGGCTGGGGCGACCAGGGCGATCGCCAGACCCTCGGCATCGACTTCTCGTTCGAGGTCAACTGCGCGGCTTCGAGCGTCGCCCGCCGCATGTACACGCAGGACGGCGACAACCAGCCCGACTGCGATCTGGCGCCCGTGCCGCTGCCCGACGGCGGCAAGATCGAAGGCGCCGGCGACTACACATGCTCGGGCGGAGACTGCCACCTGATCGTCTACCAGGGCAGCCGGATCTACGAGCTGTACCAGGCGAGCGTCACCGGCGGGACATTCACCGGCACCTGCCTCGCGATCTGGGATCTCGCTCGCGACTACTGGAGCGCGTCCAACCTCTCGCCGGGCTACAGCCGCGGCGACACCTGCGACGGCGGCACCGCCGCGGACCTGCCGATCGCCCCGATGCTGCTGACCTCCGAGGAGCTCGCCGCCGCGCTGGCCGGCGACGGCATCATCCATCACGCGCTGCGCTTCACGCTCAAGAACAACCGCATCCGCGCGACGGGCTATGTCCACCCCGCGACGCACTATGGCTTCGGCGGCACAACCGGCGGCAGCGACACGCTCCCGACCGGCGCGCGGCTGCGGCTGCGCAAGGATT
>VBLP01000667.1 GCA_005887925.1 Deltaproteobacteria bacterium | reverse complement strand
AATGAATTCGATCTTCCCGTTACTGGAGATCAAAGGTATGCTCAAGTTGGAACCAGCAACAATTAAGTCAGGAGAATACTCCTGCGGTATATGCTCATTAATACTCTTCGGCTCTACATCTGAAAAACGCGAAATAATCGCCACATAAGGAGGATTTAACAACGCAGGATATCCGGGACGCGAAATAACATTCGCATCTTCAATGCGAAGATGCCGCACGATCTCATTCGGCGGGACATGTTCTCGGCTCGAGACAAGTCGCTTGACCGCAGCTGCTTGAGCCATTGCCTTGGTCAAGGTTACGCGATCTGGATCTCGATCCGGCTTTCGAGATGGCCGACGAACACCTTTAGATGAGGTGCGAGCGCCGCGATGCTTTAGTGATAACGTGTGTTTGGCCTCAATGTACGCATACACAGCCTCCACCGGAACATGTTCTCGACGTGAGAAATTTCCCATGCCACGTAGTTGAAGAGTTGGGAATATGCTTTGATCGTAAATTACTATATCATCTCCGGCAGTCTGCCCATCTGCTGTGATTACGAATCCCCGGCATACGCCGAAGCGATTCGGAAGCAAGCCTCGTAGAAGTTCGCACAAGACGATTTCGAACTCTATTCCGAGATCGAAGTTGTATATAGCAGCAATACTTGAGAGCATCGCCTCAAATCGCCGTGACAGCGTATCAAGATAGTTCCTGTATTGCGCCATTGACATAGCATACACGTGTTTCCACCCCACCAGCGCCATCGCTCCCACAACGGCGTGGCTTCGGGCGATCGTCCTCGCCCAACCCGAGACCATTTGCGCCCGGGGTTCGGGTCGCGGAACTGGCGCTATGGTAACTGCGCGGTGCTGTACTCACGCGGTCACTTCGACGTGGGCGGTGGGAGCTGGGCAAGCGGCCACAGGTCACTCGCTGGGCTTCGAGCCCGCACCCGGCGGCGAGCGGCGCACCAGCGCGACGCCGTCCAGGACAAACGGACTTCGCTTGGCGATCGCGGCCCATTGTTCGAGCGTCTCCATGTCGCTGGGGACATCCCACACCCGTGCGGTCTTGTCCAAGCTCGCGGTGACCACACGGGTGCCGTCGGAACTGAACGCGGCGCTCCACACCTGATCCTGATGCTCGAGGGGGCTGGTGACCGGCTTGCCCGTTGCCGCGTCCCACACCCGCGCGTTCCCATCGCTGCTCGCGGTGACCACGCGGGTGCCGTCGGAACTGAACGCGGCGCTCCACACCTGGTCCTGATGCTCGAGGGGGCTGGTGACCGGCTTGCCCGTTGCCGCGTCCCACACCCGCGCGGTCTTGTCATAGCTCGCAGTGACTACGCGGGTGGCATCGGGGCTGAACGCGGCGCTCACCACCAGCGACTGATGCGCAAGGGGGCTGGTGACCGGCTTGCCCGTTGCCGCGTCCCATACCCGCGCGGTCTTGTCATAGCTCGCAGTGACCACGCGGGTGCCGTCGGGGCTAAACGCG
>VBLP01000666.1 GCA_005887925.1 Deltaproteobacteria bacterium | reverse complement strand
GCGGTCTTGTCCCTGCTCGCGGTGATCACGCGGGTGCCGTCGGGGCTGAACGCGGCGCTCACTACCGCGGACTGATGCTCGAAGAGGCCGGTGAGCGGCTTGCCGGTCACCGCGTCCCACACCCGCGCGGTCTTGTCCCCGCTCGCGGTGACCACGCGCGTGCCGTCGGGACTGAACGCGGCACTCACCACCCAGTCCTGGTGCATGAGCGGACGGGTGAGCGGCTTGCCGGTCGCCGCGTCCCACACCCGCGCGGTCTTGTCCCCGCTCGCGGTGACCACGCGCGTGCCGTCGGGACTGAACGCGGCGCTCCATACCCCGGAGCGATGCTCGAGGGGGCTGGTTGCCGGTTTGTCCGTCGCCGCATTCCATACCCGCGCGGTCTTGTCCCCGCTCGCGGTGACCACGCGCGTGCCGTCGGGGCTGAACGCGGCGCTCGTCACCGGGGCCTGATGCCCAAAGAAACTGATGACCGGCTGGCCCGTGGCCACGTCCCACACCCGCGCGGTCTCGTCCCCGCTCGCGGTGACCACGCGCGTGCCGTCGGAACTGAACGCGGCGCTCATTGGCCGCGTCCCACACCCGCGCGGTCCGGTCACTGCTCGCGGTGACCACGCGGGTGCCGTCGGAACTGAACGCGGCGCTCACGACCTTGTCTTGATGCTGGAGGGGGCTGGTGACCGGCTTGCCCGTGGCCGCGTCCCACACCCGCGCTGTCCGGTCACTGCTCGCGGTGACCACGCGGGTGCCGTCGGGGCTAAACGCGGCCCTCCACACCTGGTCCTGGTGCTCGAGGGAGCTAGTGACCGGCTTGCCCGTTGCCGCGTCCCATACTCGCGCGGTCTTGTCATAGCTAGCGGTGACCACGCGGCTGCCGTCGGAGCTGAACGCGGCGCTCATCACCCAGCCCTGGTGCACGAGTGGGCTGGTGATCGGCTTGCCGGTTACGGCGTCCCATACCTGCGCGGTCTTGTCATGGCTCGCGGTGACCACTCGCGTGCCGTCGGGGCTGAACGCGGCGCTGGCCACCAGCGACTGGTGCACGAGCGGGCGGGTGAGCGGCTTGCCCGTCGCCGCGTCCCACACCCGCGCGGTCTTGTCATAGCTCGCAGTGACTACGCGGGTGGCATCGGGGCTGAACGCGGCGCTCCACACCGTGTGCTGATGCACCATGGGGGTGGTGAGCGGCTTGCCCGTGGCCGCGTCCCACACCCGCGCGGTCCGGTCACTGCTCGCAGTGACCACTCGCGTGCCGTCGGGGCTGAACACGGCGCTCCACACCCGGTCCGGGTGCACGAGGGCCAGGATGAACGGCAGGTGGTGCGAGGCGACCCAGAACATCTTGCGAAGCGCCGCCCCATCCTCGCCGTTCTGGCGAGCCGCCAGGAGATAGGGCACCGCCTCCTGGTAGTGACCATCGACAAGCAACTGCCGGCCCGACTCTGCATACGACTGCGCGAGCAGTCGCCGACTCTTGTCACGAGCGGCAATGGCCAGTACAGCGACGACCACCGCAAATCCGGCCAGGCCAGTGAAGGCCCCCGCAATGAGACCGACACGGCGTCTGCGTTGCTTCGCGTGCATCGCGCGACTGGCGGTGATGAGCTCCAAGACCTCTGCACTCTGCCCCAACTGCAGCGAGGAGTCGGTCTGTTGCCACTGTTCCGCGTCGGCGAGTTCGATCGGATCGAGCAAGCCGCGTGCGCCGCACCCGTGCTCCGCCCATTCGGCTGCGGCGGTCTCTAGCTGGCGCCGCCGCTGCTCGTCGACCCGGTGGCTCCGGATCCAGTCGGCCAGCTTTGGCCAGGCCGAGATCATGATCTCGTGGGCGAGGTCGACGCGTGGCTCGCCGGCGATGTCGTCGTCGACCGTTAGCAAGCGAGCGTCGACCATGGTCTGCAGCACGAGCGCGAAGTCCGCCGCATTCTCACCCGCAGCGCAGAGCTGCGTGCGCGGTTGCTGCCGCCGGGTGTCCGAACGCCCCTCGCCGAAGCTGATCAGCCGGAGCAAGATCCGCCGAGCGATGTCGGCCTGGGCGGCGGTGAACCGCTGCAAGGTGGCGTCGGCCCGGCGCGCCAGCGCTACCGCGAGCCCGCTCCGCACGCCATCGCCCAGCGCGTGGTAGTCCGCGAGGGTGAGCGTCTGATCGCTGCGCGCATCCCACAGCTGCACCAGGGTCTCCTGCAGGAGCGGCAGGATCCCCGGCTCGGCGGCGGCATCGGCGACGAGCCGTTCGATCAGCTCGGGTTCGACGGTCATGCCCACGCCCTCGGCCGGCGCGGTGATGGCCTCGCGCAAGGCTGTGCCGCGCAGCGGGGTCACATCGACCCGCGACAGCTGCGTGGGACGCTCGGGCCACAAGGGGCTCTCCATAAGCGCACCGGAGAAGTCCGCTCGTAGCGTGAAGATTATCGCGCAGCTAGGCTCGGCTCGCAACGCGCCTAGCGCATCGAGAAACGCCGCTCGCTCCCCGGGACTCGCCTGCGTGAACAGCTCCTCGAGTTGGTCGACGACGATCAGCGCCGATGCCCCTGGCGTGCGATAGGCGAGTAAGGCTGCGACGCGCTCGGCCGTGGCTAGCGGCTGGCCTGGTGGCGCGTCGAGCACCTGACAGAGCCGTGAGAACGGCTGGTCGCCGGGCCGCAGCTCACGCAGGACAAACGGCCCGAGCCCGGAAGGCGTGCGCGCGAGCCGCGGCAGGACTCCCGCCGCCACCAGTGACGATTTGCCGGAGCCCGACGGGCCGATCACGAAGATCTCGCGCTGGCCGGCGCGCAACCGACCGATTAGCTCCGCGATCTCCGCCTCGCGGCCGTGGAAGCTGCCCGCGTCAGCGGCGGCAAACGGTCGCATCCCCGGGTACGGGCATGGGGCCGCCACGAGCCCCGAGGGCGCGACCTTCGCCAGGATGAGCCCGGCTGCATCGAAGCCGTCGCGCGCCTGGAGCTGTGGGTGGTCGGCATCGGGCAGCCCATTGAGGTGGATCGCCGCCTTGGCCTGCTCGAACGCTGCCGCGACCGACTCCTGCTCGCCCAGGCCGCCGTAGAACCCGATCGCAAAGCTACGCGCCACGTCGTCGTGGATCGCGCCGCTCATGCCCACGACGCAGTCGACGTGGCCGCGCAAGGCCTTGGCGATCGGCGCCGAGTAGCAGGCGTTCAGCACGACGAGCCGGACCTGGGTTCCCACCGCACCGAACGTGCGTGCGATCGCCTCGGGCGTCACCAGCTGGCTGCGACCGTTCGCGCCGTCGAATATCATGCCACTCGGCTCGTCCGCGGAGGGCGCGGCGGCGACGAGATCCCGACCCTGCGCCCGATCCGTGGTCGCGGCCGGCCGCGCGCCGTGTCCGCTGAAGTGAACGATGGTGGGCTTCAGCTCGCGCAGTTCGCGCAGCAGATCAAGCGGCTCGGCCGCCCACCGGGTCACGAAGTCGAACCGGTCCCGGTAGCCGGTGCGCTTCAGCTCGACGTGGATCGAGCGCGCCTGTTAGTGCGCACGTACGGCTTCAGCACCTCGCGCACGTAGAGCTTCAGCGCAGCCCGGCCAGCCGCT
>VBLP01000166.1:29831-31959 GCA_005887925.1 Deltaproteobacteria bacterium | reverse complement strand
ATCACCGCCGGGCGCGCGGCGAGCGCCGTCGCGTGCATCGCCAGCGCGTTGGCCTCGGCGATCGCGCCGAGCTGCTCGAGGTCGCCGGCGGCGAGCGCGGCCTCGGCCGCGGCCAGGTCGCGCGGCACCAGCTCGATCCAGGCGCGGTACAGGGGCGAGGTCGCCGCGGTGTGCTCCATCGCGCTGCGCGAGCCGTGGGCCTTGGCGACGCCGCCGCCGATCACCGCGATCGCCATGCGCACCGCACCGGTCAGCGGCGAGGCGATCGGCTCGGCGAACGCGTCGCTGCCGTCGTCGGCGCGGCCGGCGTGCATGCGCACGAAGCCGCCGAACACCGAGCGCGCGGCGGACCCCGAGCCGCGGCGCGCCAGGATCGACAGCTGGCGCGGCGACAGCGCGAAGCCGGCCGCCGCCGCCGCCGCGGCCGCGAGCGCGGCGAACCCCGACGCCGACGACGCGAGCCCCGACGCGGTCGGGAACTCGTTGCGGCTGACCACGCGGGCGCGCGTCGCGATCCGTGCGCTCGCCCGCACCAGGTCGAGCAGCGCGCCGACCCGGGCGCGCGCCGCCGCCGGCGCGGGCGCACCGTCGAGCTCGAGCTCGTCCTCGGCCAGGCCGGCGTCGAACGCCACCTGCGTGGTCGTGACCAGCGCGTCGAGCGTCAGCGACAGGCTCCCCGCGGCGGGCAGGTTGAGCGGGCCGGCGCGCTTGCCCCAGTACTTCACCAGCGCGATGTTCGCGCAGGCCCGTGCGGTCGTGGTCGACACCCCTCACACCATACCGCGGCGGACGGCGCTGCGTCCGGCATCCGGTCGATCTCGCGCTGCCCTCGCCGCTCACCGCACGCTGGTGACGAAACCATCGACGCCGGCCCGCTTCCACGCCGCCAGCACCGCCGGCTCGTGGGCGCGGGGCGCGATCGCGATGACGGCGCCACCGCCGCCGGCCCCGGTGAGCTTGGCGCCCTGGGCGCCGGCCGCGCGCGCCGCGTCGCACAGCGCGTCGAGCTGCGCGGTCGACACGCCGAGCTCGCCGAGCAGGCGATGCGCGCGGTTCATCGCTGCTCCGAGCGCGGCCGGATCGCCGGTGAGCAACGCCTGGGTGCCGGTGTCGGTCAGCGCGCCGAGCTCGCGGAGCCGGTCATCGTCCGCGCGGCCCGCGGTCGCCGCGGCGACCTGATCGATCATCGCCGCGGTCGACCGCGGCGCGCCGCTCGGACCGACCAGGACGCGCAGCGCCGGCACGCCGATCAGCGGCGCGAGCCCCGTGGCGCGGCGGAACACACCGACCCCGCCGGCGATCGCCAGCGCGACGTCGACGCCGCTCGGCCGGCCGTGGACCAGCGTCTCGCTCGCGCCGGCGGCCCGGCTCAGCGCGGCGACGTCGGCCGGGCGCCTCAGGTGGCTGTGCAGCGCGCGCGCGACCGCGACCGCGAGCGCCGCCGACGAGCCGAGCCCCGCGCCCGGGGGGATCTGGGCGTCGGCGACCAGCGTCAGCGGCGGCCGGCCGGCACCGAGCGCGTCGGCGATCGCGGCGAGCGAGCGCGCGACCGGGTGATCGTCGCCGGCGGCGACCGCGACGTTCCAGCTCCGCAGCTCGAAGCGCAGCGGACCGCCGGCCGGCGTCGGCACCGGCGCCACCGTCACGCCGCGGTCCAGCGCGCTGGCGAGGGCGGGGTAGCCGTACACCACGGCGTGCTCGCCGAGCAGGATGATCTTGCCGTAGCCGACGCAGGTCATGGGCCTCGGGGCGCGAGGTCGTCGAGGAAGGCGCGCAGCGGCGCGCCCAGGTGGCGCGGGGCGCGGGCGAGGTCGGCCACCGAGCGACAGCCGGTGAGCAGGCACACCGCGCGGATCGACGCCGTCACCTGCGCGATCAGCGCGGCGACCCCTGCCTCGCCCTCGGCGCGCTGCGCGCGCAGCATCGGCGCGGCCATCCCCCCGGCGCGGGCGCCCAGCGCGAGCGCGCGCGCGACGTCGTAGCCGGTGCGCATCCCGCCCGACGCGATCACCTCGAGCCCGGCGCGCGCGCACAGCGCGACCGAGACCGCGGTCGGGACGCCCCAGTCCCACAGCTCGGCGCCGAGCGCGGCCGCCGGCGAGCCCTCGGCCGCGCGCACCGCCTCGAC
>VBLP01000166.1:20928-29660 GCA_005887925.1 Deltaproteobacteria bacterium | reverse complement strand
GACCCCGCCGACGTTGCCGAACAGCACCACGTCGGGGGCGACGTCGCGGATCTGGTAGGTCGCGGCCAGCTCGGGATGCTCGGCCATCGCGCGCTGCGAGCCGAGGCCGAACGCGATTCCGGCTGCCTGGGCCGCGCGCGCCAGATCGCGGTTGACCGCCGCCGCCTCCGCCGTACCGCCGGTCATGCCGGTGATCACCAGCGGCGCTGCGAGCGACTTGCCCGCCAGCGTCGTCGACAGGTCGATCTCGTCGACGGAGAGCTCCGGCAGCGCCTGGTGCACCAGGTGGACGTGCTCGAGCAGCGTCGACTTGGCGAACTCGGCACGCCCCGAGGCCGCGACCTCGAGGTGATCCGCCTTGCGCTTGACGATGGCGGGCTCGTCACCCACGCGCCGTCTTTACCATGCCGCCGCCGCCGGCGGCAGCGCGGCCCTCGCTCCCCGACGGGCTCCGACGACGAATCGCGGATCGCGATGCGGCGACCGCGACCGGCGGCGCGCGAAGCCCCGCGTGCCTTGCTTGGCCCGATCGCCGGCTGCGAGCGCCGGTCCCTAAGGGGAACAGCTGCGCGATCTCGGCTCGGTCGCCGGCTGCATCGTCACGGGGGGGCCGGTCCAGGCCACTGTGCATGGAAAGGTACGCAGGAGGAGTCACACCACGTGCACAGCCGCCCGTCCAGCTTCAATCGTACAGCCGATATAAAAGTCGACAGATGGACGTGAGCGCGGCCACAGCATCTGGACATCGCATTGAATCGCATCGCTCGCAGCGCGCGATCGAAGCAGCGGCCGGCGAAATTTTCATCCACATGGTCGCGCCGCGAGATCTCGCCGGCGGTACAGCGGACATGAAGAAAGCTGGCTCGGAGGTGACTGCGCGGACGCGCGCGTCGATTGCATTATTCACAGACCGATGTGAGTCCGAGAAACGAGAAAAAACACAGCGCGTCACGCTCGGCTTTCGCCCCAGAATCATATATGTATCAGGGCATGTGGAGGTCGTCATGAACCCAGACCAGTTCGTGCCAGGGCAGGATCTGATGTCGTCGATGTTCCATATCCCGGATCGCAAGAGTTTCGACGCGAGGGTTCAAGCGCCGTACGTGCTGGCCGAGATTCGAGCGCTCCGCTCGTCGGTGTTCCGGAACTCTCCCGAGGTTCAGCGCGCGATCGCGATCGCAGGGCCGATCGAGCAGAAGTACGATCTGAACCGCGCCGATCTGTACCTTCCGGCGATCGAGACGTTCTGCTCGATCCTCGAGCCGCTCGCGATGACGATCCTCACCGGTACGCTGCGGCGGGTCGGTTACGAGATCTTTCCACAGTACGCGGCGATCCTGGGAATCCCCAAGGCCAGCATCAAGGAGGCGCTGGGGATCAAGGACAAGGCCGATCTCGTTCGCGTGATCTGCACGTCGTACTCCGAGAAGGGCGTGATCGGCGCGAACGCCGGCACGCTGTCACCGCTGGTCACCGACTCCGGCATGACGATCACCGACACCACCTTCATGCCCTGCCAGCTCCAGATGGGCGTCTTCATCGGCGCGGGCATGATGACCGGCATGTTCCGCGACAGCGCGCTCGTCGAGAAGCGCTGCCGGATCAAGGGCGCTCCGGCCTGCGTCTACGCGTTCACGTTCACGCATTGAGCCGTCGCTCCAGGTGATGCGCGGCGCCAGCGCATCGAGCAGCGGGCCTGTCATCAGCGTGGTCGCGAGCGCCATCACCACGAACATGCTGTAGAGCACAGGCGACAGGATCCCCAGCTCGAGCCCGATGTTGAGCACGATCAGCTCCATCAGGCCGCGGGTGTTCATCATGATGCCGAGCGCGCCGGCCTCGGCGCTGCCCAGGCCGGTCAAGCGCGCGGCGGTGAACGCGCCGCCGAACTTTCCGGCGAACGCCGCCGCGATGATCAGCGCGATGGTCCACCAGGCCGACGCGCCGTCGACGAGGCCGATCTGCGTGTTCAGGCCGGCGATGGCGAAGAACGCCGGCAGCAGCAGCGCGGTCACCAGGTCCTCGAGCCGGCTGCACAGCGCGCGGGCCAGCCGCGACGCGGGCGGAACGATCGCGCCGACGAGGAATGCACCGAACAGCGCATGGATCCCGATCAGCTCGGTCGCCAGCGCGGAGCCGAGCAGCGCGATGTAGATCGCGCTCATCCCAGCCGACGACATCCGCGGCGCGTGCTCGAACCGCGCGACCAGCCGGCGGACCAGCGGCCGGCCCACGAGCAGCATGACCGCGACGTACACCAGCGCGAGGACGATGGTCAGCACGGCGCGCTGCACGGCCGCGTGTGCGATCCCGACGACGAGCGCCAGCAGGCACCACGCCGTCACGTCGTCCGCCGCGGCGCACGCCAGCGCGATCGCCCCGAGCTGGCTGGTGTGGAGCCGGCGATCCGACAGGATGCGGGCCAGGACCGGGAACGCCGTGATCGAGAGCGCGACGCCGCTGAACAGCGCGAACGAGGTGAACGAGACCTCGCTGGACGAGAACTGCGGATAGGTCACCAGCGCGAGGCTGGTCCCCAGCACGAACGGCACGGCGATGCTCGCGTGTGACACCGCCACGGCCGCGCGCGTCCGGCCCCGGAACAGCGCTGGATTGAGATGGAGCCCGACCAGGAACATGTAGAGCACGATCCCGATCTGCGCGATCGCCGCGAGGTACGGTCCGAGCACGGGCGGAAAGATCACCGCCTCGCCCGTGGGCCACAGCGCGCCGAGCACCGAGGGGCCGAGCAGGATTCCGGCGACGACCTCGCCCATCACCGGCGGCTGGCGCAGCCGGGCAAACGCCCAGCCCACCAGCCGGGCGGCGACGAGGATCGCCAGGAGCCCCAGGAGGAGATGAGCCAGGACATTGCCGCCCGCACCGCCGGCGCCGTGCGCGACGCGCGGGAGCCAGTCACGCGCGCGCGCGTGCAGGGCCTCACCTCGCAGGCAGACCACGCCGACGATCACCACCGCGATCGAGCACACGACCGCGTACGCCGCGATCACTCGCAGGACGGACCGACCCGGTGCGCGCATGTGAGGTCTCCTTTCTGCATGACGGGTCATGACGGCCCCGGCGAGCGGCCCGCGCGAGGCGTCTGCCGGTCCGCGCACAGCCGGTCGAAGGTGGCTTCCCACTCCGGCTCGTGCGTCGCCTTGATGTCCTCGGGGATGTGCAGGATGCCGGTGAGGTCGTCGGGATCACGCGGCAGGCTCGAGCGCTCGAAGGCGCGGCTGCGTCCGCGCGCATCTCGATTCAGCGGCAGCGCGCCGAGCTGCTCGCACCACCGCTCCTGCACCCGGGCCGAGAGCGCGAACGAGATGTAGGCCCGGGCGCACGCCGCCACGTCCGGGGCGAGGCCGCGCGGAATCCACATCGCGTCGGTCGTTTCGGCGATGCCCTCGCGGGGCGCCGTCCAGTCGACGTCCAGTCCGTCGGCCTGAAATCCCAGGACGTTGGGCAGCGCGCGGTACGCGAGATCGATCTCGCCGCGGCGGATCACGTCGGACAGGCCGATGCTGTAGCTCGGCGTGGCGAGCTGGCGGCGGATGCGGCGCACCGTGGCCCAGCACGGCGCGAGGTTGCGGGGCAGATCGCTCACCCGTCCGCCGCCCATGACCTGCGCGACCGGATAGAAGCCGTTGCCGCCGCGATAGAGCACGATGCGCCCGGCGTGCTCGGCGCGCTCGAGGACGTGCCACGAGTCAGGTGGCGCGCTGTACTGCGCGCGGCGATACACCAGCACGTAGTGCACGACGTAGGTCTGCGCGATCGGCCAGCCGTCGACTCCCGGCGGTCGCGCGCGATCGGCGAGCTCGCGCAGCACGGGTGCGCCATCGAGCGGCTCGCACCAGCCGCGCCGCGCGGCGCGCAGCGCCGGGGAGGTGTTGCACCACACCACGTCGACCGGCGGCTCGCGGTCGGCCTCGAGCGCGCGGCCGAGCGCGTCGGGCAGCCGCAGCCCGACGTGAGGCACGGCCTCGACGGCGACGCCGGTCGCCTCGTGAAACGGGCGCGACACGCCGTCGCACAGAGCTTTGCCCCACACCCCTGCCCAGGACAGCACACGGAGCGGACGCTGCATGACACGCGGACCTCGACGCTCAGCTCGTCGGGACCTGTTCGACCATGTCCGACATCACCGCGAGCAGCAGCAGGTGCTGCTGCGGCGGCGACAGCTGCTCCTTGAGCTGGCCGTAGGTGTACTGCCCGCTCTTGAGCTGCTCGGCGAGCTCGAGGCCCTTGTGCTCGGGATCGTGAAACTTGACCTTGATCGCGGTGTCGTCGTCGGTGAAGTGGAAGCGATGGCAGCTCCTGGGCCCCGGGAACAGCGGCAGGACCTCGCTGGCGTGCTTCTCGGGGTTGTCCCAGTACGGTCCGTGCAGGAACGGGATGACCTTGCCGTCCGGCGTCCTGACCGGGCCCTCCAGCGTCAGGCTAGGCTTGACATCGACGTTGCGCCTGAGCCGGATCCTCGCGTCGCCGCGCGGCTCCTTCTGCCTGATCTCGTCGTGGGTCCGCCGCAGGCCGCCCTGCTTGCCGAGCGAGTTGATGTTGTTGGTGCCCTTGGTGATGACCTGGAGCAGGTCGCCGTGGATCTGGCCGTTGATCAGCGACTGGAAGGTCTCGGCGCGGTTGAGGAACGTCGGCGCGGCGCTGCGATGCTTCCAGTACACGCTGCCGGGGTTGTCGCGCGCGATCTCGCAGTACCACTGGTCGATCGCGAGCGAGAAGCCGCGCGCCACCGAGCCCAGCGTCTCGTGATAGTCCTCCCACAGCTCGCGCTTCATCGCGTCCGACATCGTGGGGTCGAAGGCGGCCTTGATCATCACCATCGCCATGCCGGCGTGCTGCAGCGCGAAGTGCACGGCCGACGAGAACAGCGGATCGACGAAGTACGCCGCGTCGCCCACGCGGATCTCGCGCTTGTCCCAGTCGCACATCCGGCCGCTGATCCGCGAGTAATTCGGCGCGGTCATGAACTTGTCGGACACCAGCTGCGCGTCCTTGATCAGCTCGCCGAGCAGCGGCACGCGACGCGCGGTGTCCATGAAGATCCGGGGATCGGTGAACCGCTTCTTCGGGTCGCTCAGCGCCGACGGATCGGTGACGACGCCGAGCGAGTGGGTCACGACCCGCTTGCCCTGGACGAGCTTGGGCACCGGGATGTACCAGAACCAGCCGTGCTCGAACGCCAGGCTTGCGATCGGCGACAGGTTGCGCTCGCGGAAGATGTTCCAGTCGCCGGGCAGAGACTGCGCGGGGCGGCCGCCGACGATGTGGTTCCAGATCGCGATGTTGCGGTAGTTGGACAGGAACTGGCGCTCTCCGGTGATCGTGGTGCTGCTGGTCCGGCCCGAGCAGTTGACGAATAGCTTGCACCGGGCCGTGCCGTGGACGCCGAGGTCGAGCGTGGTGATGTCGTCCTGCCGGGACACGCCGTTGACCGGGGTGCCCTCGTAGACCTCGGCGCCGCTGTCGCGCGCATGCGTGAGGAGGATGTGGTCGAACTCGGGGCGATTGCAGTGGATCGACCAGCGGAAGTATCCGTCGTGCTCGTGGAGCTCGTGCTCGAAGTACGACGCCCACGGCTGCTTCGGATCCCAGGAGTAGAACCCCCCGGCCTTCTTGACGTAGCAGTCGCTCGACAGCACCTTGCCCAGCGCGCCGCTCTCGTAGAGCGACGGCACGATGGTGTGGACAAGCGTCTCGCCGATGTGGTCCCGGGGGAAGAACTCGGCCTCGAAGATCGCGACCGAGAGCTCGGTCTCGCGGGCGAGCCGCGCGGCCAGCGTCGCCCCCGCCGGCCCGCCCCCCATGATGGCTACGTCGTATACCTTGTCCTGATACTCAGACATCCGATACTCCTCTCGATAGCTGTCATGGCCCTGGTCGGCGCGGCGCGTGATGGCCGCGACCCTGCGCACCTGCCTGGCGCGCTTCGATCTTCACGTCGGTGGTCACCGGGTGCCCTGAACCACGGGCAGCGACGCGCCGCACCGCGTCGCACCGCCGGGCTCGCCGATGCCCAGGAACGGCAGCAGCCCGCCCGCCGCGAGGACCGCCGCCCACATCGGATCGAGCGGGGTCAGCGGCAGGTCGAGCGCGGCCGCCGGTACCTGCAGGCGCCGGCGCTCGAGGTCGAGCTCGACGTCGACGTCCGGCGCGATCGCGGGCAGCGCCGGGCACTCGACCGCGGCCAGGCCGAGGTTGCGCACGTTGCGGCTGAAGATCCGCGCGAGCGAGCGCGCCACCACCGCGCGCACGCCGGCGAGCAGGAACGCGCGCGCGCCGGTCTCGCGGCTCGAGCCGCAGCCGAAGTTGTCGCCGGCGACGATCACGCGCCCCGCGAGATCGCCGCTGCCGATCCGCTCGTAGCCGGCGGCGGCCTGGAGGAAACCGGAGCGCACCCGGCGATCGTCGAGCGAGTAGAACTGCGACGGGTGGAGCTCGTCGGTGTTGACGTTGTCTCCCATCACCAGTGCCTTGCCCTGGATCCTCATGTCAGCTCTCCGGCGATCCGGGCCGGCCGGGTGTCACCGCGGCGGGGCAGTGCGCGATCGTCGAGCACGTCGAGCGGGTCGCAGATCCGCCCGGTCACCGCCGCGGCCGCCGCGGTCAGCGGCGATGCCAGGTAGATCAGCCCGTCGGGAGAGCCCATGCGCCCGCGGAAGTTGCGGTTCGACGTCGAGACGCAGACCTCGCCGGCGCCGAGCAGGCCCTTGTCGATGCCGCCGCACGCGCCGCACGACGAGTTGGTGATCATCGCGCCGGCCTCGCTCAGCACCTCGAAGATGCCGTTGCGCAGGCAGGCGTGGAACACGGCCTGGCTCGCCGGCGTGACCACCAGGCGGACGCCGGGCGCCACGCGACGGCCGCGCAGCACGCGCGCCGCGGCCGCGAGGTCCTCGAGCCGACCGCCGGCGCACGACCCGATGAACACCTGCTGCACCGGCCGCGGTTCGGCATCGCCGGCGGCAACGATCCGGCCCAGGTCGCCGGGCAGCGCGACGAGCGGGCGGAGCGCGCCGGTGTCGATGCGGAGGTGCCGCACGTACGCGGCGCCAGCGTCGGGCACGAGCCACGCGGCCTCGAAGCCGGGCAGGGGGCCGGCCGCGCCGTCGCGCTCCGCCAGGTAGCCCCGCAGCGTGTCGTCGGGGACGAACACGCCGTTGGTGGCGCCGGCCTCGACCGCCATGTTCGCGATCGCGAACCGGCTGTCCATCGTCAGGCCGGAGGCGGTGCCGTCCCGGTACTCGAGCGCGAGGTCGACCGCGCCGCCCTCGCCGAGCTGCCGGATGATCTCGAGCGCGAGGTCCTTGCCGAACAGCCACTCGGGCATCGCGCCCTCGAAGTCGATGCGGATCGATCCGGGGATCGACAGCAGCACCTCGCCGGTGAGGAGCAGCGCCAGGATGTCGGTCGAGCCCATGCCGCTCGCGAAGCAGCCGAGCGCGCCGGCCATCACGGTGTGCGAATCGGCTCCGCAGATCACCATGCCGGGCTGGCAGCGGCGATCCTCGACGAGCAGCTGGTGGCTGATGCCGCGCGCGCTCGGGGGTCGACGGCGGCGTGAAGTGATCGGCGGCGAAGAAGCAGCGCGCGGGATCCCAGATCCGGCGGCCGGCCCGGCGGAACCGCTCGATCAGGAGTGCGATCGTCGCGTCGTGGCCGAGGACGAGGTCGATCGGAATGCGGAAGAACGCGCTGCCGGCGACGACCGGCGCCGCCGCCTTGCGCCCCAGCAGCTTCTCCGTCAATGTCCGCGGCGTCACAGCGAGGCTCGATTGCGCGATCGAGACGCTCGCATGGTGATCGGCTGGGTGCCTTTCGCCAGCGTGCTCCTCCCGCGCGGGCGCGCGACGGGCCGCGACATCTCCTCGTAGACGATCGCCCAGAACTCCTCGTCGGAGAACGACAGGTAGCGCGACCACAGCTCCGTCAGGCGAGCCGCCATCACGCGTATCGCAGCCTTGTTGGTCGAGACCTTGGCGGCCTTGACCCGGTCGAGGATGCGCTGGGTCAGCTCGGGGGCCGCCGCGATCCCCTTCTCGGCCAGCATCAAGCTGATCAGCCCGCCGCCGGAGTGCTTGCCGAGCACGAACTCGTGCGCCCGGCCGAGCGGCTTCGGGCAGATCGATTCGTAGGTCGACGGGTCCTTGAGCATGCCGTCGACGTGCACGCCGGACTCGTGGCGGAACACGTTGTGACCCACCACGGGCTTGGTCGGCACGATGAACATCCCGGATGCCTGGGCCACGGCGTCGGACAGCCGCATCAGCGTCATCTTGTCGATCGTCAACTTCGCCTGGTAGAGGTCGTCGAGCGCACACACCACCTCCTCGAACATGGCGTTGCCGGCGCGCTCGCCGAGGCCGTTGACCGTGGACGTGACCACCGTGCATCCGGCGCCTACCGCGGACAGCGTGTTCGCCGTCGCGAGCCCGTAGTCGTTGTGGCAATGGATGCCGAGGTCGAGCGGACGCTTCATGCCGTCGCGCAGCGCCCGGACGTGGTGATCCATGGTCTGCGGCGTCATGACGCCGACGGTGTCGCAGACGATGGCGCTCACCGCGCCGAGCTCGCCGACGCGATCGAACAGCGGCGCGAGCTGCCGCGGATCGGCGCGGACCGAGTCCTCGGCGACGAAGTGGACGCGGAGCCCCTTCGCCACCGCATAGCTGATCGCGTTGTCGATCCGGCGCTGCGCGCGCGACAGATCGATC
>VBLP01000166.1:9702-20874 GCA_005887925.1 Deltaproteobacteria bacterium | reverse complement strand
CGCCGCGCAGCGCGCGGACGGTGGCCGCCACGCTCGCTCGATAATTCCGCGCGACCAGGGCCGTCAGCGTCGCTCGCTCCTCCTTCGATACGCTGGGCATCCCCGCATCGATCACGTCGACCCCGGCTGCATTCAGCAGGTCGGCGATCGCGAGCTTTTCCTCGAGCGTGAAGAACACTCCGGGCGCCTGCTCTCCATCGCGTAATGTGCAGTCGACAAATCGGATCCTGGAATCTGTCACTGAAAACCTCCGGACGGATGGACTGCGCAGCGGCCGGCAGGGGCGCGGCCGCTCCTCATTCGCCCGATGGCTGACATCGGGGATGATCGAAGGACGTACATGACGCTATGCCGTGCCGCGGTGATGGCGCGGAGCCCGGGGCTTGCTGGGCCACCGACCGGCCGGCGCTGCCAGGCGCGCCGACGTTGGGGCCACAGGTGTGACGAGAACCGCGCTGGTTCCCGGTCCGCCCGTTCCGTATCCGCCATCACGACAATCGCTTGCGTTCAGGAATGCAATTCGCAGCTGCAAGAACTCAGCTTCAGATGAACCATCTACGGAACACCTCGGCGCCTTGCCAGCGGTTTCTACCGCGCGGTGCCTTACAACTTCTGCTCCTGACGCGATCCACATTGCTGATTGGTCTTCCTACCTGGCGTCTGATGTTGAAGTGTATTTCATATCTACAGCAGGGATTCACCGTTATATAGAGCTAGCTGAATAGCTTCATAGTACGACTGAATTGTAATTATCACAGCTGCATTTAAAATGAGGACAAATTGTATGCTGGAATTGGAACAATCTTGACCAGATTTTGCCGCAACCAAAGCTCAGTAGTGAGAAGGCACTTTCGATCCGCGCGGCGCATCATCGGGCCATGACGCAGATCAGCACACAAGATTTTCGCAGTCGATCGAGTCGCTTACCATGCGCCGCAAATTGCAGCAGAAGCATAAGGTTGCATGGAACAGCGAGGACGGTCTGACAGGAGCGCGAGCGTTGAATGCCGCAGAATGCTGCGTCAGGGTCGGCTTCGCTGGCCGCCGCGGGGTCGGGCGGGCGGCGCCCGCGGCTGCGATTGGCATGCGCGCGCAGGCCGAAGCACGGCGCATCTGCGCTGCGATGGTCAATGGCGATCACTACGGATCTTGAATATCGCCAATGACCGGATCGCCGATCGCAGGCGTGATTCGATCACCGCGCTGTCGTCGGATCCGGGATCGCGGCGCCGGCATTGCGGTGCGCGGCCAGCGTGCCTTCGATCGCGGCGCGCGCCACCATGTGCGCCGGCAGTGGCGCGATCGCGGGCAGTGGCTCGGCCGGGCCCGCGAACGCGGACAGCACGGCGGTCATGCCTCCGCCCAGGCCGTCGAGATCGTAGCCGCCCTCGAGGACGGCGACGATGCGGCCGGCCGACCAGCGATCCGCGGCGGCGCGCAGCCGCTGCGCCATGGCGGCGAACCCGGCGAGCGTGACCCGCATCCCGGCGAGCGGATCGTGCTGGAACGCGTCGAACCCGGCGCTGATCAGCAAGACATCGGGCCGGAACACGCCGAGCTTGGGCAGGAACACGTGGTCGAACACCGCGGCGTACTCGGCGTCGCCGCATCCGGCGGGCAGGCCGACGTTGACGGTCGCGCCGAGCGCGCGCGAGCTGCCGAGCTCGGTCGGCGCACCGCTGCCCGGATAGAACGGGAACTGGTGGACCGAGAGGTAGAGCACGTTGGGGTCATTCCAGAAGATGTCCTGGGTGCCGTTGCCGTGGTGGACGTCCCAGTCGAGGATCGCGACCCGGCCGGCGCCCTCCGCGCGCGCGGCGGCCGCGGCGACCGCCACGTTGTTGAGCAGGCAGAACCCCATCGCGCGATCGCGCGTGGCGTGGTGGCCGGGCGGGCGCACCACGGAGATGCCGTGCGCGAACCGGCCGTGCAGCACGTCGAGCGTGAGCTGCACGGTCGAGCCGGCCGCCGCGAGCGCGGCGTCCCAGGTGCCGGGCGAGAAGTAGGTGTCGGCGTCGAGCCAGCCCGACTGGCCCGGGACCGCGATCGCGAGCTCGTCGAGGTAATCGGGTGCGTGGACGCGCGCGAGCTCGTCGTCGCTGGCCGGCCGGGTGGCGACGCGCTGGCCGCGGGCGTCGATGCCGGCGGCGGTGAGCGCGTCGCGCACGGCCTCGGCGCGGGCAGGGCGCTCGGGATGGCCGGACGGCGCGCGGTGGTGGACGAAGACCTCGTCGAGGATGTAGCCGAGCGCCGCCATCAGTCGCGCTCCGATCGGGGCGGCCGGGTCAGCAGCGCGTGGATCGCCTCGCGCACCGGCTTGCCGGCGTGCATGATCTCGTACATCGCCTCGGTGATCGGCGCCGTGACCCCGAGCTTGTCGGCGAGCTGCTTGGCGACCTTGGCGGTCTTGACGCCCTCGGCGACCTGGGTCATCTCGCCGAGGATCTCGGACATCGAGCGCCCGCGGCCGAGCGCGAGGCCGACCCGGCGGTTGCGCGAGGCGTCGCCCGAGCAGGTCAGCACGAGGTCGCCCATGCCCGACAGGCCCGCGAAGGTCTGGGCGTGGGCGCCGAGCGCGACGCCGATCCGCGTGATCTCGGCGAGGCCGCGCGTGATCAGCATGACCCGGCTGTTGGAGCCGAGGCCGACACCGTCGACACCGTCGGAGATGCCGGCGCCGATCGCGATCACGTTCTTGAGCGCCCCGCCGATCAGGACGCCGATCACGTCGTCGGTGGTGTAGATCCGGAAGTGGAGGTGCGACAGCGCCTGCTGGGCGGCGGCGCAGGTCTCGCGGTCGCGGCCGGCGAGCACGATCGCCGCCGGCATCCCGGCCGCGAGCTCGCCCGCGAACGTCGGTCCCGACAGGTACGTCGCGCGGGCGGCGATCCGCGCCGGCAGGATGTCGCGGTACACCGCGTCGATCGAGTGCAGCGTGCCGTCCTCGAGGCCCTTGGACGCGTTGATCACGATCGCGTCGGGGTCGAGCGCGGCGGCGGCGCGGCCGAGCACCTCGCGGATGCAGTGCGACGGCGTCACCCCGAGCACGAACCGCCTGCCCCGCACCGCCTCGGCGAGGTCGCTGGTCACCCGCACGCTCGGCGGCAGCTTGTGGCCGGGCAGGTACGCGGTGTTCTGGCGCGCGGCGTCGATCGCCCGGGCGGTCTCGGCGCCGCGGCACCACAGGCTGACGCGATGGCCGGCGTTGCCGAACAGCACGGCGAGACAGGTGCCGTAGCTGCCGGCGCCGATCACCGCGATGTCTTCACTGCTCATCTCGCAAACACCGTATCACGGTCACCGCGGATCGGTGCACCGGCCGGCGCTCGTCAGGCCGGGGTCGCGACCAGGGCCTGGCTGGCGAGCACGACGCGGTTGCGCCCGGCGCGCTTGGCCGCGTAGAGCGCGGCATCGGCGGCCCGGACCAGCGCCTCGGCGTCGCGGCCGTCGTCGGGGTAGGTCGCCACGCCGATCGACACGCCGATCCGACCGGCGCGCGCCGCGGCCTCGGAGAAGTCATGGCTGTAGATCCGCTCGCGCACGCGCTCGGCGACCTTGGCCGCGGTGAACTTGGCGGTGTCGACGAGGATCACCGCGAACTCCTCGCCGCCGTAGCGCGCGACCACGTCGTTGGCCCGCCGCGTGTCGGCGAGCACGCGCGCGAGCTGGCGCAGCACCTCGTCGCCCGCCGGGTGGCCGAACGTGTCGTTGAACTGCTTGAAGAGGTCGACGTCGAGCATGAGCAGCGACAGCGGCAGGCCGCTGCGCTGGCTGCGCTCGACCTCGAGCGCGAGCCGCTCGTGGAAGTGGCGGTGGTTGTACAGGCCGGTCAACCCGTCGGTGACCGCGAGCTGGGCGAGCCGGGCGTTGGCCGCGGCGAGCTCGTGGGTGCGCTCGTGGATCTTGGCCTCGAGCTCGCGGTTCATCTCGAGCAGCGCCTGGTTCTTGGCCGACAGCGACGCGATCAGCTGCTGGTTCTCGTGGACCAGCCGGAACTGGCGCAGCAGGTTCTCGACCCCGAGCAGGAGCGCGGTCTCGTCCCACGGCTTGGCGATGTACTGGTTCAGGTGGGCGCGGTTGATCGCCTCGACCACGGCGTCGAGGCCGGCCTGGCCGGTGAGCAGGATCTTGGTCGTCGCCGGCAGCCGGCGGTCGACGATCTCGAGCAGCTCGACGCCCTTCATCCCGGGCATGATCTGATCGGAGATCACGACCGCGATCGACTCGCCGTCGCGATCGAGGGCGCGCAGCACGCGCAGCACACCCTCCTCGTCGTCGACGCAGACGATGACCTCGCGGCGCCCCATCATGCCACCTGGGCCACCTGGGCCACCTGGGCCACCTGGGCCACCTGGGCCACCTGGGCCACCTGGGCCACCTGGGCCACCTGGGCCACCTGGGTCACCTGGGGCCCTCGGTGCCGGCGATCGGCAGGCGGACCTCGAACATCGTCCCCCCCGGCTCGGACTCGCAGCGCATCACGCCGCCGTGCTTCTGCACGATCTGGCGCGCGATGCCCAGGCCGAGGCCGGTGCCCTCGCCCTTGGGCTTGGTGGTGAAGAACGGCTCGAAGATCCGCGGCAGCGCCTCGGCGGGGACGCCCGGGCCGTTGTCGGTCACGCGGACCACGACCCACGAGCCCTCGACGGTGGTGTCGATCGAGATCCGGCCGCCGCCGCCGGGCCGGCTGGCCAGGGCTTGCTGCGCGTTCTGGATCAGGTTGGTCCACACCTGGTTGAGCTCGTCGACGTAGACCGGTACGCGCGGCAGGGTACCGAACCTGCGCTCGACGACGATATCACGCAGCGCGTGGTGGAGCAGCGCGAGCGTGGTCTCGAGACCCTCGTGGAGATCGGCCTCGGTGCGGACCGCCTGGTGGTCGAGGTGGGAGTAGCGCTTCAGTGCACCGACCAGTCGCTGGATCGACGCGACCGCGTGGCGCACGGTCGAGGCCGTGCGGTGGAGATAGACCTGATCGGTGAGCGCGGCGACCACGGCGGTGACCCGTTCGCCGCCGCCGCCCACCGCGTCGATCAGGCCGACCGCCTCGTCGGGAGTCGCTCCGAGGTCGGCGAGCTCGGACGCCACGGTCTGCGCGTCGGCCGGCCCGCCGGGCAGGGCCTCGAGCGCCGCCGCGATCTCGCGCGCCGTCTTGCGGGCCGCCACGCCGGTCGGCAGCGCGCGCTCGGCGAGCACCGGGGCGAGCGCCTCGATCACATCGCCGGCGGCGGCCGGCATCGCGCGGGCGGCAAACGCCGCGCCGTGCCGCGACAGCCGGGCCACCGCGCCGGTCAGGCCGTCGATCGAGCCGCGGATCGCCGCGGTCGGCGAGTTGATCTCGTGGGCGACGCCGGCGACCAGCAGGCCGAGCCCGGCCATGCGCTCGGACAGCACGAGCTGGGCCTGGGTCTCGCGCAGATCGGCGAGCGCGCGGGCGAGCTCGTGGTTGGTCTGGGTGAGCTCGGTGGTGCGCAGCTCGACCTTGCGCTCGAGCTGCTCGCGGGCCTCGCGGACCTCCGAGTACAAGAGCGCGTTGTCGACCGCGGCGCCGGCCTGATCCGCGAACGTGGTCAAGAGGTTGAGATCGGCATCCGACGGCTCGTGCGCGCTCTCGGTGCGGCCGACCACGAGCACGCCGACCACGCGGGCCTGGCGGTCGAGCGGCAGCGCGACCAGCGGGCCGGGTGCGCCCGCGCGGTTGGCGGCGTCGCCGAACCGCGGATCGTCGCCCGCGCTGCCCAGCCGCAGCGCCCGGCGGCTGGCGTGGACCTCCTCGGCGATCGGGCGCAGCGCCTCGGCGGCGGCGGGCGCCTCGGCGGTGTCGGACACGGCCGCGTCGCCGCGCCGCGCACGGGCGGCGGTGACCCGGAGCTGGGCGTCGCGCGCCGTGCCCGCGGGGCTGGGATCGACCAGCCACAGCGCGGTGAGCTGGATGTCGAACGTCCGGGCGACCGCGTCGACGATCTTGCGCGACACCTCCTCGACGTCGATCACCGATGACACCGCGCGGCCGGCGTCGTGCAAGGCGACGATCTCGCGCATCCGCGCCGCGAGCCGCGCCTGGTTGTCCTGCAGGGTCGACGTCATCTGGTTGAACGCGGTCGCCAGATCGGTGAGCTCGTCGCCGCCCGGGATGTCGATGCGGTGATCGAGGTCGCCGTGCGACACTGCGATCGCGCCGCGGTGGAGCTCGGCGATCGGCGCGCCGAGCCGGCGCGACCAGAACAGGGCGAGCACGAGCGCGAACGCCAGCGCCGCCAGTCCGCCGGCGAACAGCGAGCGCACGGCGAGCCGCTTGGTCGCGGCGAGCGGACCGCGATCGATCGCCACGCCGGCCAGGCCGACCGGGTGATCGCGGCGATCGAGCAGCGCGGTCACCGCGATCAGGTACTGGCCGTCGTCGACGTCGACGTTGCGGATCACGCGCTGGCCGCGCAGCGCCGTCGCCCGATCGCCGGCGGCGAGCCGGATCGGCTGCGGCCGGTCGCGCGGGCCACCGCGGAACGTGGTCTCGAGCGTGCCGGACGCCCCGCCGAGCAGGACGTCGGCCGACAGCGCCCCCTTGATCGCGTCGGCGAAGTCGCCGTCGAGCGGCATCGACAGGACGAGCACGCCGCGCAGCGCGAGCCCGGCGTCGACGATCGGCGTCACCGCGCGCACGATCACGCGGTCGCCGACCGCGATCAGCGAGACCCCGCGGCCCCACACCTGGCCGGCCGCGATCGCGGGATCGCCGGGGCCGACGCCGGCGTCCCGGAACCGCCACTCGGCGCCGCCCACCACGCGGTCGTAGCGGACCTGCCCGGCGGGGTCGAGCAGCTGGAGCCGCGCCGACGTCAGGTGCGCCTGCTCGCGGCCGAACCAGGCATCGAGCGCCGGCCGGCTGGTCAGCGCCGCGGCGAGATCGCCCGACTCCGCGAGCTGCGCCGTCGCATCGCCGAGCCGCTCCACGCTGCGCAGGATCAGGTTGAGCCCGACCGTGAGCTGGCGATCGGCATCCTCGCGCAGGCCGGTCTCGAGGCTCGACAGGATCACGCCGGTCGCGAGCAGCGCGACGATCACCGCCGGGACCAGCGCCGCCGACGCCATCGCGGCCACCAGCTTGGTCCGCAGCTTGAGCCGCAGCTGGGGCGGTGCCGGGCGGACCGGCAGCGTGGCCATCGGGATCGACCGCCGCAACCACCCGGTGCGCCGCGCGCCCCGGCGATCGGCGCGCCGCGCGCCCTCGGCCGCGCGCGGCCGGTGCTCCGCGATCGACCCCTTGGTCACCGCGGCTCCTTGCGGCGGATCAGCGTGTACAGCGGATGGCCGAGCGGCGAGACGACCACGTGGTCGAGCTCGGCGCGCGCCGCGATCACGACCTCGGAGTGCGCGATCGGCACCCACGGCGCGTCCTCGGCGACGCGGTCCTGGACCTGGGCGTAGAGCCGGTCGCGGCTCGCCGGATCGATCGGCGCCTGCGCCGCGACCAGCAGGCGGTCGACCTCGGGGTTCTTGTAGAACGCGATGTTGTGGGTCGAGCCGGGCACCGCGTTGTCGCTGTGCAGCAGGACGTAGAGCACGTTGTCGGGATCGCCGGTGTCGCCGATCCAGCCGAACAGCGCGAGGTCGTGCTCGCTGCGCCGGATCGCCGCGAGGTGGCCGGGCAGCGGCTGCAGGATCAGCTCGATGCGCACGCCGACCTGGGCGAGCGCGGCCTCGAGGTAGTGCGCGACCCGCTCGGGCGCGGGCAGGTAGGCGCGCGGCGTGGTCGGCGCGTACAGCCGGTAGGTCCGCGCCGGATCGAACGCACCCGCCGCGGCCGCCTCGGCGAGCAGCTGGCGCGCGCGCGCCGGATCGTAGGCGTAGCGGGTCGCCGGCAGGTGATAGCCGAGCTGGCCCGGCGACAGCGCCGAGTCCGCCGCGCTCGCGCGGCCCTGGTAGGCGAGCTTGACGATCGGCACCTTGTTGATCGCATGGCTGATCGCGCGCCGGACCCGGATGTCGTCGAACGGCGGGTGCGTCAGGTTGAACGCGAGGTAGCTGATATCGTTGCTCGCCGCGTGGTGGAGCGCGAGGTCGGGATGGAGCTCGACGAACGCCTGCTCGTCGGGCAGGATCCCGGCCGCGAGGTCGACCGAGCCCGACTGCAGGTCGACCAGCCGCTGGCGCGCGTCGATCACGACGCGGAACACGATGCGCTCGAGCGGCGGCGGCGGGCCCCAGTAGCCGGCGAACCGCGCGACCACCACCTCGTCGCCGGGATCCCAGGCCTCGAACGCGAACGCGCCGGTGCCCACGGGGTGGCGCATGAAGTCGTCGCCCCAGCGCCGGACCGCGGCCGGTGAGACGATCGGGAACGCCGCGAGCTCGCCGAGCAGCGGCGCGTAGGGCCGGGCGACGTCGATCTCGACCAGCGTCGGCCCGAGCGCGGTCACCCGCACGATGTCCTTGAGCAGGCCGCGCCAGTACTGCGCGTCGTCGCCGGCGAGGTAGCTCGGGTGGTGCGGGTCGAGCACGCGCTCGAACGAGAACACCACCGCGGCGGCGTCGAGCGGCGTGCCGTCGTGGAACACCACGCCGGGGCGGAGCGTGAACACCCAGTGCAGGCCGTCGGCCGAGACCTGCCAGGCGATCGCGAGGCCGGGCTCGATGTCGATCGTCTCGGGCCGCCAGCGCACCAGGCCCTCGAACACGATCTGGCCGACCTCGACCGATTCGTTGTCGAGGACCCGCGCCAGATCCAGGCCGGTGACGTCGGCGGCCTGGGCCACCACGAGCGCCCGTGGGTCACGCCGGTGATGCAGGCTGCGGGGCAGCGCGTCACAGCCCAGCGCTGTGGCGAGCACGACCACGCACGAGAGCGCCGCGCGCTGCATCGGCTTCACTGTACCACCGACGAGCGCGCCGGCCGGCGATTGACTCCCACCGTTCGCTGACTTAGGGTCGCGCGAGCTTGCGCGATCCCGTGAATGCTGGACAGGCAGGCCTCGTCCATCGGGTCACGCAGCGCCACCACGTCATCGGGTCACCTACTGGGTCTAGAAGGGAAGCGTCCGCCATGCGCCCACGCCTCGCTGTCGCTGCGGTCCTCATGCTCGCCTTGCCGGCGTGCGACCTCGGCAAGATCACCGTCGGCACCACCGCGAAGATCCTGGTCCGCGGGCAGCCCGCGCTCAATCAGGAGTCCGATTACCAGCTCGCCCACGACGCCATCCCCGGCGCGCTCAAGACCATCGAGAGCTTCTGGGTCGTCGACCCCGACAACGAGGACCTGCTCGGCATCCTGACCGAGGGCTACTGCCAGTACGGCACCGCGTTCATCGAGGACGACTGGGAGGTCGCCAAGTTCGCCAAGAAGCTCGACGACATCGAGTACCACAACGCGCGCGCGACCCGGATCTTCACGCGCTGCCTCAACTACGCGCTGCGCCAGCTCGGCGACAAGTGGCAGAGCGACATCTTCGAGGCCCCCGAGGCGGTCGCCAGGCTCGCCAGGGACACCGGCGCCGGCAAGCGCGATCAGATGATGTGGGCCGCCCTGGCGCTCGGCTCGATCATCAATCACAACCTGAGTCGCGTGGAGACCCTGGCGTACCAGCCCACGGTCAAGATCATGCTCGACCGCGTCCTCGAGATCGACCGGGCCAGCCCGCCGGCGCGCCCCGAATACGCCGCGCTGCCGCACATCGCGTTCGGCATGCTGTACAGCGCCGCGGGCGCCCAGCTCGGCGGCAAGCCCGACCAGGCCAAGGCCGAGTTCGAGGCCGCGCTCAAGCTGACCGCCGACAAGGATCACCCCGACGGCCGGCTGCTGCTCGCCCGCGCGCTGATGGGCTACCGGATCGGCCTGCAGACCAACGATCGCAAGTTCTTCCACGCCCAGCTCAAGCAGGTGCTCGAGACCCCGCCGTCGGTGTGGCCCGAGCAGCGTCTCGCCAACGAGGTGGCCCATCGCCGGGCGCGCCGCTATCTCTCGCACGAAAAGGAGCTATTCCAATGACGCGGCAACTCTCGGATCACACCCTGACGCTGACCAAGCTGCTCGGCCGCGCACGCCGACAACGTCGAGCTCCGCATCGCGACGCTTGCCCCCGACGGCAGCGACTGGATGAAGGAGTTCGACAAGGCGGCCTCGGAGGTCAAGGAGAAGACCAGCGGTCGCGTCACGCTCAAGTACTTCGCCGGTGGTCAGCAGGGCGACGAGCGCGACTACGTTCGCAAGATCAAGCTCGGCCAGCTCGACGGCGCCGGCGTGACCTCGATCGGTCTGTCGATGATCGACGAGTCGATCCGCGTGCTCGAGCTGCCGATGATGTTCGTGTCGGCCGAGGAGCTCGACTACGTCGCCGACAAGCTGTGGCCGTACTTCCAGAAGAAGTTCGAGGCCAAGGGCTTCAAGCTCCAGGACCGCGGCGAGGTCGGCTGGATCTACTTTCTGTCCAAGGGCCGGGTCGACAAGCTCGCCGATCTGCGCGGCCAGAAGCTGTGGATGTGGGGCGACGATCGCCTGGTCGGCGCGGTGTTCAAGAAGCTCGGCCTCAACGGCGTGCCGCTCGGCGTCCCCGAGGTCGACGCGGCGCTGACCTCCGGCAAGATCGACGCGTGCTACAGCTCGCCGGTCGCGGCGGTCGCGCTGCAGTGGTACTCCAAGGTCAAGTTCATGACCTCGATGCCGATGAGCTTCGCGATCGGCGCCACCATCGTGTCGAACGAGGCCTACAAGAAGGTCACGCCGCAGGACGCCAAGCTGATCGAGGACATCAGCAGGGCCAACGCCAAGAAGCTGCGCAAGACGATCCGCAAGGCGAACGAGGATGCCAAGGGCACGATGAGCCGCAAGGGCGTCCAGGTGATCCAGACCCCGGTCGCGATGGTCGACGAGTTCACCAAGGCGGCGACCGAGCTGTGGACCGAGCTCGCCGGCAAGATCTACTCCAAGGAAGAGCTCAAGATGGTGCTCGACGCGCGCGACGAGTACCGCGCCAAGCACAAGGGCGGCGGCAAGTCCGCCTCCGGGCAGCCGTGACCTGACCGGCGGCGCCGCGAACGCCGGCCGGCGAGAAGTCGGCCCGGCCGATTGAAAGCCCGGCGAGCTGCCCTCTACCATGGCCGGGTGAGCGAATCCCCCGACGACGGCACGCGCGAGCCATCCGACGATCCCGCCGGGTCCGACGCGCCCGACGCCTCCGG
>VBLP01000166.1:0-9583 GCA_005887925.1 Deltaproteobacteria bacterium | reverse complement strand
TCGGCACCGTGGTCGTGACCGCCGCGGCCGCCGCGCTGTCGGACCGCGTGCTCCACATCTCGCTCGGGCGGTGGTGGTTCGACATCGTGCGCGGCGGGACGTTCTCGGTCGCGATGATCGGCGCGGTGTTCGCCAGCCACCAGCAGCGCCACCTCGCGATGGACCTCGTGTCGCGGCGGCTGCCGCCGCGCGGCCGGCTCTTCCTGCGCGTCGTGCTCGCCTTGCTCACCATGTTCGTCGCGACGCTCCTGGTGCGCTCCGGCCTGCACCAGCTCGACTCCGTCGGAGGCGAGAGCGGCGATCACCTGATCTCGACCCACACGATCGTCACGTTCCTGCCGGTCGGCGCCTCCCTGATCATCCTGCACACCCTGCTCCACATGGTGATCGACATCGATTACCTCGCGCGCGGCAAGACGCCGCCCGAGCGGATGAGGTCGGGGCACTAGCCATGATGACCTTGCTGATCATCCTGCTCGCGCTGGCGTTCATCAGCGGCTCGCCGCTGTTCACGATCATGCTCGGCGCGGCAGCGCTCGGCGCGGTCGCCCTGCCGCGCGAGTTCTCGAGCGAGTTCGACGGCATGGTCGAGCACATGCTCAACGTCGGCCTGGGCGATCAGGTCCAGGTGATGTCGACCATCCCGCTGTTCATCTACGCCGGCTACCTGCTCGCCGAGGCCGGCACCGCCGATCCGTGCGCGCTGTTCACCGTCTTCACCGGTGCATCCGGCGTGACGATCATCGCGCTCGGCGGCGTGCTGTTGCCCGCACTGGTCCGCCAGGGCTATCCCGAGCGGTTCTCGATGGGCCTGATCGCCGGCACCGGCTCGGTCGGCCTCCTGTTCCCGCCCGCCCTGCCGCTGTTCATCTACGGAACGGTCTACGGCCTGACCAACCTCGCCCCCGAGACCTGGGACACCCGCCGCTTCCTGTTCGCCGGCATCGTCCCCGGCATGGTCCTGGTCGGCATGCTGTCGGCCGTCGCGGTCACCGTCGCGGTCATGAAGAAGCTGCCGCGCCAGAAGTTCGACCTCGGCGAGCTCGGCCGCAGCTTCGCGCTCGCGTTCCCCGAGCTGTGCATCCCGTTCGGCGTGATCATCGGCCTCGCCGCCGGCTTCGATCTGCCGCAGGTCGCCGCGCTCACCGTGGTCTACACCGTCGTGCTCGAGATCGGCGTGTCGCGGCTGTTCCGCCGGCTCGGCGTCGCCTGGGGCAAGCCGCTCGACCCCCGGGTCCTGTGGCTGGTCAGCCGCGAGGCCATGGCGATGGTCGGCGCGATCTTCATCATCATCTTCACCTCGACCGCGCTCACCAACTTCATGGTCACCGCCGAGGTGCCGCGCGCGCTCGTCGCGTGGACCCAGTCGCACGTCGCGTCCAAGATCGTGTTCCTGCTCGCGATCAACGTGATCCTCCTGATCGTCGGCACGGTCATGGACATCTTCTCGGCGATCGTCGTCGTCCTGCCGCTGATCGGCCCGATCGCCAAGGCCTACGGCATCGATCCCTACCACCTCGGCGTGATCTTCCTGCTCAACCTCGAGGTCGGCTACCTCCACCCGCCGGTCGGCCTCAACCTGTTCATCACCAGCGTCAAGTTCCAGCGCCCGATCACCCAGGTCATGTGGGCGACCATTCCGTTCCTGATCACCATGATCGTCGCGCTCCTGACCATCACCTATGTCCCCGCCCTGACCGTCGTCCCCGAGGCCGAGCGCACCGGCCGGATCGCCGATCTCCTCGCCATCCCCCACGCCGAGATCGAGAAGCTCCAGGCCGGCAAGGACATCACGCTGGTCGACGCCGCGGGCAAGCCGCTCGCCGACGCCAGCCATCCCGCCCCGATCGTCAAGCACCTGGCCGACTGCGACGCGATCACCGACGAGATCGCCAAGGGCGGCTGCCAGAAGCCGTTCTTCGACGTCAAGGACTGCCGCGGCAAGCCCAACCAGCAAACCTGCGAGCACAAGGCGATCGCGTGCTGGGTCGTCTCCAGCCTCAACGCCAGCGACGACGGCAAGACGCCGATCATCCCGGAGGCCGAGGTGCCGCTGCTCGACAGCGACGGCAACCCGCTCAAGGACAAGGCCGGCCACCAGCGGATCCGCAAGCTCGCCGACTGCGCCAGGGCCGACGTGATCGACAAGGACTCCTGCCGCGAGCTGTTCATCAACGTCTCCAACTGCAAGATCTGCCCGCCCGACGACCTCGGCATCGACGGCTGCATCCGCGACAGGAGCATCCGCTGGTACGACGACAACAAGGCCAGCCTCGACGAATCGCCGTGACAGCGCGCGCCGCAGGACGCGCGGCGCTCTATCAGCCTGTTCATGTGGGTCAGGACACTGGCCGCGCGCGATGTCTCTGAGCCAGATCGGAAGGCTCGGCGGCGGCGTCGATGTCGGCCGTGGCGTGGGGCCGGGTCTCGGCTATATCGTACGTGACGTGAGAACTTCGCTCGCCATGGCCACCGTGGTCGCGCTCGGCGCCGGGCTGGGTTGCGGCGACCGGCATCGCGAGCCGAAGGAGGCACCGCGCGATGCGCAGCGGGCGCGGCGGGTGATCGAGCCGTCGAACGAGCGGGTCGGGCCGCTGCCGCCGTACGCGATCCGCGCCGAGGGGGTCGGGCCGTACAAGCTGGGCGAGAAGCTGTCGGTGCTGCTCGAGCAGCTGGTGTCGGGGCCGCAGATCGTGCTGTTCGAGATCCCGGGCGTGGTGCACCGCAGCGTGATCCGCGCCGAGGCTGACGCGATCCTGGTCGGCGGCGAGCAGGCGTCGACGGCGTCGTTCATCGGGGTGGTGGGCGGCGATGTGGCGCGCACCGAGTCGGGGATCCACGTCGGCTCGACCCGCGACGAGCTGGTCGCGGCGCTCGGTGCGCCGATCGACGATGTCGAGCGCGCGCGCGATCCGCGGCTGATCGTGCCGAGCGGGCTGCCGAGCCTGCGCGCGGTGGTGGAGGCGGGCAAGGTGACGGCGATCGTGGTGACGGCGCCGGCACCGCCGGGGCGATCGGTGGGCGACTGCCAGCGGCCGGCGGCGACCGAGCGCGGGATCGGCGCGTGCCTGACGGGCGCGGGCGAGCTGGTGGAGGTCGCGGGTGAGGAGGTGGTGATCCGCACCGGCGATGGCGAGCGCACGCTGGCGACGTCGCCGCGGTTCCCGGGGCTGGTGTTCGCCGCGCCGCTGCGCACCAGCGATGGCCGGGACGAGCTCGCGGTGATCACCCGGACGGACGAGCCGGCGGCGCGCAGCTGGTCGATCGCGGCGTACCGGCTCGAGGGCACGCGGCTGGTCGGCACGGTCGATGCGACGCAGCTCTACCAGCTGTCGAATGCCAACGCGCGCTGGATCGGCGCCGACCTGCACGACGTCGAGCTCTACCTCGAGCTGACCAGCCGGCCTGAAGGCATCGAGGTCGGAGGACTTCTCACGACGCACAGCTCGTCGCGCACGCGGGCGGTGCGCGATGTGGTGGTGATCTCGCCTGCCTCTGTGAACCGCCATCGCGGCAAGTCCGCGGCGGCCGAGCCGAGCAGCGCGCCGGCCACGGGGTCGATCTTCGCGTCATCGGCGCCGGCGCGTGTGACGCAGGACGCAGGCGTCGATGCATTAGATCCAGCCCGCGCAGAATCCGAGCCCGCCGAGCACTGAGCTGCGGCGCTGTCGTCGGTCAGCCCTTTGCCTGGTCAAGGTTTTTTCGGCACAATGAAGGCTCGTGTCGGGTCGCGCAATCCGCTTCCACCGCGCCGGTCGCGTGTGCCCGGGGAACCGGAGCACCGCGTGAAGTTCCTGTGCGACCGCTGCAGGACTCGCTACTCCATCGGCGACGACCGCGTCCGCGGCAAGATCCTCAAGATCCGCTGCAAGAGCTGTCAGAACGTGATCACGGTGCGCGAGGGCATGGCGCCCGATCCGGAGGCGGTCACGGCCGAGCCCGGGCGGCTGAAGAAGGCGACGCCGGGGGCGCCGGCGGCGGCCGACGAGCGCAGCGCGTCGCCGGGAGAGCGGGCGCCGGGCGCGGAGGCAGCGAGCCAGCGCGCGGGCGGTCGCGAGCTCGGGATCGCGGCGCGCAGCACGGGGGCCGCGCCGGCTCGGCTGCGCGAACCGGCGGGCGCGGCGAAGGATCCGGCGAGCGCGCGGCGCACCGCGGCGGCGGACGCGGCCCGGCCGGCGGGAGAGCCGGATACGGTCCGCGACCGGAGCGGACGCACCGCGGGGGCGGACGCGGTGCGCGGCCCGCGCGGTGCAGAGGCCGGCGCGGCGCGCGGCCAGCGCGGTGCGGAGGGTGGCACGGCGCGCGGCCCGCGCGGTGCAGAGACCGGCACGGCGCGCGGTCAGGCCGGCGGCTCGCAGGGTTCCGAGGGCTCGCGCGGCGAGTCCGTCCACGCGCTCAACGCGGCGTTCGCCTCGGCGATGGCGAGCCCGCCGCCGGCGCTCGGACCGTTCACGCTCGCCGAGGCGCAGCGCTGGGTCGGCGGCAAGCCCTACGACGCCGAGCTCCACTGCTGGAGCGAAGGTTTCGACGACTGGTTGCCGGTCGACAAGGTCAGCCACTTCCGCGGGCTGCGCAAGCGGCCGACCACGCCCGCCGCGCCGCCGCCGCTGCCGCGCGCCGTGGCTGCGCCGCGGCCGTCGATCGCGGCGCCGGCTCCCGCGCCGGTCGAGGACGAGCCCAAGCCGCTGTTCGCCGCGACGATGGCATCGCTCGAGCGCGGCGCGCCGCCGATGCCGGCGGGGCTCGGCCTGCCGACGCCGCTGCCTCCTGCGCGCGCGTCGCCGCCGCTCGGCAGCCCGATCGCGCCGGCCAGCCCCGCGCGCCCGAACGGCGCACCCGGCGCACCCGGCCCATCGAGCGCAGCCAGCGCTCCGGTGTCCGCGCGGCCGGAGCGGCGGCCGGAGGCGCGCGCCGCGATCGACGATCCGTTCGACCTCGGCGATCTCGGCGACAGCGGTGACGGCGGCGACGGCGATGGCAGGACGCAGCTCGAGGCGATGCCGTTCGACGAGGCATCGGTCGAGCCGCGGCCGCTGCGCGCCGGCGGCCGGCCCGGCGGACGAGATCTGCCGCCGAGCTCGAGCGCGGCAGTGACCGCGCCGCACCTGCCGGCGTCGTCGACGCTGCCCGGCACGGGAGCCAACGCGGCGGTGACCGTGCAGTCCGATTTCGGCAGCGACGACGAGCTCCACATCGGCGAGGTGTCGCGGGTGGTCAAGCTCGGCGACGTCGTGCGCACGTCGCGCGGGAGCGAGCGGCTCGACCGGCCGGCCACGCGCCCGGGGCTACCCGGCACCGGGCGCTCGACCGGGATCAGCCCGAGCCTGCGGTCCACCGGCATGGTGGTCGCCAGCGTCGCGCCCGGCGCCGAGCCCGAGGTCGATCCCGCGATGACGATGGCGCCGGTGCGGCGCTCGCATCGCCGCGGCTTGATCGCGCTGCTGATCGTCGCCGCCGTGCTGGTGCTCGGCGGGACCGGCGCGGTGATCCTGTTCGTCACGATCGACGACGAGACCACCGGCGGGAGCCTGGGCACGGTGCGCGACATCGACACCTCGCGGCCCGAGGATCCGGTGACGCACCGGCCGATCGGCCCCGGCCCCGGCCCCACGGTCCCCACGCCGCCGATCCCCGTGCCGCGGCCGGCGCGCCCCCGGCCGGGCCCGGCCACCGGCGGCAGCAGCCAGGCGATCGAGCCGCCGGCCGGCGGCAACTCGCTCGGCGGCGACGAGATCGAGGACGTCGCGCGCAGGCACCAGGACATGACGCAGCGCTGCTACATGCGCTCGCAGCGCGGCGCCGACGCGATCATCGTCGGCGACGTCAAGAAGATCGCGGTGACCTTGACGGTCGATCGCGACGGCAACGTCACCGAGCTCCAGCTCTCGGATCACGCGGCCGACGTGCTCGGCAGGTGCCTGAGCACCGCGATCCGGGGCTGGAAGTTCCGCCAGTCGCCGGGCGGGACGTTCCGGTTCAGCCTGAACTTCGTGAGCGGCTGAGCTCGAGCGCGACGTCGGCCAGCGTCGCGGCCGCGAGCTCGGCATCGTCGGTGGTGGTATCGTGCCCGAACGACAGCCGGCACATCCCGGTGTCGGGCGGCAGGCCGATCGCGACCAGCACCGGCGACGGCTTGCCGTGGCCGTCGCGTTCGGCGCACGCCGATCCGGTCGAGATGTAGACCCCGCGGCTGGCGAGCACGGTGCGCAGCGCGGTGGCCGGCACGCCGGCGAGGCCGAGCGCGAGGATGTGCGGCGAGCGGCGCTGGTCGGGCACGAGCTGGCGGAACGCGACGCCGCGGTCGGCGAGCCGGGCGGTGATCCGGCCGGCGGCCTCGAGCCAGCGCGCGCGCGCGACGGGCAGGGCGGCGACCGCGCGCTCGGCCGCGAGCCCCAGCCCCGCGGCGCCGGGCGCATCCTGGGTGCCGCCGCGCAGACCGCCCTGCTGGCCGCCGCCGACCCACAGCGGCTCGAGGGTCACGCCGGTGCGCAGCCACAGCGCGCCGATGCCCTTGGGGCCGTGCAGCTTGTGACCGGCGATCGCGAGCGAATCCGCGCCGATCGCCACGACATCGATCGCGACCTTGCCGAGCGCCTGCGCCGCATCGACGTGGATGTGGCAGCCCGGGTTGACCCGGCGCACCGCGCGCGCGATCGCCGCGACCGGCTGCACCACGCCGATCTCGTTCTGCACCATGACGATCGCCACCACCGCGGCCCCCTCGGCGGCGCGCGCGACGGCGTCGGAAGCCACGCGCGGTCAGTGCGTCATGCGCTGCGATGTACAGCTGCGCGAGCGCGTCCTCTTCAAGTGGGACCAGCCGGCCATCGCGCACGCGCGCGCCGAACGCGGTGCGGTCCTCGATCGTCAGCTCGTAGACCGACAGGTGATCGACTACCGGCACGCGCTCGATCCAGGACAGCGACCCGCGCGGCGGCTCCCTGGGGATGTTGCGAGCTCGGGTTGCCCCACGCGGTCCGCATCACCCCGGATATCAGGGCGAGGACCTCATCGCTGATCCGGGTCGAGGCGGCGTTGTCGAGATAGAGTGCCGGCATACCTGCCCTAGGCGTCTACCTCCATTTCCCGTGGTGCCGCAAGCGCTGCCCGTACTGCGACTTCGCGGTCGAGGTCGGCGCGCCGCCGCACGACGTCTATCTCGACGCGATCACACGCGAGCTGGCGCTGCGCGCGGGCCGGTTCACCGGCGAGCTGGTGTCGATCTACCTCGGCGGCGGCACGCCGTCGCTGTGGCGGGCCGACTGCATCGCGGCGGCGATCGCGCGGATCCGCGAGCGCTTCGCCGGGCCGGGCGAGCTCGAGGTCACGCTGGAGGCCAACCCGACCGACTGCCACTCCGAGAACCTCGCAGCGTGGCGCGCCGCCGGGATCAACCGGCTGTCGATCGGCGTGCAATCGCTGGCGCCGCGCGAGCTCGTCGTGCTCGGCCGCGATCATCGCTTCGGCGACGGCCGCGCCGCGGTCGAGCGCGCGATCGCCGCCGGGTTCGCGACGTCGGTCGACTTCATCCTCGGCGTCCCGGGCAGCGCCGGCGCGCCCGAGATCGATCTCGGCCCCGGGCCCGGCGGCGCGCTCGCGCCCGATCACCTGTCGATGTACGAGCTGACCATCGAGGAGCGCACCAGCTTCGGCCAGCGCGTGCGCGACGGCCGGATGGTACCGTGGTCCGAGGACGCGCTCACCGAGCTCTACACAGCGACGCACGATCGACTCACCGCCGCCGGTTACGAGCACTACGAGATCAGCTCGTACGCGCGGCCGGGCAAGCGCGCGGTGCACAACACGCTGTACTGGCGCGGCGCGGCGTTCCTCGGCCTGGGGGTCGGCGCGGCATCGCTCGAGATCGACCCCGACGGCGCGGGCCGCCGCCCGACCAATCCGCGGCGCGCCGCCGACTACCTGGCATCGCCCGGCGCGGCGGCCGAGGTGATCGCGAGCACCGCGGCCGAGATGGCCGCCGATCGCGCGTGGCTGGGCCTGCGGACCTCGGACGGCATCGCCGAGGCCGATCTCGCCGGTGCGCCGGGCGTCGCCGACTTCCTGGTCGCCGAGCGGCTCGCCGAGCGCCGGGGCGGCAGGATCTGCCCTACGTTGCGCGGCTTTCTCATGGCCGACCGCATTGCGGCGCGCGTGGTCGAGACCTGGAGTGCTAGACTGTAGCGAACCGGATGAGCAGCTCCGAGCTATCGCGACGGGCGCAGAAGATCCTGCATGCGGTGGTCACCGAGTACCTCCAGGCAGGTGATCCGGTCGGCTCGCGGACCGTGACGCGCCGGCACGATCTCAAGCTGTCGCCCGCGACCGTGCGCAACGTGATGGCCGACCTCGAGGAGCTCGGCCTGCTCGAGCAGCGCCACCTGTCCGCCGGCCGGGTGCCGACCGCCTCGGGCCTGCGGTTCTTCATCAACGAGCTGCTCAAGGTCCGCGGCCTGTCGGCGCGCGAGAAGGACGAGATCCGCGAGCGCGTCGCGGCGCCGACCCGCGACGAGGTCGTGCAGCGCGCGTCCCGCCTGCTCAGCGATCTGACCCAGCACGCCGCGATAATCGTCACGCCGGGGCCGGACCAGCAGCGCCTCGGCCACATCGAGTTCGTGCCGCTGCGCGACGGCAAGCTGATCGCGGTGCTGGTGACCACCGACGGCGCGATCGAGAACCGGCTGATCATCGACGACGTCGACCCGCGGCGGCTCGAGTCGATCCACAACTACCTGAACCAGCTGCTCAAGGGGATGACGCTCGACGAGGTCCGCGAGCGCGTGATCCGCGAGCTCGGCGAGGACAAGAACCGCTACGACGGGCTGATCAGCGCCGCGCTGCGCCTGAGCCACGCGATCTTCGTCGCCAGCGGCCGCTCCGCCGATGTCGTGATCAGCGGCCAGGCCAACCTGATCGATGACCAGATCGCCCAGGACCAGACGCGGGAGCTGCTGCGCACGCTCGAGGACAAGGAGACCCTGATCCGGCTGCTCGATCGGACGCGGCACGCCGAGGGCCTGCAGGTGTTCCTCGGTGCCGAGACCGCGCTCAGCGCGCTGGCGCGCAGCTCGGTGATCGCGATGTCGTACGGGCCCGAGGAGGAACCGATCGGCGCGCTCGCCGTGATCGGTCCCATGAGGATGAACTACGGTAAGGTGATGTCGGTAGTGGACGTCACCGCCGACACCGTGTCCCAGCTGCTCGCCGAGCTCGCCACGACCTGAAACCACCCGCCTGAAACCACCCGTGGATCAATGGCTTGCGTGGCTGGTCTGGTCTGGCAAACGTGGTTATGGTCGGCCTGATGAGCGGAGAGCCCAACCAGAACGGTGAACCCAAGGACGCCCCGGCCGACGCCGTCGTCGGGGCGGACGACGGGGAGCTTCCGGTCGAGGTCGAGCCGCCGGAGCGACCGGAGGGGCCGAACGGACCGGATGGACAGGTCGAAAGAGACGGTCTCGAGGCCAAGATCGCGGCGCTCGAGAAGGAGAAGAAGGACAACTGGGATCGCTACCTGCGGGCGGCCGCCGATCTCGAGAACGCGCGCAAGCGCCAGAAGCGCGAGCTGGACGACGCGCGGCTCGAG
>VBLP01000665.1 GCA_005887925.1 Deltaproteobacteria bacterium | reverse complement strand
GGGGTCGGGGGACGACGGTCCGGATCCGGCGGCCTCGGGCTCGTCGGGCTCATCGGGGGGCAGCGACTCGGCGAAGGCGGGACCGCTCTTGCGGGTTCCGATCGAGGCCGGCGCGCCCCAGGTCAATGCGGCGGCCAGCCCCACCGTGGTCAACCTCGGCGCGCACTTCACGCTGTACGTGAGGGCCACGTTCGGACCCGGCGTCGAGGTCAACCTGCGCGAGCCGCTCGATCTCGGCCCGGCGATCGAGATCCGGCGCCGCGTATCCGAGGACCGCCACGCGGATGACCGCACCACCCGCGAGTGGCAGATCGACGTCACGCCGTGGGAGCTCGGCGATCTCCAGGTCGCTCCGATCGCGGTCACGTTCACCGCGTTCGGCCGCGCCGGGGATATCGAGACCAACGCGGTGCCGCTCAAGATCATCGGCGTGCTCGGCGATGCCGCCGATGATCCGTCGCTGATGCGCGGGCTCGCGGTGACGGCCCGGCTCACCATGCGCGACTGGTTCTGGATCTGGACCGCGAGCGCGGCCCTGGCTTCGCTCGGCGCGGTGGTCGTGGCGCTGTGGCTCGGCCGCCGGCGCCGGCGGCGGGCGCTGCGGCTGGTCGGTGGGGCGATCGCGCGGCCGACCCGGATCGACATGACCGGCGCGCGCGCGCTCGAGCGCCTGCTGGCGATCGAGCAGTCCGGCGTGCTCGACCGCGACGCCGAGCGCAAGGCGGGCTACACCGAGATGGTCGAGGTGATCCGCGACTACCTCGCGGCGCGCTACCGGATCGCGATCCACGACCGGACGTCGTCCGAGCTCGCCGCGCGGCTCGCGGCGCTCGCTCCGGCCGGCGAGATCGACCTGGTCCGGCGCTGGCTCGAGGACTGCGACGTGGTCAAGTACGGCGGGGAGCGCGCGACCCCGGCGGAGGCGGGCAAGGCGCTCGACGACGCGCGCGCGCTGATCGTCACGACGACCGAGCTGCGGGGGCAGCGGCCCGCCGTCCCGGAGGCCGCATGACCGCGCCGCGCGACACTCGCCCGCGCGTGCCGACGCGCTGGGGCTGGGTGATCCTGCGCGGGCTCGTGCCGTGGCTCCTGGTCGCCGGCCTCGGCGCGATCGCCGCGCTCGTGGTCGCGCGCCACTTCGACGCCGTGCGCGGCTCCGAGGACATCGTGTGGCGGTCGCGCAACGCGCGCGTGCTGCTCGTCGCGGCCGGGTTCGTCGGGGCGGTCGCGTTTCACCTGCACCGCCGGCGCGCCGCCGCGATGGGGTTCTCGCAGACCCACCTGGTCCGCCGCGTCGGCCCGCTCGCCTGGCTGTCGGACCTGCCGGCCGTGCTGCGCGTGCTGGCGCTCGCCGCGCTCGCCGTCGCGCTCGCCCGCCCCGAGACCTACCGGACGCTCAAGCACGAGATCGACACCATCGACATCATGATCGTCGTCGACATGTCCAAGTCGATGGAGGAGACCGACCTGCCGCGCGATCGGCTCGACGCCGCGCAGCGCGTGATCCGGCGGTTCCTGCGCCGGTCGAGCCACGACCGCATCGGCCTGGTGGTGTTCGGCCAGCAGGCGATGCTGCAGTGCCCGCTCACGCTCGACACCAAGGTCCTCGAGCAGGTCGTGGCCGACCTGACGATCGGCGATGTCCCCGAGCTCGGCACCGCGATCGGCGACGGTCTGGGCCTCGCGCTGTCGCAGCTGCGCGACGACCGTCGCGAGATCGGGCCGGACAACGCGCCGTCCAAGAGCAAGGTCGTGATCCTGCTGTCCGATGGCGATTCCAACTGGGTCACCCGGTTCGAGCCCGACGAGGCCGCGCGCGTCGCGCGCGACATGGGCGTCAAGGTCTACACCGTGCTCGTCGGCCGCGAGGAGTCCGATCTGTTCGGCGGCATGTCGGTGAACCCGGCGACCCTGCGCAGCATCGCGGCGGTGACCGGCGGCGAGTTCTTCCGCGCGACCGACTACGACTCGTTCGACCGGGGGTTCCAGACCGTGCGCAGCAAGCTCGACAAGACCAAGCGGGTCGAGATCGAGCGCATCCCCGACAAGCAGATGTTCGTGCCGCTCGCGCTGCTCGCCCTCGCCCTGCTCGGGCTCGAGCTCGTGCTGTCGCATACCCGGCTGCGGAGGCTGCCGTGACGTTCGCGACCCCCGCGCTGGCGTGGCTCGCGGCCGCGGTGCCGTTCGCGGTCGCCGCGCTCCACCTCCACGACCGCGCGCGGCGCCGCCGGCTGACCCGCCGGCTCGGCGAGCTGCCGGTGGTCGGCAAGGTGATCGCGAGCGCCTCGCCCGGACGCCGGCTGGTCAAGGACGCGCTCGCCGCCGCCGCGGCCGCGCTGATCGCGCTCGCCGCCGCGCGGCCGCAGATCGCCGGGACCCGCAACGTCGAGCTTCACGGCCTGGACCTCGTCGTCGCGCTCGACGTGTCCAAGTCGATGCTGGTCGACGACGTCGGGCCGACCCGCGAGATGCTCGCCAAGCACCTCCAGGTATCGCGGCTGGCGCGCGCGCGCGAGCTGGCGCGGGCGGTGATCGAGGAGCTCCCCGGCGATCGGATCGCGCCGGTCGTGTTCGCCGCGGCGGCGGCGCACTTCCCGCTGACCGAGGACCACCTGGTCGCCGAGAACTTCCTGCACGACCTCGGGCCCGCCGATCTGCCGCAGGGCAGTAACCTCGCCGAGGTGTTCCGGGTCTCGCGCTGCTTGCTCCGCCCGGACCTCTACGACGACCTGGGCTGCGCGCGGATCGGCCGGCGCGGTCACGGCGGCGACCCGCTGCCGGGCGAGAGCCTCGACGCGCGGCCGCGCGAGCGCGACAAGGAGCCGGCGATCGAGCAGAAGGTCGAGCGCGGCAAGGCGATCCTGATCTTCACCGACGGCGGCGACAACGACGTGGCCGCGCTGCGCGAGGTCGCGACCGCGCACGAGCTCGGCATCGCGCTGCTGATCGTCGGGCTCGGCAGCCCCGCCGGCGGCGTGGTCTACGAGATCGACGAGGCCGGCAAGCGCACCGCGACGCCCAAGCACCTGCCCGACGGCAGGACCGTGACCTCCAGGCGCGACGACGCCGGCATGGCCGCGCTCGCCGTCGCGAGCGGCGACCCCAAGCGCTATCTCGCCGCCCCCGATCGCGGCGAGATCGATCCGCGGCCGATCGTCGACGCCCTGCGCGCCGTCAACCGCGGCCTCGCGACCAAGCAGATCAAGGACCTGCGGGACGATCGAGGCCGTGATCAGCACGCGGCGGCGCCAGCGCTATCCGGAGGCAGCATGACGACACCGACCGAGCGCGCTACCCGGCTGACCTCGGCGCTGCGCTGCGCGATCGCGGCGGCCCTGGCACTCACGCTCGGTGCCTGGGAGCCGTTCCGGGCCGCCGATCCCGATGTCGAGGCCGGCAACCGCGCCTACACCGAGGGCCGCTACGACGATGCGCTCGCCGCCTACGATCGCGCCTCGCGCCGCGGCGCGGTCGACGGTGACGGCCTGGCCTTCGACCGCGGCACGGCGCGCCTCAAGAAGGCCGAATCGACCAAGGACGCGGCCGAGAAGCAGCGGCTGACCGAGCGCGCGCTCGAGGACCTCAAGCAGGCCGGCCACGCCCGAGATCCCCGGATCCGCGGCCACGCCCACTACAACCGCGGCAACCTGCTGATGGGCCAGGACAAGCTCGACGACGCGATCGAAGCCTACAAGCAAGCCCTGCGCGAGCAGCCCGATCTCGACGACGCGCGGCTGAACCTCGAGCTCGCGATGCGCCGGCGCCACAAGCAGCAGCAGCATGCCAGGCAGCAGGGGCAGGGTCAGGGCCAGCAGGGCCAGGGTCAAGGCCAGCAGGGCCAGGGTCAGGGCCAGCAGGGCCAGGGCCAGCAGGGCCAGGGTCAGCAGGGCCAGGGTCGGCAGGGCCAGGGTCAGCAGGGCCAGGGTCAAGGCCAGCAGGGCCAGGGAGGCCAAGGCCAGCAGGGGCAGGGCTCGAATCAGAATGGCCAGAACGGCCAGGGCTCCAACCAGCCCCCGGACGGCCAGAGCGGCCAGGGCTCCAATCAGCAGAATGGCCAGGACAGCCTCGGCTCCAATCAGCCCAATGGCCAGAACGGCCAGGGCTCGAATCAGCAAAACGGCCAGAACGCCCAGGGCTCCAATCAACCGCAGAATGGCCGGAACGGTCAAGGCAACAACGGCCCTGCGCCCCGGGGCCGTCCGCAGCGCGGCCGCGGCCCGCAATCTCCCAAGACTCCCGTCGACGGCAAGCTCGACGATCTCGACACCTCCTCTCGCAGCCTCCAGCGCAACTCGATACGCCGCCGCGCCACCGGCCGCTCCACCGACCCCCAGCACGACTGGTGATTCGCTCGCGCAACGACACGTGAACGCTCACGCAACGACACGCACGCGTGGTGATCGCTAGCGAACGGGCACAGCACGGGTGATACCCGCGCGGCGGCGGGCGCGGCACTGGCAATCACGCAGCGGGCGGGCAACCGCACGGATGGTGGCTCCCATCGCGACGGCAAACGTGCGACGCCACCGCGGGCGCGGCCGCGACGAGCCCCCTCGCCGCGCGCAGTTGCGCAGCGCACCCACGCGCCGAAAGAGAAACGGCGAAGTGCGTGTGAGCGGACCGTTCGCGGTCAAGTCAGCGCGAGCACTGTCCGAGCACGGCGAGGGATGGCTCGGAGCAAGCGCCCGCGGATCCGCGCTCTGCTGATTGCCTGGCAAGCGCCCGCGGGTGCGCGCTCTGCTAATTGCCTGGCAAGCGCCCCGCAGGTGCGCATTCTCTGGTGATTGCCCGCACGGCAATCGGCAACGCGCGATCGCATCGCCGCGCGGGGATCAGAGGAGCTCGGAGGATCGCCGCTCGTCGGCGATGACGCTATGCTCGCTGCGTGTCACCGCGCGTGCTCGTCGCCGACCGGTCACCGGTCACGTCTCAGCCGCTGCGCGATCAGCTCGCCGAGCTGCTCGGCGCCGCGGTCGCCGAGGTCGCGTGGGCGCCGCGCGAGCTCGCGCTCGATCAGCTGCGCGCCGCCGTCGCCGCGGGCCGCGCGTTCGACGTCGTCGTGCTCGACGCCGATCCCGGGCTGACCGCGGTCGCCGTGCGCGAGCTGGCCGCGGCCGGCGGCAACGTGCGCGTCGTGCTGATCGCCGGGGGCAGCGACGGCATCGCGCTGGCCGCGCGCTGCGGTGCGAGCGACGTCGTGATGCGGCCCCTGAGCGCCGCCGAGCTCGCGTTCCGCATCGCGCGCGAGCCCGCCGGCGACGCCCGCGCCGACAAGCGCCGGCCGCGCAAGACCGACATCATCATCGGCACCGGGCCGTGGATCAAGGAGCTCTACGACCGGATCGCGATGGTCGCCGCGACCGACGTCACCGTCGCGATCTTCGGCGAGAGCGGCACCGGCAAGGAGCTGGTCGCGCGGACGATCCATACCTCGTCGCCGCGCCACGACGCGCCGTTCGTCGTCGTCAACTGCGCGGCGATCCCCGAGGCGCTGCTCGAGGACGAGCTGTTCGGCCACGTCCGCGGCGCGTTCACCGACGCGACCCGCGACCGCGAGGGCCTGCTCGCCGCCGCCGACACCGGCACGCTGTTCCTCGACGAGATCGGCGAGATGCCGCCGCCGCTGCAGGGCAAGCTGCTCCGCGTGCTGCAGTCGCAGGAGTTCCGCCGGATCGGCGACGATCAGGACCGCCGCGTCGACGTCCGGATCGTCACCGCGACCAACCGCGACCTCGACCAGCTGGTCGCGCGCGGCAGCTTTCGCCAGGACCTGTACTACCGGATCAACGTGTTCCCGATGCACATCCCGCCGCTGCGCGACCGCGCCGAGGACATCGCGCTGCTGGTCCACCACTTCATCGCCAAGCACCGCGGCCGGCTCGGCAAGTCGATCGAGGGCATCACGCCGGGCGCGCTGCGCCGCTTCGCGTCGTACGACTTCCCCGGCAACGTGCGCGAGCTCGAGAACAAGGTCCACCAGGCGATGGTCGTCACCGAGGGGCCGATGCTCACCGAGGCCGACGTCGTGCTGCCGCTC
>VBLP01000664.1:4789-10311 GCA_005887925.1 Deltaproteobacteria bacterium | reverse complement strand
CCGCGAGCGCGACGTGATCGACCGCGAGGCGCGCGAGAACGCGCTGCGCGAGCTGATCAAGCGCAACCAGATCCCGGTCGCGGCATCGCTGGTCGAGCGCGCGATCGAGATGCAGTACGCCCGGCTGCGCCAGATGCTCGGCATGAAGCCCGAGCTCGGCAACCCCGGGCTCAACGACGAGCTGCGCGACAAGATGCGGCCGGCCGGTGCCGACGAGGTCCGCGGCCAGCTCCTGCTCGAGGCGATCGCCGACAAGGAAGGCCTGGCGATCACCGACGAGGAGCTGTCCAGGCACATCGAGACCACCGCCAAGGCGCGCAACGTCGCGCCGGCCAAGCTGCGCGCCGAGTGGCAGCGCGACGACAAGATCGACAACATCACCTACTCGCTGCGCCAGGACAAGGTGCTCCGCTTCCTCGTCTCCAGGGCCGAGGTCACCGAGGTCGATCAGCTCACGCAGCGCGGCGCCCAGCTGCCCGACGCGGCGCACGAACACGGCGAGCACGGCGAGCACGGCCACAGCCACGAGCACGGCGAGCCCGGCCACGAGCATGGTCACGAGCACGCGCACGGCGAGCCCGGCCACGTCCACGGCCCCGACTGCGACCACGATCACTAGCGCCCGGTAGGGCACAGCACGGGAGAACTCGCACACGCTCGGCGCGCCGTGGGCTGCTACGCGGATGGGCGTCGGGGCCGCGCCCGCCGAATCACCACCGAGGTATGCGCGGACCCCGCGAGGTATGTGCGGGACAAGACGCGGCCAATCCTGGTCACGGTCGCGGGCCCCGACCCCATCCGCTCGCGGACGCCCACGGCGGCCTCGCGTTGACATTTCGCGAGCGCGCCCCGACGTCATCGACGGTCGATCAATCAGTTTCGTGCCACGCACTCGGGCGCGCCCTCGGGGCTGTTCGCTGTCCCCCGAGCGAACGGGTGCGGCGAGCGTTCTGCGGCGCGACCGCCGGGGCGAGCGGAGTTCATGCGGTGATCTCGACGGTGCGCGTTAAGATTTGTGCATGCAGACCGATCCGACGGACATGGCGGTCAGCGGGGAGCGCCATCCCAGCCTGGCCGAGCTGAGGAATTCGTCGCATCCCCAGGTCAGCGAGCACCTAGCGCGCTGCGCGATGTGCCGCTCGGTGGTCGGCGCGGACGAGGCGCTCGACGCGCCGATCCCGCTCGAGCTGCCGAAGGGGCTGGTGACCGAGAACGCGTTCCGCTGGCCGGCGGATCCGATCGCGCGCGGCGGGATGGCGCAGATCTTCGCCGGCGAGGACCGCCGGCTGACGCGCACCGTGATCCTCAAGGCGCCGCGCGAGGGCGAGGAGCTGCCGGAGGGGATGGCCGAGATGTTCCAGCGCCGGGTCACCGCCGAGGCCCGCATCCTCGCGAAGCTGCAGCATCCGTCGATCGTCACGATCTACGAGCTCGGCCGATCGTCGGCGGGATGGCCGTTCTGCGTGCTCGAGCGCGTCGACGGCGTCGCGCTGCGCGATCGGCTCGACGAGATCGCCGAGGCCGAGGCGGAGGACGGCACACCGCGGACCCGCGAGCGGCTCGAGCTCTTGTCGAGCCTGGTCTCGATCGCCGAGGCGCTGGCGTACGCCCACGAGCGCCGCATCGTCCACCGCGACTGCACGCCGAACAACATCCTGCTCGGCAAGCGCGGCGAGGCCACGCTGATCGACTGGGGGATCGCGCGCGACCTCGATGCGCCCGCGGTCGCGGCGGATCCCGCGCTCGTCGACGCCCCGGCGGTTGCGCAGGGTCGCGGCGTGACGATCAGCGCCGGCACGCCGCCGTACCTGCCGCTCGAGCAGACGCGGGGCCAGAAGGCGGATCCGAGCTTCGACGTCTACAGCTTCGGCATCACGCTGTACGAGGTGATCGCCGGGCGCACCCCGTTCGACTGGCAGGTGGTCCAGGGGCCGGACGCCCGGACCCGGCAGCTCGCCGCGTTCCTGGGCTGGCTCAAGGCGGGGTCGCCGGCGGCCCCGGCCATGCCGCGCGATCCGGAGCTGTCGGGGATCATCGCGCGCGCCATGGCGCCGGCGCCGGCCCAGCGGTTCACCGCCGACGAGCTGGTCCGCGCGCTCAAGCAGTACCTGACCGGCGACCTGGTGTTCTCGCACCGCTACTCGGTGCCCGGCCGGCTCGCGCGCTGGGCCCGCCGCCACCGCGGCGCCGCCGTCGCTCTGGTCTCGCTCGCGCTGTTCGCGATCGGCGGCGCGCTGGTGTGGGCGCAGCTGTCGCGCCGCGCCCAGCAGGAGGCCGAGCTGCGCGCGATCGCCGCCGCGGCGCGCGCCGACGCGAGCGAGAAGGGCCGCGAGGCCGACCAGGCGAGCCGCGAGGCCGAGGCCGCCGAGCAGCTCGCCGAGCAGGCCCAGCGCCAGAGCAAGAACGCCGACGCCATGCGGCGCGACGCCGAGGCCAAGCGCCGGTCGGCCGAGGCCAAGCGCAAGGAGTTCGAGCAGTCCGCGCTGCGCGCCAAGGACGACGCCGACGACGCCTACAAGCGCTACACCGAGGCGCAGAAGGACAAGTACGAGGCCGATCGCGGCCGCGCCATCGCGGTCACCGAGCGCGACGCCGCCCGCGCCACCGAGCAGGCCGCGCTGCGCGACCGCGACACCGCCCGCACCGCGCAGCTCGCCGCCGAGAAGGAGCGCGACGCCGCCCGGACCGCGCGCGAGCTGTCCGACAAGGACCGCGATGCCGCCCGTGCGACCGCGGCCGGAGCCGAGAAGGATCGCGACGCGGCCCGGGCGGCACAGGCGGCGGCGGAGAAGGAGCGCGATGCCGCGGTGGCCGGCCGCAGCAGCGCCGAGAAGGAGCGCGACGATGCGCGCAAGAAGCTCGCGGAGCTCGAGCAGCGCGTGCGCGAGCGCCCGCACGAACCGCCCGCGCGCGAACCGCCCGGACGCGAACCGGCCGGACGCGAACCGCCCGGACGCTAACCGCCCCCGGCGCCACCGTCGCCGTTACCGGCGCCCACCGGCCCGGTGACCTCGGGGCCGGTGACCTCGCCCAATTGACGGCGCTGATCTGTTGAAGTGCGGCACGCGTTCCGGGCTCGCGCCAAGTTCGGCGCAATCGGTGACCTTATCGAGCCCCCGTGCTCGGCGAACGGTGCCGGGCATGCGTCTCATGGGGGAGTCATCCGCTATCATCGTCCGCGTGGAGTTCGAGCAGGACCTGCGCGCATACCTCGAAGAGCTCGAGGGCACATCGTCCACCGATGCACCGCCTCGCCGCATCGATGAGAACGAGCTGCATCGCCATCTTCTCGGTCGACTGAAGATTCTCGAGGGCGCTGGCGGGACCCCGGCGATTGACCGGCTGTTTCAGGAGTGGCTCAGCAAGCTGCCGAAGTTTGCTCGCTATCTCGAGCTGCTTCCGCGCCAGCTCGCGCCCGTCGACTTCGAAGGTGCCCTCAGATTCGCCTGCCTCGCGCTCGACGCTGCCATTGGCTGCCTCGACCCGGAGGTCGGTATTGTCGATGAGCTCGAGCTGCAACGCATTGTCCATGGATTTGCCGGTGGTGACGCGCTGGTCGAAAGCTATGCGATGGAGAATCATCTCGTTCGTCGCCGTCACCAGCATTCTGCCAGGGTGACCCAGCTCGGGCGGGTGTTCTTGCAGCTTCGCGGCAAGGACGCGGTGCGCTGGCTGCTGACCATCGAGGTAGCGCATAGCGCGGGTCCGCCTGATGGTTGGCGTGCATCGCGCGGTCTGCTTGAAGAGGCGATCACTGGGCCGAGGATCGAGAGGCACTTCTTCGAGGGCCAAGCCTACTTTCAATACAGCGATCATACACTCGAACGCCTCGCGCACCTCGGTGTGCTCACGGCAACCATGGACGCGCCCGACGGCGTGGTCGTCGAGTACCGAGTGGGAGCAGAGATGCGAGACGTGGTGCAAGCCGTACTGGCTCCCGGTCCATGGCACACAGCGGTGCGTGCGCTGCTCGATGACGAACGCGCCGTCGTGATTCCGGCGTCGTCCGCGAGCGCGGCCGAGGCGACGATCGAACAGACCAGGCTGATCGTGCATGAGGTCCGAAATGCATTGATTCCGGTGCGCCACGACATAGAGGCTCTGCGATCGTTGGCCGCAGAGCACGGGCAGCAGCAACGGATCGAGGATGCGAAGCAAGGCATCGCACGAGTCCTGGACTTCGTCGACGTGATGGTCCAGACGAGCGAGCTGATCACGGAGCGAGCCGTTCGATGCAAGATCGGGGTGGTGATCGACGAGGCTCTGGGCTGGATCGACCCGGGTCGGCGGGTGGAGCGGATGTCCTACGCAGAGGCCAGCGTTCTCGCTCCGCGAGCGCGGCTGGCCCGCGCGATCTCGAACGTCGTCGGCAACGCGCTCCAGGCGACGGCGGCCGATCAGCCGGTCCGGGTGTCGGTGCAGCTCGGTACCGGCACGGTGCGAGTGCTTGTCGATGACGGCGGACCGGGCATCCCGGTCGAGCATCGAGCTCGGGTGTTCCTGGAAGGCGTGACGATGCGCCAGGATGGAGCCGGATCGGGATTCGGCCTGGCGTTCGCGAGAAGTGTGGTGGAAGGCGCGCTTCACGGTAAGATCTGGTGCGAGGACAGCGATCTCGGAGGCGCACGCTTCGTGATCGAGGTTCCCGAAACGAGCCCTGAATGACCGCCCCCGGCCATATTCTGATCGTCGACGACGATGCCCCGTTCGTCCGGATCTACCGGGAGATCTTCGAAAACGAAGGTCTGATCGTCATCGTGGCACACTCGTCCACCGAAGCGATCCGGACACTGGAGACCAGGGGCCCCCAGCTGGACGTGGTGTTGCTCGATCAGAAGCTGCAGGGTCCAGGTGGTCCTGACTCGGGGCTCGATCTCATCGAGCAGGTCGTGCGCTTCGCGCCGTTCGCCAAGGCGATCGTGGTGACCGGGTATGCGACGCCGAATGCGATCGAGCGAGCGTTCGAGCTTGGCGTCTACGACTACCTTGTCAAGAACGGTGCGTTCGAGGCCTTGCTGCGCGCCAAGGTGCGCAACGCCGTCGAGGTCACCAGCGCACAGCGACAGATCGCGCTCAAGGAGGCCGAGGTCGTCGCTGAGCTGCGCGCGACATGGATGCAGGTCCGCAGCGAGCGCGACCGCAACCGTAAGGGAAAGCTCCTGGAGGAGCTCGTCAAGCTGCTGTTCCGGGCAACCCCGGGCTTCGGCCGAGTGACGACCCGCCTCGATAACGGGACGGAGGAGATCGATGTCAAGGTCGATAACCGCTCCGACGACCCGACCTGGAAGAACGAAGGCGCCTACTTGCTCGGCGAATGCAAGAACTGGTCGTCGAAGTGCGGGGCGAACGAAGTCCGGAGCTTCCGGGGAAAGCTCACGACGAAGTACAGCCGGGTGCGCACCGGGTTCCTGTTCGCGCCGGGGGGGTTCACGAAGGAAGCGCGCGAGGAGCTTCGCTCGCACAAGGAGGGGCAGATCCTCATCGTCCTGGTGGATGCGGACGACCTGGAGCGCTGGATCACC
>VBLP01000664.1:0-4476 GCA_005887925.1 Deltaproteobacteria bacterium | reverse complement strand
GCCGGTTCCTCATGGTCGATCTCGGCGCCGGGCCGTTCGCGGTGATCAACCCCGAGATCACCTGGCGCAGCGACGAGCGGTTCGACGTGTGGGACGACTGCTTGAGCGTGCCGGGGCGGCTCGTGCGGGTGCGGCGGCACCGCTCGATCTCGCTGGTGTTTCGCGACGAGGCGTTCCGGCCGCGCGTGTGGCGGCAGCTGCCGGCGGATCTGTCCGAGCTGCTCCAGCACGAGATCGATCACCTCGATGGCGTGCTGATGGTGGATCGCGCGATCGACGACGCGGCGATCCGGCCGATGGCGCAGCGCGCGGAGCTCGTCGATGCAGCGCGGCCGAGCCACCGTCTGTCGCTCGACCGCATCGCCGAGGCGGCGCGCGTGATCGATCCGGTGTTCCTGCACGCGCCGCAGTACGTGTGCGAGCCGATCGCCGAGCTCGCGGGCTGCCGGCTGACGCTCAAGGTCGAGACGGTCAACCCGATCCGGTCGTTCAAGGGCCGGGGCGCGGACTACGCGGTGGGCAAGCTCGTCGAGGACGGCGAGCGCGCGCCGATCGCGTGCGCCAGCGCGGGCAACTTCGGTCAGGGCATGGCGTACGCGTGCCGCAAGCGCGGCCTGCCGATCACGGTGTTCGCCGCGCGCGGCGCCAACCCGCTCAAGCTCGACCGGATGCGCGCGCTCGGCGCCGAGGTCCGGCTCGCGGGCGATGACCTCGAGGGCGCCAAGCAGGCGGCGCGGGCGTGGGCGGCCGGGGCGGGCGCGCGGTTCGTCGAGGACGGCTTCGAGCCGCACGTGTCCGAGGGCGCCGGCTCGATCGGGGTCGAGCTGCTCGCCGGGCGCGACGCGTTCGACGCGGTCGTGGTGCCGCTCGGCGACGGCGCGCTGCTCAACGGCGTGGCGCGCTGGATCAAGGCGGCGGCGCCGGCGACCCGCGTGATCGGCGTGTGCAGCAGCGGTGCGCCGGCGATGCTGGAGTTCTGGCGGCAGCGCCACGGGCTGCCCCGGCGCGGGCGCGCCTCGCACCCCGGCACCATCGCCGACGGCATCGCGGTGCGCGTGCCGATCGCGGCATCGCTCGACGACATGCGCGGCACGGTCGACGACGTGATCGCGATCGACGACGCCGCGCTGATCGACGCGATGCGGGCGCTCCACGCCCACGCCGGGCTGGTCGGCGAGCCGGCCGGGGTCGCGGGGCTCGCCGCGGTGCTGGCGCGCCAGCTCGACCTCGCCGGCGCGAGCGTCGCGACGGTGATCGGCGGCGGCAACGTGACCGGCGAGCAGCTCGCCAGCTACGGCATCGCCAGGTCGGGCGCCGGGCCGGGGCGATGAGGATCTGCTTCGTGTGCCTGGGCAACATCTGCCGGTCGCCGACCGCGCACGGCGTGATGCAGCGCCTGGTCGCCGACGCCGGCCTGTCGGACGCGATCACGGTCGACAGCGCAGGGACGGCGGACTACCACATCGGCGAGCTGCCCGACGAGCGGACCCGGGCGGCGGCGCGGCGGCGCGGGGTCGAGCTGACCCACCGCGGCCGCCAGTTCACGCGCGCGGACCTCGACCGCTTCGACCTCGTGGTCGCGATGGACGCGCAGAACCTCCAGCGGCTGCGCCAGCTCGCCGGCGGCCGCACGACGCCGGCGCTCGTGCTCCTGCGCAGCTTCGATCCCACGGCAGCGCCGGGCGCCGAGGTCCCCGATCCGTGGGGCGGCGGCGACGCCGGCTTCGAGGAGGTGTTCGATCAGTGCGAGCGCGCCTGCGCCGGCCTGCTCGCGCACGTCCGGGAGCAGCTGCGATGACGACGCGCGAGTTCACGGCGCCGGGCTGGCCGCTGTGGTGCGACGACCTCGCCGCGGCGCTGGGTGCGATCCTGCACGCCGAGCCGATCGCGGGCGGCGACATCAACGAGGCGTGGCGGGTCGAGATCGCCGACGGGCTGCGGGTGTTCGTCAAGAGCCACGCGTCGCCGCAGCCGGGGCTGTACGCCGCCGAGGCCGACGGCCTGGCCTGGCTCGCGGAGGGCCCGCTCCGCGTGCCGCGCGTGCTCGCGGTGAGCGACACCTTCCTCGCGCTCGAGTGGCTCGAGCTCGGGGCGCGCGGCCGCGACGCGGAGTTCGACGAACGGCTCGGCCGCGGCCTGGCCCAGCTCCACGCGCTCGGTGCGCCGAGCCTGGGCCTCGCGCGCGACAACTTCCTGGCGACCCTGCCGCAGGACAACACGCCCGAGCCCGATCTGGCGGCGTTCTGGATCGAGCGCCGGCTGCGCCCGGTGATCGCGCGGCTGGGCGACGACGCGCTGCTCGCGCGGCTCGATCGGCTGGCGGCGCGGCCCGAGCGGTTCGGTCCGCCCGAGCGGCCGGCGCGCCTGCACGGTGATCTGTGGTGGGGCAACGTCGGCAGCGCGCGCGGCGAGCCGGTCGTGTTCGATCCCGCTGTCTACGGCGGCCATCGCGAGATCGACCTCGCGATGCTCGCGCTGTTCGGCGGCACCAGCGACACGCTGATCGCCGCGTACGACGAGGTCTGGCCGCTGGCCCCGGACTGGCGCGGGCGGCTCGGCCTCTGGCAGCTGTACCCGCTCGCCGTTCATGCCGTCCTGTTCGGCGGCGGCTACGTGCCCCAGCTCGGCCGCGGCCTCGACGCGCTGGTCCGTGGCAGCTGATCCACCGCGTATACCGGGCCTCGCACGATCGGATGTGTCGCGCGGTTTTCGCGAGCGGGGGACATCACGCCCGAGCCATGGGCCGTGTTGATCCGGCTGCGGGAGCGCGACGATCGATGGAGCCGGCATGGCAACGAATGCCATCTCCCGTGTGCCCACATTCGACGCAGCCGCGCGGTGTTGAATTGCTGATCACCGGCGTTGGCGTACACTCGTTCTGTATGAGAGGGGTCGCGTGGGGCGATGAGTGTGCCTGGTGCGCGCACGGGTGACGGATCGCGCGCCTGGGCATGGAGTCGCGACGAGGCACGACCGCGGCGCAGCGCACGCCATGATCGCGATGGCAGACGGCGCTGCAAGCCCCGTCGAGCGAGGACACCCGCCGCGCGGCAGCCAGATCGGGTTCGGGTGACGTGAGCTTTCGATTCATCGACCCCAGGACGCTGCAGGCGCTCGGCGCCTCGAAGATGCGAGGCGTGCAGCTCGCGATCGTCGTCGACAACAAGGACGGCGGCGGCAATCCCGGCTACCGGGTCAAGCTCAAGTTCCCCTGGCTGAGCGAGCAGGAGTCGACGTACTGGGCACGGATCGCGATTCCGATGGCGGGCCCCGACCGAGGCACCTACACGCTGCCCGAGATCGACGATCAGGTGCTCGTGGTGTTCGAGCACGGCGACATCGGCCGGCCGATCGTCATCGGCGCGCTGTGGAGCAAGAAGCAGGAGCCGGTCGAGGTCAACCAGTCCGGCAAGAACAACACCAAGCTCATCAAGTCGCGCTCGGGCCACCGGATCATCTTCGATGACAAGGACGGCGCCGAGAACATCACCATCGTCGACAAGACCGGGAAGAACAAGATCGTCCTCGATTCGGTCGGAAAGACCGTCAAGCTCGAGTCCGACGGCGACCTCGAGGTGATCGCCAAGGCCAACGTGATCGTGCACGCGAACGCGCTCAAGATCGGCACCTCGGAAGGCGTGACCGGCAAGGGCGCATCGCTGCTCACGCACGCCGCAAAGACGTTTGGCGTCAAGGCGTCCAGCAAGATCACGATCGGCGGTGGCACCACGACGATCAACGTCTCGAACGCCGCGGCGACCAGCGTCTCGGGCTCGGGGGCAGGCGAGCTGGGTGGTGCGGCGGTCGAAGCGGTGAAGGATCAGGCCGAGGAAACGCGCGGTCGGGCCGGCGGGGGTGGCGGTGGGGCCGGCGGCGGGGCCGGTGGGGGCGGGGGCGGAAGCAGCGGCGCGACGACGAGCCCGGGCAGCACGCTCGCGGCCGCGAGCTCACCGGTGACGACCAGCATCGATCCGCAGACGATCGAGGTGGTCGTCATCAACGCGTCCGGCCAGCCGGTGTCCGGCGTCCACTTCCGCCTGCGACTCCCCGACGGCAGCGTGCGCAACGGCACCACCGGCAGCGACGGCCTGATCCATGTCGACCACGTGACCACGCCGGGCGCTGCCCACCTGGTGCTGCCCGACTTCGACGACGAGCACGGCACCTCCGCCGGGCCGCGCACGTCGGGCGCGCTGCTGTATCGCGGCGGCGGTGTCGACGTGCAGGTCGGCCAGCGCACCCAGGTGGAGCTGGAGCCGCGCGTCTATCACGGCCGGCTGATCGGCGGCCACTTCGACACCGACAAGACCTTCGTCCTGCCGTCGGCGATGTCCGGCATCCGCCTGCTGGTGCGGTTCTACACCGAGCACTCCGGCTCGAACGTCGTGATCAGCGGCCACGCCGACACCGTCGGCGACGCGCAGTACAACCTGTGCCTGTCCGACGAGCGCGCCGCAGCGATGGCCGCATTCCTCA
>VBLP01000663.1 GCA_005887925.1 Deltaproteobacteria bacterium | reverse complement strand
GCGCGCTACTTCGCGGCGGCCGCGGCTTGCATCTTCTTGACGCCGAAGACGTAGTTGTTGGCGGCCGCCGGGATATGGCAGGTCAGACAGACTGCCTGGTTGATCTCGTTGTTCACGGCCTTGTCAGACGTGAAGACCGCGTAGCCCCAGGTGTTGTTGCGCAGGAGCTCGGGCAGGTCCTTGCCCCAGCCGGCGCGTGCTTCCATGCCTTCGTAGCCCTTGATCTTGTCGGTGGCCCAGATGCCATCCTTGTCGACGACCGGCTTCTTGTCGGCGTCGACCTTGGGGACGTAGTTGACCATGATGATGACGGCGCCGTCGGAGATCGGCTTGCCGGCCTTCACGGCCGCGAGGCCGGCGGCGTTGATGTACTGCTTGGCCACGAGGCCCTGCGCTTCCTTGTTGAAGGTGCTGTAGAGGGTGAAACCCTTGGGGAAGTCCTTGGGGAACGTCATCTTCGACTTCCGGATCGCCGCGACCTCGGGGGCAACCTTGTTGTCGCTGCCGGCGGCCTCGCCGGCCCAGAACGCCGAGAGGTTGACGATGTCGGCCTCGTTGAGCGAGCCGGCGAGGGCGTTCATCAACGGGTTCTTGCGGTCGCCGGCCTTGAAGGCCTTGAGCTGCTTGGCGATGTAGGTCGCGCGCTGGCCGGCGAGGTGGGGGATGTCGGTGTTGGCGGCGGCGTCGGAGACGTGGCAGGCCGCGCAGGCCATGGCCTTGGCCTTGCCGGCGGTGGCGTCGCCTCCGGCGCGGGCGACGGCGGGGAGGCCGAGCGAGATTGCGAGGACGCCGACGACGTTGAGGATTCGATTCGTACGCATCCCTGACTCCTGGACGAGGTGAAGGTCGCTGCGAACGCGGGGAGCATGCCACCACTCGAGGCCGGGAGGTGAGTGGGACGGTGAGTTCGGGGCTACTGCGCGATCACGACCGGGTACCCGGCGAAGGCGACGCCGCCGCGGCTGTCGCGGAGCACCACCCACAGGTAGACCGGCCCGGCGTCGGGGGTGGTCCAGACGTCGTCGGCGAAGGTCGCGGGGTCGGTCTCGCCGCGGCCGGTGCGATCGGAGGCGAACGAGCCGCCGGAGGCGAACCACGACACGCGGATCTCCTCGCGGTGGTCGACCAGGGTGCGCGAGGCGGGATCGAGGACGGGGAATGACTCGGCGCTGTCGTCGGTCCACGAGGCGCGCAGGGTGACGGCGGTCCGCGATGGCAGGGCGGCGGGCGACTCGCCGCCGAGGTCGGTGCCATCGGCGTCGGCGCCGCGGGAGGCCTCGGGCGCGGTCAGGGCGGTGACGCGGACCAGGGTGGGGTTGGTATTGGCGCGGTAGCGGGCCTGGAAGTCCTGGACGACGTCGAGCGGCGCGTTGGCGAGATCGCAGGTGATCCGGGTCAGGCCGATGCCGGGGGCGAGCGGGTCGCCGTCGACGGTGGCGAGCGCGCGGACCGGCTGATAGTAGCCGCCGGTGACGTCGGCGTCGTGCGGCCGGAGCGGCGGCTGGCCGGGCGCGGGGGCCGGCGGGGTCGGGCCGAACACCGAGCAGGCATCGAGCGGGATCGTGGCGGCGACCTCGGCCCCGCCGGCGGGCAGGGCGGCGGCGGTGGTGAGGCAGCCGTCGTTGACGACGTTGTTGCTCGACAGCGGCGCGGGCTGGGTGCAGAACGCCCAGGCGAGGTCGGCGGCGCTGCCGCCCGGGACGGCGACCAGCGCGCGGTAGGTGACGGCGCGATCGGGTTTGACCTCGGCGGGCTCGCTGCGCACGGCGAGGATGCGCGGCTCGGTGACCAGGGACGAGGGATCGCCGAGGTCGGGCTTGCAGGCGACGAGCGCGACGGGTACGACGAGCACGGCGGCGCGGGTCATAGCTCGACCCTCGCGCCGATGACGGCGAGCGTCGGCAGGCCGGTGATGTACTTCCGCGCGGTGTAGTCGAAGTTGTAAATGATCTCCTCGGGGTTCTTGCGATCGGTGAGGTTCTGGACGTCGACGAACACGTTGGTGCGGTGGTCGGCGATGGTGAAGGTGCGCTCGACCCGCGCGTCGAGCTGGTAGAACGCGGGGACGCGGATGGTGTTCTGGCCGCCGAACAGCGGCTCGTACTGGTCGTCGCGGGTGTCGAAGTACGAGCTCATGACGGGGGTGCGGGGCACGCCGGTGGCGTAGCGGAGCCGCGCGCCGAGCTGCCAGCCGCGGCCGAGGTCGTAGCTGGCGAGGATGCTGGCGACGTGGGTCTGGTCGTAGTCGAGCAGGCGCCAGGGGGTGTCGGGGTGGTCGCGGCGCTCGCTGCGGATCAGCGAGTAGGTGATCCAGCCGAACAGGCCGTGGCTGAGCTCCTGGCGCAGGAGGAGCTGGCCGCCGTAGCCGCGGCCGACGCCTTCCGGGACGAGCGCGGTGGCGAGCGGCGGCGTGGCCAGCTCGCTGCGCGACGCGAGCTGGTCGATGTACTTGTAGAACCCGAGGAGCTCGGCGCTGAGCGTGCCGGTGATGCGGTAGGCGGCGCCGGCGGAGGCGTGGTAGGCGCGGATCGGACCGAGGGTGGGGTTGCCGAACACGGCGGACAGGTCGGCCGGATCGGGCGGCTGGTCGTAGATGCCGCCGCCGGCGCGGAGCTGGAGGTCGCGGGTGAGCTGGTAGGTGGCCGACAGCCGCGGCTCGACGGCGATCGCCATGCGGCGGTAGCCGAGCGCGGGGGTGGTGCCGATGATCGGCGTCAGCCGGCTGCCGTCGATGACGTAGGGGTCGATGCGCAGGCCGGGCGTGACGGCGAGCGGGCCGAGCGCGATCTCGGCGAAGGCGTAGGGCGCGACCGAAGCGACCGACGCGGTCCAGCGGTCGGCGTTGACCTGGTCGCCGGGCGGCTGGCCGAACACGGTGACGTCGCCCTCGCGCGGCGGCAGGTTGACCGAGCCGAGCCGCGACACGGCGCTGCGCACGCCGGCGCCGTCGATGCCGAGCGACAGCGTGACGCGCGGATCGAGCCTCCGGCGATAGCCGGCGCGCAGCGCGTAGCGCCACGACCCGACGTCGAGCGAGGTCGGTACGGCGCCGAACGCGGCGCGCGTGGTGCTCGCGTCCCAGCCGACCGACGGCACGACGAACAGGCTCGAGCCGTCGGGCAGGATGCGGGTGTAGCGGGCGAAGCCGCGGTAGTAGCGGTCGTGGCTGTCCTGGCGGCGGACCTCGGCGGGGTCGGTGGCGTCGATCGCGCGGGTGAGCTGGTCGTCGGAGCCGAGCGCGGCGATCTCGAGCTGCTCGTCCTTGCCGAGGTCGAACTGGGCGAGGACCTGGGCGTCGTAGTACTGCGGGATCGGCACGAAGTCACCGACGTCCTCGGAGGTGAGCTGCGAGAGCACGGCGGCGAGGTGGCTGCGGCGCGCGGCGACGGCGATGCGTGCGGTGCTCGACACCGCGGTCGAGACCAGCGCCGATGCGTCGATCGCGTCGAGCGCGACGTAGCCGTGGGTGCCGGCGCCCGGCAACCCGCGGGTCTCGGCCTTGACCAGGCCACCGATGCCGCGGCCGTACTCGGCGCCGAACGCGCCGGGCAGGAGCTCGATCGACCTGATGAGGTCGGAGTTGATCGTCGAGCGCAGGCCGCCGCCGTGGTACAGCGCCGGGATGTCGACGCCGTCGACGAACACGCGGGTCTCGTTGGGCGCCGCGCCCCACACGATCAGCTGGCCGGAGCCGAACGACGACCGGCCGACGCCGGGCAGGTTCTGGACGACCTTGAGGGTGTCGCCGGAGGTGCCGGGGACCTTGCGCGCCTCCTCGGTGCGGATCGAGACGCTCGCGGTCTCCTTCTTGATGCGGGTCGCCTTGACGACCTGCTCGTCGTCGATGCCCTCGTCGCGCGGCTCGGCGTAGTACTTGACGGTGCGCTTCTGCCTGGCGGCGATCTCCTCGTCGGTGGTGACGGTGACGAGGCCGGGGCCGGACAGCTCGACCTGGTGCGTGCCGACCGGCAGATCGGTGAATGCGAACGCGCCGGCCTCGTCGGTCAGCGTGTCGAGCTGCAGGTCCTTGATCGCGATCTTGACACCGGCGAGCGGCTTCTTCTGGAAGCGGTCGACGACGACGCCTTCGAAGTTGACCTGCGGGCCGAGCGACACGATCTTCTCGACGACGGTGAACGCGTAGCGGTAGGTAATGGTGACCGGCGCGGGCTGGTTGTCGACCTCGGCCGGCTCGAAGGTGAACTGCCGGGCCGCGGCGATGGCGGCGGCGTCCCACGCGGGACCGCCCGAGGCCTGGACCCGCACGTCGGCGACGCTGCCGTCGGCGGCGATGTCGATCGCGAGGACCACGGTCGCGGTCGCTTCCGGCGCTGCATCGGCGGGCCGGGTGGCCTCGACGAAGTGCACGAGCCTGGGCGGCCTGGTGACCAGGAGCTGCGCGTGCGCCGGGCGTCCGGACGCGAGGATCGCGACGAGCGCCAGCGCGACCGCGAATCCTGTGAGGTGCCGCTCGAAGAGTCGATCGAAGCAGCTCGTGCGGCAGCGATCGATGATCGGTCCCGGGCGTGCGCGGGGTGGTTCG
>VBLP01000662.1 GCA_005887925.1 Deltaproteobacteria bacterium | reverse complement strand
AGTGAAGATGACCGCTCGCACGACCGCCGCCGGCGAGAACGCGCAGGCCCGCGGGCTGCCTCGCTGATGGACCCCGCCGTGCTCAAACAGTCCTCGCGCTGCCCGAACCCGACCGGTCGAGCCCGATGAAGATCTCACGTTTCTCGGTCTCGGACGTGGGAGCGCTGCGGAACTGCGCGCGGCGAGGTCCTCGGCGGGCGCGCCCGCGGGTGACGTCCCGCTACCCGGGCAACCGAGCAAAACCGCCGCGGTGAGGTACTAGCATTTGCGGCTGAGGTCGAGTCTCGTGCGCGCGGGACCGTTCAGCGCTTGCGGCGGAGGTCGCCGACGCGCAGGGTGAGCTTCTCGGCGTCGAAGTACTCGGCGAGGGGGATGGAGAACTTGCGGCTGGCGCCGGTGAGCTCCTTCCATTGCTGCGCGTCGATCGTCTTGTGGGCGTCGAGGAAGGCGAGCAGGCGGGTGCGCAGATCGGCGACGACGGCGGCGTGGAGGAACAGGTCTGGCTTGATGCGGACGAGCTGCTTGGCCGCGATCAGGCGGTCGAGCATGGCCTTGACCTGGGGATCGGCGAGGCCGATCTCGGCGGGGATGTCCTTGGGCCGCGGCGGCTCGATGCCCCACGCGCGGAACCGCTCGAGCAGCTTGGCCTCGGCGGGGGACGGGGCGGCGCTGCGGCCGGGGGCGCTGGCCTTGCGCAAGCGGTCGCCGTCGCTGGCGATCGCGGCCTTGCGCTCGAGGCCGGCGAGGACGGCGTCGTAGGCGCGTACGGGGAGCGCGGCGGGCAGCTGGGTGCGGAGCTCCTCGCGCAGCACGCCGTCGGGCGCGCCGGCGACGGCGCGGACGATGCGAGCCTCGATCTCGGCGACGGTGGTGGCGTGGAGGAAGTGCTGGTGGTCGGCCGCACCGAGCGCGAGCAGCTCGCCGCTCGCGACCAGGGTCGCCAGCAGGGGGGAGAGCGCATCGGCGGGGACGCCGAGCCGGCGAACGAGGTCGGCGATGCCGAGGCCGGCGAACGCGGCGGTCTTGACGTCGAGCGCGACGCGCTGGTCCTGGCGGGCAGTGGCGAGCCGGACGACGGTGTCGCCGTGGGCGGAGCCCTTGCGGGCGCGCGGGGCGAGCACGCGGATCACGCGGCCGCCGCCGATCGTGGTGCCGTGGCTGGCGCTCGCGACGAAGCCGCGCGCGATGAAGCGGTCGCCGGGCAGGGCGGCGAGCGGCGTGGTCGCGTCGATCCGGAGCTGCGCGACGCCGGTCTCGCCGGGGGCGAGCTGATCGCGGTCGACCAGGACCAGGCTCGCCAGCACCTGCGCGGTGCCGTGGTGGATCAGGACCTTGGTGCGGCGCTCGAGCGGGCCGGCGGCGTTGGCGAGGTGGCGCAGCTCGACGTCGAGGATGTGCGACGCGGCGACCCGACCGGGATGCGCGAGCAGGTCGCCGCGGGCGAGGTCGTCGACGGCGACGCCGCCGAGGTTGAGCGCGGCGCGGTGGCCGGCGACGGCGCGCTCGACGTGGGCGCCGTGGACCTCGATGCCGCGGACGCGTGCGGTCGGGCCGGCGGGCAGCACGGCGAGCTCGTCGCCGACCGCGACCGCGCCGCCGAGCACGGTGCCGGTGACGATCGTGCCGAAGCCCTTGACCGTGAACACGCGATCGATCGGCAGCCGGAACACGCCGGTGTGCTCGCGCGGCGGGACGCTGTCGACCGCGGCGGCGATCGCGGCGCGCAGGGCGTCGAGCCCGACCTCGGTGCGGGTCGAGCAGGCGACGATCGGCGCGTCGGCGAGGAACGTGCCGGCGACCTCGGCGCGGACGTCGCCGGTCACCAGCGCGAGCCACTCGTCGTCGATGAGGTCGCGCTTGGTGAGCGCGACGAGGCCGCGGCGCACGCCGAGCAGCTCGCAGATGTCGAGGTGCTCGCGGGTCTGCGGCATCACACCCTCGTCGGCGGCGACCACCAGGCAGACCAGGTCGAGGCCGGTCGCGCCGGCGACCATCGACTTGACGAAGCGCTCGTGGCCGGGGACGTCGACCACCGCGATGCGGCGCTCGCCGAGATCGAGCCGGGCGAAGCCGAGCTCGGTGGTGATGCCGCGCGCCTTCTCGACCGGCAGGCGATCGGTGTAGATCCCGGTCAGCGCCAGGACCAGCGAGGTCTTGCCGTGATCGATATGCCCGGCGGTACCCAGGACGATCGGATACGACACCCGGCGACCTTACCGCGCCATGGTTATCCGTGCTCGCGCAGCTCGCGCTTGAGCACCTTGCCGGTCGGGTTGCACGGCAGCTCCGGAAGGAACGTGACCTTGCGCGGCCGCTTGAAGTCAGCCAGCCCGGCGCGGCAGTACTCGATGACGTCCTGTTCGGCCAGCGCGTGGCCGTCGCGCACGACGACGAACGCGCGCAGCGACTCGCCCCACTCGGGGTCGGGCACGCCGATCACGGCGGCATCGAGGATCGCGGGATGGGTGTGCAGGTGGTCCTCGATCTCGCGGGGATAGATGTTGACGCCGCCGGAGATCACCATGTCGTGCTTGCGCGACTCGAGGTAGTAGTAGCCGTCCGTGTCGCGGCGCGCGAGGTCGCCGACCGAGAAGAAGCCGTCGCGCTGCGAGGCCCGGGTCGCCTCGGCGTTGCGGTGATAGCCGGTGATCAGCATCGAGTTGCGGGCGTAGAGCTCGCCGACCTCGCCGAGGCCGCTCGGGTGGCCGGCGTCGTCGAGCAGGCGGATCTCGTTGCCGAACAGCGGGCGGCCGATGGTGCCGGGCCGCGAGACATGGTCGGCCGGGCCGGCGAGCGTGACCATGCCGGTCTCGGTCGCGCCGTAGAAGTTCCACAGGATCGGGCCGAAGCGGTCCATGAACCGGCGCGCGGCCTCGGTCGGCAGCGGCGCGGCGCCGCTCATCACCCAGCGCAGCGACGAGGTGTCCCGGCTCGCCAGCACGTCCGCGGGCAAGCTGGTCAGCCGTACGAGCATCGTCGGCACCATGAACGAGCAGGTCACGCGCTCGCGCTCGATGATGTCGAGCGCGCCGGCGGCGTCGAAGTGGCTCATCAGGATGATCGTCGCGCCGAGCGACATCATGATCGCGACGAACGCCGGCGCGGCGCTGTGGTAGAGCGGGCAGACCACGAGGTGGCGATCGTTGGCGCGCACGCCGACCTGGACCAGCAGATCGGCGACCGACTCGAGCCCGGTGGTCTTGAGGTTGCGGTGGGCGCCCTTGGACTTGCCGGTCGTGCCCGAGGTGTAGACGATCACGCCGCCGCCGTCGCCCCCGCCGCCGCGCGACCGGGGCGGGGCGTGGGGCGAGGCCGCGGCGAGCGCGCGGTCCCACTCGGCGAGCTCCGGGCCGCGCGTGGCCGGTTCGCCGTGCGCGTCGCCGACGACGATCATCGGGCCCGCGGTGCCGACCTGGGCGCGCGCGGCGGTCATCGCCGCGAGGTACTCGGCGTGGACCAGCGTCGCGCGCGGCTGGGCGTTGTCGAGGATGTGGGCGATCTCGGCCGGCTTGAGGCGGTAGCCGATCTGGACCGCGGTGGCGCCGAGGCGAGCGAGCGCCTGGTACGCGATCAGGTACTCGCCGCCGTTGGGCAGCATCAGCGCGACCGGACTGCCACCGACCACGCCGCGCGCGAACAGCGCGTTGGCCAGCCGGTTGATCGTCGCGTCGAGCTCGCCCCAGGTCATGCGGCGGACGCCGTCGCCGGTGTACTCGACGAGCGCCTCGCGATCGGGGTGCGCGGCTGCGTGATACATCACCGACAGGTGCGGTCCGGGGGCGACGCGGATCGCGCCGCGCAGGAACTCGACGAGCTGGCCGGGGCGGATGATCTCGACCGAGCCGGTCGAGCGCAGGGCGCGCGCGAGGATCCGCGCACGATCGATCCGCGTCCAGAGGCCTTCCAGCACGCGCCGACGATACCCGCAAGACCGCCTCCCGCACGCGCTGCGTGCCGCAAATCCGCGGTCGCCCGCTCGGCGGTGAGCGCCTCGAGGCGGCCGATGGGGCGCGAGCGGGTCAGCGGCGCAGGGTGGTCGACAGGAGCTGCTTGACCTCGGTCAGCTGGGCGGAGGCCGGCGGGTTGCGGGCGACGTACTGCAGCCAGGCCTCGCGCGCGGCCGCCTCGTTGCGCAGGTCGAGGTGGACCCGGCCCAAAAGGTAGAACGCCTCGGTCAGCCAGGCGACCGGCTTGCCGGTGCGCTTCTCGGCCTCGGCGGCGATCCGGGTCGCGCTGGCGAGCGCGGCGATCGCCTGCGGGCCGCGGTTGGCGTCGTGCTCGATCTCGGCGATCCGCCAGTACGCCTCGGCGCTCGGCGCGATCCGGGTCGCGTCCTCGAGCCACTGCCGCGCCATCTCCGGCTGCTGGATCTCCTGGTAGGCCGCGCCGATCAGGAACATCACGTCGGCGTTCTTCGGATCGAGCCGCGACGCCGCGAGCAGCGGCGCGACCGCCTTGGCGGCCTCGCGGCGGGCGAGGTAGAGCCGGCCCTGCCCGACGAGCGAGCTCAGCATGCCGGGCGCGGCCTCGGCGGCGGCCTGGTACGAGCGCAGCGCGAGATCCTGGGCGTCGCGATCGCCGCCCTGCGCGATCGCCTCGGCGGCGCGGCCGAGCGCGTCGAGGTACTGCGGGTCGCGGTCGAGGTCGATCGCGCGCTGAAACTGCTGCTTGGCCTCGATCAGCTTGCCGGCTGCGAGCAGTCCTTCTCCCTTCAGGTAGAGCCCTGCGGGATGGCGGGCGTCGAGAAGAACCGGCCGCCGCGCGCGCGGATCTCGACGCCGGGATCGGGGCCCGACAGGAGCCGGGCGTACAGCGTGCGCGCGTCGGCGTCGCGGCCGAGCGCCTCGTAGGTGCGGGCGAGGTCGGCGGCGATGTCGATCCGCGCGGGGTCGAGGCGGAGCGCGGCGTTGAGCTCGTCGAGCGCGTCCTGGGCGCGGCTCGACTTGAGCAGCGAGCGGCCGAGCTGGAACCGCGCCTCGGCATCGTTCGGGCTGCCCTCGACGGCGCGGCGCAGCCAGGGCTCGGCCTTCTCGGCGTTGCCGGCCTGCAGGTAGCCGATGCCGAGGGTCAGCGCGAGCTGCGGATCGCGCGCGGCGTGCTCGGCGAAGTTGGTGAGCAGCGCGTCGGCCCGCGCGCGCAGCGCCTGGGCGCGCGGCTGATCGCGATCGGCGATGGCGGCCTTGGTCAGCGCGGCGAGCTTGCCGACCGCAGCGACCATCGGCTCGAGGTCGAGCTCGCGGGCGGTCCCAGCGCCGGCGACGTAGGCGTCGGCCGCGTCGTCGTCCTTGCCCTGGGCCTCGAGCAGCTTGCCGGTGATCAGCAGCAGGCGGGCGTGCTCGAGCGGCGGGAGCGGGATCGCGCGGCTGCCCAGGGCGGTGAGCCGCTGGTGGGCGAGCGGCAGCCGGCGCTGCTTGATCTCGATCTCGCTCTGCACGAGCTGCAGCGCGACGTCGTCCTTGGCCCCGGCGAGCGCGGTCGCGGTCAGCTCGGCCGCGACCGCGAGCTTGCCGTCGCGGAGCTCGGTCTCGGCGAGGCCGGCGGTGGCGGCGAGATCGCGCGGCATCGCGGCGAGCGCCTTGCGGAACCGCTCGCGGGCGACGTCGTGGCGCCCGGCGCGCATCGCAGCGTCGCCGGCGAGCGTCCAGGCCTGCGCCACGGCGCGCGGATCGGCGCCGGTGATGTCCCTGCGCGCGAGGATCGCGAGCAGGTCGGCCTCGCGGCGCTGCGGGGCCGAGGACGGCGCGGCCGCGGCGAGCCCGACCTGGGCCGCGATGTGGTCCTTGTCGATCTCGAGCACCGCGGCGAAGTCGGCGCGCGCACCCTCGAGGTCAGCGAGCGCGAGCCGGGCGCAGCCGCGGCCGTACAGCGCCGGGAGCTTGACCTGCGCGGCCCCGACCGCGCGATCGTAGGCCTTGATCGCCCCGGCGAGGTCGCCCCGGGCGGCGAGGGCCCAGCCGAGGTACAGCGCGAGCGTGCCGTCCTGCGGAGCCTGGGTGGCCAGCGGCTGGAGCAGGTTGATCGCGGCGTCGGGCTGGTGGCTGGTCAGCGCGGCGAGGGCGCGGGCGCGGGGCAGCGCGGGGTGAGCGATCCCGGCGGTGTTGGCGGTGTCGAGCATCGCGTGCGCCTGGCGCAGCTTGGTCGGCGCGGCGATGCCGTCGACGATCGCGCTCGCGAGCAGCGATTCGGCGCCGATGCCGAGCGCCTCGGGGTTGGTGTCGTCGCGCTCGACCACGCGGCGGGCGGCGTCGGCCGCGCGCTGCCAGTGCTGCGGATCGCTGGCGGTGTAGGCCGCTCGCGCGACCGCGAGCTGGCTGGTGATCGCCGCCTCGCGCTCGACCGCCGCCACGTGCCGGCGATACAGCAGGAAGCCGGCCCCGCCGAGGCCGGCGACGGCGAGCAGCACGACGAGCACGACGCGGCTGCGCCGTCCGCGGGCGGCGACGGCCTCGCTGTCGAGCCGCGGCCGGACCTGGCGGGGCGCGATGCGCGCGATCGCCTCGGGCGACGGGCCCTCGAGCTCGAGGGTCGGGCCGGCATCGTTGCCGCGGGTGTCGAGCGGGGGCCGCGTCGCAGGCCGCTGCGGCGCTTCGAAGCGGACCGGCGACGCCGAGGGCCGCGCCAGCTCGACGTCGTCGAACGCGCTGCTGTTCGACGGTGACACGAGATCGAGCTCGGGGCCGGCATCGAGGTGGACATCGGGCTCGCCGGTCGGCCGGGTGGGCTGCGGCAGGTCGTCGAAGAAGCCGCGGGGCGCCCGGTCATCGCCGTGCTTGATCGGCCGCCCGGGCACGTTCTCGAAGTGGCCCTTGGGGGCGGGGACCTCGGGCCTGGCGGTGCTGGGCAGGGCCGGGATGTTCTCGAAGTAGCCCTTGGGAGCGGGGACCTCGGGCCTGGCGGTGCTGGGCAGGGCCGGGATGTTCTCGAAGTAGCCCTTGGGAGCGGGGACTTCGGGCTTGGCGGTGTTGGGCAGGCCGGGGATGTCGTCGAAGAACCCCTTGGGCGCCGGGACCTCGGGCTCACCCGGGCTCGGGTTGGACTTGACCTGAGGGAAGTCGTCGAAGAAGCCCTTGGGGGCGGGGACATCGACGACACCGCGGGGATTGGACTTGACCTGGGGAAGGTCGTCGAAGAAGCCCTTGGGAGCGGGCAGGTCGGGCTCGCTCGGCGGGCTCGGCGGGCTCGGCGGCGGGCCCGCGGGTCTGGCCTTCCTCGCCGGCTGGGGGATGTCGTCGAAGAAGCCCTTGGGGGCGGGGAGATCGACGAGCTGCTTGGCCTCCGCCGCGCGCGGCGCGGGCAGATCCGGCGTCGGCGGCCCCCTGGGTCCCGGCAGATCGGCGATCGTCGGGCCCTTGGGGGCCGGCAGATCCGCTGCCGTCGACCGCGTGTCCCTGGCAGTGGCCGCATCGGCGAGCGCGTGCCGGGCGTCGGGCTTGGGCGCCAGCAGGTCGGTCACGCCGGCGTCCAGCTTGGGCGCGGGCAAGTCGGTGATCTCGCCGCGCGACGATCCAGGCACGGCCGGGCGGGGCGTGGCGCGCTTGGGTGCGGGCAGGTCGGCCAGCGCGTCGCCTCCGAGTGGATCGTCGACGTCAATGCGCTCGACCCGGCCGGTCCGCCCGCTCGCGCCCACCTTGGGCGCCGGCAGCTCGGGATCGAGGGCTGCGGCCAGGCCGCTGCGCGGCGCCGGCCTGGCCGAGGGTCGCGGGGGAGGCGTTGGCAGCGACGGTATCGGACCGAGGGCGCTGGCGCGCTTGGGTGCGGGCAGGTCGGTCAGCTCGACGCTGCTGGACTTGCCGGCATCGGGCCGGCTCGGCGGTAGCTTCGGCGGCGCCGGAGGAGACGCCGGGGCGGTCTGGATCGCGATGCGCGACTTGCAATCGGCGCACGTGATGAACTTCGCACCGACGGGCACGTTGGCTTCGGACACGCGGTTGAGCGTTCCGCAGGCCGAGCAAGTGGCCTCGATCATCCGCGCCGAGCATAGCTCATTCGCATGGATCACCGGGGCAGCGCCCGGTGTACCCGATGCGGAAAACCATGGCGACGTTGCGCCTCCCCGAGCGATCCCGCACGCGAGAATTTAGCGGCACGGCCCGGCGCTCGGATCGCAGGGCGGTGTGTTGCCGGGTGCATTCGGCGCGCCACTCGGCGGGGCGAGAGGGCCCTCTCGCCGGGATCGCAGCGGCCGGGTCGGCGGCGGGGCCTCGTCGGGCTCGAGGTCGTCGTCGGTGTCGTCGACGGCGGCGCCGGGTCGGCGCTGGGCGAGCGCCTTGCGCAGCTGGTTCTGGATCCGGCGCTCGAGCGCCGGCAGCACCACGAGGAGCTTCGCCGTCTGCCCCGGTGTGAGCATCTTTCGCAGCTCTGCGAGCCGCTTGTCCTCGAGGTCCCACAGGCCGCGCTGGTTGGCGATCGCCTCGTCGATCAGCCGATCGATCGCGCGCGGGTCGCGCAGCGCCTCGGCGCGGCGCAGCCGGCGCTGGATGTCGCCGCGCTTCTCGAGCAGCTTGTCGGACTCGTCGTCGAAGCGCGACAGCACCGGGAACAGCCGGCCGGCGGTCTGCTCATCGAGCGCGAGCGCCTCGGTCAGTCGGAAGGCGCGCATCGCGCGGATCCGCTTCTTGAGCTGCTCGACCTGGTCTCGGCGCTGCGCGGGAGGGTTCGCGGCTGGGCCGCGGCGCGGCTGGGCGTCCGCGCTGCCGGCCAGCAGACCGGCGGCCACGGCGATCACGGCGACCCGGATCGCGCGCATCAGCCCTTCTTCCCCGTCAGCCAGCGCTCCGCGCGGGCGAGCGCGGCGGAGTCCAGGCCGTCGATCCAGGCCAGATCGGTCGCCGGCAGGAGCCCGACCTCGTCGGCATCGCCGGGCTCGCCGGGCTCGAGCAGCTCGCCCGGCTCGCCGAGGTGCGGCAGCGCGGACGCGCCGAGCAGGTCGCTCGGAGCATCGACCGCCGAGAGGTCGACGTCGACCGCGGCCCCGTCGAGCCACAGCGCGACGACGCTGTCGTCGACCGGCGGCCTGGCGCCCTGCTCGGCGGCCGGTGGCGCGGGCGTGGCATGCACGGCGGTCGGCCGCTCGGGCAGCGTCCGGCCGCGCGGCCAGATCGCGACCAGCACCGCGGCGGCCGTCGCGCAGGTCATCGCAGGGACGAGCCACCGCCAGCTGCGCCACCACGGCCGTCGCGGCTCGCCGGTCACCGCCTGCCGGTTCGAGCGCTCCATCGCCGACCAGTCCGGCTCGGCGCCACCGTCGTAGCTCGGCGGCAGCGCGCGAAGCCGGTCGAGCAGCGCGTGCAGCGCGCCAGCCTCGGCCCGCGCCTCGGGATCCCGGGCGAGCCGGGCCTCGACCCGATGGCGCTGGTCCGGCGCCAGCTCGGCGACGCCGTCGACGTACGCGGTCAACAGCGCGGTCTCGGCCTCGTCATCGCGTCGATCAATAGAGGGCTTTCCCGCCCCCGCTCTCGCGGCAAAGCCGCGAGATTCACCACTCCGCGCGTCGGGTCGCGCGGTCGATCTATCGCGGGAGTCACCGCTCATGATCCGCTCCGAGGATGTCACGCAGCCGCTTCACGGCGTAGTGGAAGTTGACCTTCGCGGTGTTCTCGCTGCAATCGGCGAGGTCGGCGACCTCCTTGAACGACAGGTCGTCGAACACGCGCAGCTCGAGCACCAGCTTCTGCTTGGGCGGCAGCTGGGCGATCGCGGCGCGCAGCCGGGCGCGATCGTCGCCGGCGCTGAGCTGGGCGGGGGCGGGGTTGTCCGCGATCAGGGCGTCGTCGCCGATCTCGGCCGGCTGCTCGCGCCGGTGATCGCGCAGCCACGACAGCGCACAGTTGATCGCGATCCGGTAGAGCCAGCTGCGCACCGTGGCCGTGCCGCGAAACCCGGCCAGGCCGCGAAACGCGCGGACGAAGGCGAGCTGGGTGACATCGGCGGCATCGGCATCGCTCTTCACATAACGCCGGATCAGCCGCCACATTCCCTTCTGATGGCGGCGGACCAGGATGTCGAACGCCGCGGAGTCGCCGTCGCGAAACCGCTCGGCCAGCTCGCGGTCGGGATCAGCCACGGTCACGGCTGCCGGCCGCTTGAGCAGAGGCAATCCGGCGGCGAGCGACTCCACGGCCAGGCTGACCCGCGGCTTGCCAGCGTGGTTAAGCGGGAGGTAGGGTGCTCCGCCAACTTCCTTCGATCATTGCAAAAACGAGGAACGGAGTCACGCATGCTCGACCCAGCCCGGATGGACGATGTCCTGCGCCGCGGCGATCCCGATGTCGCCACCCGCGTCGCGGTGTGGCGGAGCGCCGACGAGCGGCGCCGCAAGCTCCAGGGCGAGCTCGATTCGCTGCGCCAGGCCCGCAACGCCGCCAACGAGACCATGGCCAAGCTCGACAAGAAGTCGGCCGAGTTCGCCAAGGCGCGCGACGACATGAAGGCGCTGTCGACCCGGATCAAGGACGGCGAGGCCGAGCTCGCGCGGCTCGAGGCCGAGCGCGATCAGCAGGCGATGGTGATCCCGAACGCGCCGCACGCCAGCGTCCCCGCGGGCAGTGGCTCCGACGATAACCCCGTGCTGCACACGTGGGGCGACAAGCCGGTGTTCGGCTTCGCGCCGAAGGCCCACGACGAGCTCGGCCGCGCGCTCGGCGTGCTCGACTTCGACGGCGGCGCCCGGATCTCCGGCGCCCGGTTCACCGTGCTCCGGCGCGCGGCGTCGCGGCTCAACCGCGCGCTCCTCAACTACATGCTCGATCTCCACACCCAGCACGGCTACGAGGAGGCGTGGCCGCCGGCGATCGTCCGGCGCGCGTCGCTCACCGGCACCGGACAGCTCCCCAAGTTCGCCGAGGACCTGTTCAAGCTCGACCTGCCCGTCGGGCCGGACCATGTCGCCGACAACGACCTGTTCCTGTCGCCGACGGCCGAGGTCCAGATGACCAACCTCCACATGGACCAGATCCTCGACGGCGAGTCGCTACCGCGGAAGTACTGCGCCTACGCGGCGTGCTTTCGCGCCGAGGCCGGCGCCGCGGGCCGCGACACGCGCGGACTGATCCGCCAGCACCAGTTCGACAAGGTCGAGCTGGTCAAGGTCACCACGCCGGAGACCAGCTACGACGAGCTCGAGGCCATGCGCCAGGACGCCGAGCGCGTGCTGCAGGGGCTCGGGCTGCACTACCGCGTCGTCACGCTGTGCACCGGCGACCTCGGCTTCACGGCGGCCAAGACCTACGACCTCGAGGTCTGGCTGCCGGGGCAGGATGCCTACCGCGAGATCTCGTCGTGCTCGAACTGCGAGGACTTCCAGGCGAGGCGCGCCAAGATCCGCTACCGCCGCGCGGCGGGCGACAAGCCGCGCCACGTCCACACGCTCAACGGCTCCGGCGTCGCGATCGGCCGCACGCTCGTCGCGGTCTTCGAGCAGTACCAGCAGGCCGACGGCAGCATCCGGATCCCCACCGCGCTCCAGCCCTACATGGGCGGCATCGAGCGGATCGGGTAGGGCGTGGCGCTCAGGAGAATGCCCACACGCGAGCTCGCCGGGGGCTGCTACGCGGATGGGCGTCGGGGCCGCGCCCGGCCCAGGACCACCGGTGCCTGCGCGAGCGGCGCGAGGTATCGGTCGCCCCGGGCGAGTCGCGTTGAGGTACCGCGATCGCGCCTCGAAGCGCCCGCATCGGATCGGCCAGCGCGAAGCCCGACGAGGACGAGCTGAAGGCCTGTCTCGGATCAGCGCAGCGTTGAACGACGGAACGTAATCGGCGGTGCGGCGCTGGCCCTACCGCGCGGTAGGTTGTCCGGCGCCGGCCGTGGGTGCGAGGCGCAGTGGCCGGGGCTGACTCGCCCGGTTTCTCCGCGATCAGGCTTTACAAGCGAATCGCTATCCCTATACTGCGCCCCTACCTCCGTGTGAGACTGGAGGAGTGGCCGAGTGGTCGAAGGCAGCGGTCTTGAAAACCGCCGAGCGCAAGCTCCGGGGGTTCGAATCCCTCCTCCTCCGCTGGTTGGCTTGATAACCGAATAGTGTCACGCAAGTGGAGCTCGCTTGGCGTGCGAGACCCGTCGGGGAATCGCCCGCAGGTTCCCGGGGAGAGATGGCCGAGTGGCTGAAGGCACCGGTTTGCTAAACCGGCGTATGGGGTTTACCTGTACCGAGGGTTCGAATCCCTCTCTCTCCGCATAGGCCGCCTTGGGCCGCTTGGGCCGCCTTGGCCGCAGCCGGTCAGTCAGGTCAGCCAGAAACATGAGGATCCGTAGCTCAATGGATAGAGCACCGGTCTACGGAACCGGGGGTTAGAGGTTCGACCCCTCTCGGATCCGCCGTAGGTAGCACATGGCCGAGCTGGACGATCAATGGATGGGTGTGGCGCTCGACGAGGCACGGGCGGCCGCCGCGCGCGGCGATGTGCCGGTCGGCGCCGTGGTCGTCGTGGGCGATCGCATCGTCGGTCGCGGCCGCAACCGCCGCGAGGTCGATCGCGATCCGACGGCGCACGCCGAGGTTGTCGCGCTGCGCGACGCCGCGGCGGCGCTGGGCCAGTGGCGGGTGGAAGGCACGCTGGTGGTCACCCAGGAGCCGTGCCCGATGTGTGCGGGAGCCCTGGTGAATGCGCGGGTGACGCGGCTGGTCTTCGGGTGCCTCAACCCCAGGGCCGGCGCGGTGACCTCGCTGTTCGAGCTGGTGTCCGACCCGCGGCTCAATCATCGCGTTGCCGTCACCGGCGGCGTTCGCGCCGAGGAATGTGCCGCCGTGCTGCAGCAGTTCTTCGCCGACCTGCGACGCGGCCCGAGCTATCGATGATCGCAATGTTCTGGAGGGGTGTCCGAGTGGCCTATGGTGTCTGATTCGAAATCAGATGTGCGAAAGCACCGGGGGTTCAAATCCCTCCCCCTCCGCCCATTTTCCTGACCCTCGCGAGGAGGGATGACCGAGTGGCCGAAGGTGCACGATTGGAAATCGTGTGTACTGAAAGGTACCGAGGGTTCGAATCCCTCTCCCTCCGCCGCCAAGCCACTGCGTGACGTTTCATGGTCCCGGGTGACACAAAAGCTGTGAACCCCGCCAGGTCCGGAAGGAAGCAACGGTAGCGGAAATAGCGGGTGCCTGGGGCCACCTTTTCTCTGTGAGCGGCGATTCGCGAGGAGTCGTCGCTCGCAGTCTTTTCGGGTGTTATAGAGATCGGGATGTTGCGCCGAGCCGCGTTCGCAGGTGCCGTGTTTCTCTCGGCTTCCTGCGCCAAGTCCGAGGGCGGGGACACGCTGGGCAGCGCCTTCACGACGGCCTCCACCAAGCCGCCCACCAGCGGCTTCAGCGTGGACATGGCCAAGGAGCTCGGGGTCGGGGGCACCAAGCCCGATCCGGCGAGGGCGGGAGCGGGCGACGCCAAGGCGGGCAGCGACGGCAAGACGACCGGCGACACGCGCGCGAGCGGCGCCAAGGTGGCGGGCGAGCCCGGAGCCGCGGGCGACGCCAAGGTGGGCGACGCCACGACCGGGGACAGCAAGGCGGCGCGCGATCCCGGAGCCGCGAGCGGCGCGAAGGTGGCGGGCGAGCCCGGAGCCGCGGGCGACGGCAGGGCCGGCGACGGCAAAGCCGGCGGCAAGAGCGCGGGCGACGGCAAGACGGCGATCGACAGCAGCAGCACCGGCGACGCGAAGGCGCGCGGC
>VBLP01000661.1 GCA_005887925.1 Deltaproteobacteria bacterium | reverse complement strand
AGCCTGCGCATCGCCCAGCGGCCGGTGCGTGTGGTTGCCTCGCCCGACACGATCCGCTTCGACGCCTTTGGCGACGTGCGGACGGTGACGGCGGTGGCGCAGGACTCGCTCGGCTCTGCCGTCGCCGGCGCTGTCACCAGCGTCATCCCCTCTGACGCCGCAGTCGCTGATACGAGTGATGCCGTCACGTTGGTCGCCCGCGGCAACGGTGTCTCGAGCGCCGACATCACGGTCGCGGGAATCGCGGGACGGGTCGTCGTCGTGGTGAATCAGGTCGCTGCATCGCTGAATGTGGCGGTGACGTTCGGCAATCCGATCGTGACGCTGCCGGCCGGGTCGTCGCTGCCGCTCTCATGTGCGGCGGCGGACCGGAACGGGTATCCGATCGCGCGCGGTGCGGCGCTCGTGCGGACAGTGAAGGGGACGGTCGCGGGCGCTGGGTGTGCCGACGCGACGGTTCAGCACTCGGGTTACGACACGTTGGTGTTCGCGATGGGGGCGGTGCAGACGAGGGTGCCGGTGATTGTGGCGACGTGGCCGGATTCGGTGGCGGTGTTGGTCGCAGCGTGGCCGCTCGCGACCGATGACCGGATCCGCTTCGTGGGTGAGAACCTTGCCAATCCCTCCATCGTGGCCCTACGTCCGCTGGTCGCGGACATTCTGGCGGACTATGGGAACCCGACGAGCAACCTGGAGCGTGCTAGGGCCATTCGCGACTGGGTAGCGCGCACGGCGATTTATTCCCAGACCTTCGCTCACTCGGACAACAGCACGACGAATCTCAGCGTTCTTCCGCTGGGGAAGACGTGGGCGGACGCCAACGCAATGCTTTCTCAGGAAGAATGGGATCGCGACGTGGCCTATTGGGGAGACATCGCAGCTAATGGGTACGCGGTTCTAGACCGGCTTCTCGGGACGCTGGACACCGCCACTGGCTTGCGCGCTGATGATGGTATGATGGTAAGGGTGGCTGGTACGCACTATCGCATGCGCGACATCGAGTCGTACCGGTTCTTCCTTTGTACCTATCAGACAATTCTCGCCAACACCCTCTGGGCGGCCGCCGGACTGCACGGGCTGCAACTATGGACCTACTCGCATGATCCCGCAGCCGTTTTCATTCCGGAACTCGATCGGTGGGTTTACGAGGACATCTCATTCAACAACGATTTCGTCGATGGCACGACGGGAGAACCACTGTCACCAGTTGACTTGCTGGACATGAGCATGAATGGTGCGATAGGTCGGGCACGCCCGAGTCGAATCTCTGGCCCTAACTACGATCCGCAGGTCTACGGTCAGCTGACATATCTCTCGGCGTTTCCACAAGGCTTTCCGTTCTTGGGTGACCTGATCGCGAGAGTGGATCTATCGAACGCCTGGAGTGGACACCGCGTTCAGATCGACGTTCCCGCGCTAGCAAACTACTCCCCGGCCAACGACCAAACGCTCTACCCGCGCGTGTCGAGGCAAGAGGCGTTCCCGACGTTGGGAGTGGTGGTAACGAACTTACAGGTCGTGGACTCAGTGTTCGTGCTTCATCTCGGTTCTAGCTACCCGAACCACCTGCGCTTTGAGCGTCGAGTGCAAGGAGGACAATGGGAGACCGTCTCGACGGACGACGTGCTCCCGATCGGCGCGTGCGTGGTCGAGTATCGGAGCATCGACAATCTAGGGACCGTTAGCGCGACGACGACGTTGGATGTGTGGGTTCCCAGGCCTGATGATTTCCTCGAATCGGGGGATCCTACGGGGCTTCACAGACAAGCCCGGGCCTGCTCGTAGCAACGGCTTACGGTTGGGCGAACGCGAAGAGCGAGGCCCGTGGCAAGAATCCGCGTTGGGCAATTTGGCCGTAGGCCCAGCCGAGGACGAGAGTGGCTCGACTGAACATCAGATAGCTCGGCTCCGGTTCGTGCGTGACAATCTCGATCTGCGAAAAGTTTGCGCTTCTCAAGAGTCTTCGAAGCATTCGAGGCGAATTGGCTCTGTAGTGCGTCTCAAAAATGTCGTCACTCCGTCGTTGAGGTTGCGCGATTCGGAGTAGTTTCTTGCCAAGCCGAGTTGATCCGACAGCACGAGAGACGAGGCTCGTGTAATGCCACCGGTTGGGCGTGCGGGCGCCGAATAGGCCTCCGAGTTTGATTACGCGTCGGCACTCGACAAACGATCTAAGGGGGTCCGGGAGATGCTCAAGGACCCAATCTGCGATGACAGCGTCGACGCTTCCGTCGGGCAAAGGAATTCGGTAGTCGTTCTCCTGGGTAAGAACGTGAGCCTCGCTTAGCCCCGGGTTCTGTAAGACGACTGGGTCGACATCGACGCCAATGCGCCTGCTCACCTTTGGCGTGAGGCGCACAAGGTCGCTAGCGATTGGCCGCTTCTCGGAGAACGCGGCTCCGCGGCCGGCCCCGAAGTCGAGCACTGTGGCACCGACTGGCAAGCGTTCGACGACGCGTCGGTAAAATGCCACTGTCCCGTCCGCGGGTGATGGCCGCCCTGATCGGCAGCCGGGGTAGAGTTTCTCTACCAGCTGATCGAGAGAGGAAAGTGCGATCGGCGACTCTGGGTAGTGGGTAAGGGGATCATAAACGCGGCGACAAGGATACTTACGTCCAGGCGCCTTCTACGCGCTAGTGTATGTCGGTGGCGAGCGCTCTATATTCCGACTCCCTCGGAGGATTTCATGCGGACGGACCAGAGCATTCTCTTGGCAGTGGCAGGCAGGTCTTCGAAACGTCTGTCGTGCAAGTGACGGCAGACGGGAGAAACGGATCGCTCACGTGAGCCCCGCCATTAGCATCGCACTGATCTTGGGAACGTCGCTTATCGCGTCCCTGGTCGCCACGCCGGTCGTCCGCAGCTTGGCGTTCCGACTGAACCGCATCGCGAATCCCGAATCCGATAGATGGCACAAACGCCCTACAGCGCTGCTAGGTGGCGTTGCCATCGTGCTCGCAACCATCATTGGACTTGCGGTCGCGATGTTCCTTGTGGGGGACGGTTGGACCGTTCGTCCCGCGATGGCCATTGCCGGTCCAGCCCTCGGAGTAGGGATCAGCGCTGGGCTTATGTTCATCGTCGGGTTGGCCGACGACGTCTCTCGTCTTCGTGCACAAACCAAGTTCCTCTTCCAGCTGCTTGGCGCGGTTAGTCTCGTCAGCCTCGGCGCGGTGCTACAGCTAACGCCGTCATACGTCGCAAATGTCTTGATCACGCTGTTCTGGTTCGTCGCCCTCACGAACGCTTTCAATCTCCTCGACGGGTTGGACGGAGTCGCGGGGGGCGTAGGCGCCATCGCATCATTCTTCCTCGGGCTCTACTTTGCGAGGCAGGGCGCGTGGCCGCACGCTGCGCTGGCATGGTCGCTCACTGGCGCCACACTCGGCTTCTTGCGCTACAACTTTCACCCTGCCTCAATCTTCATGGGTGACGCCGGTAGCCTCTTTATCGGGTCGACGCTGGCAGGGTTGGTCGTTTCGTCACCCACCAGCGCATCGGCGAGTCTCGCTTCAGTGGTTTTCGTGCCGCTCGCCATCGTCGCGGTGCCACTAGTGGACACGACTCTCGTGACCGTGACCAGGATTCTTGCCGGCCGGCCAATCTCGCAGGGCGGTCTGGACCACAGCACCTATCGATTGGTTGAACTAGGTCTGAAAGAGAGCCAGGTAGCGTTGTTGCTTTATGCGTTTGCCGTCGGCGGCGGTCTCGTCGCTCTGTTCCTTACTGGACTGGATGCGGGTCTTGGGATCCTCATCGGGACGACGTTCCTCGTCGTCATGAGTTTGTTGGCGGCCTACCTCGGTCGCATGAAGGTCGCGCACACAAACCATCCGTCGCGCGCAAAGGCCGTAACGCTGCTCGTACGGAATCTGATTTACAAGCGGCGCATCGGTGAGCTGATCCTGGATGTTGTTCTGATCGCGCTCGCGTATTACGGTGCGTACCGACTCCGCTTCGATAACGCACTGCCGCTTCCTTACGTAGATGCCTTCCAGTCGACCATTGGCTTGGTTATCGCGCTGAAGATCGGCGCCTTCAGCGTCTTTGGTGTGTACAGGGGCGCTTGGCGGTACGCAGGCATCGTCGATCTGTACCGAATCGCGGCGGCCGTCCTGGTCGCAGGGCTCATTCTCTTCGCGTATGGCGAGTGGCGCGTGGCGCCTTTGGCCGCGTCACACAGCATTATCTACATCGACGTGCTGCTCGCCACAGCCCTGGTGCTTACGTCACGCCTGTCGTTCCGCTCTCTCGAAATGCTCCGGAACTGGTTCTTGCAGAATGGGGATAGGGTCCTGATCTACGGCGCAGGCGACCTTGGCGAACTCAGTCTGCGCAGATTGGTCAATCGTCGTGAGCTCGAGTTGCACCCTGTGTGTTTCCTGGATGATGATGTGCACAAGCACGGGGCTCAGATTCACGGCGTACCGATCGTCGGCGGATTGGAGAGTCTAGCGTTCGCGGTAGATCGGTATCGGATCAAGAAAATTGCGATTGGGACCACCAAGCTGTCGCCCGAGGCGGTTGCTGCTATTCATTCGTTTGCGGAGGGCCTGGGTCTCAAGGTCATGGAGATTGGCTTCGGCGTCAGATGGATCCCGTCCGCATTGAAAACTCTGCCTCACAAAGAAAGATCGACCCCTGCCGGACCGCGCTCCGCCTAAGGTGAATCGCTGATGTGTGGAATCGTCGGATTCTGGGATCCTTCGGGACTCTCGCGTGACGCGGACATCGCCCTGCAACGCATGATCGACGCGCTGCGGCACCGTGGCCCTGACGATGAAGGTCGATGGTTGGATCCCGATGCCGGCATTGGAATCGGTCATCGCCGCCTATCGATTCTCGACCTCTCACCAACTGGCCACCAACCCATGGCCTCGCAGGATGGCCGGTGGGTCATCAGCTTCAACGGTGAGATCTATAACTTCCGTGAGCTCAAGGCGACGCTCGAGGCATCGGGTGCGCATTTTCGCGGGCGTTCTGACACCGAGATTATGCTCGCGTGTATCGAGCAGTGGGGTGTTCGTGCGAGCGTCGAGCGCTGGGTCGGGATGTTTGCCATCGCCCTCTGGGACCGCGCGCTGGAGCGGAAAGGTTTTCGTATTTGGCTCCGAGCTCAAGGAGCTGCGCGCACATCCGACGTGGGACAGCCAAGTAGATCGAGGTGCGGTCGCTGTTCTCCTTCGACACGCATACATCCCGCAGCCGTGGTCCATCTACCAGAATGTTCGCAAGATCGCTCCCGGCGTGATCGTGAGTCTACGCGCACCGCAACCTGGACAGGTGCCCCCGGGTGAGAAATACTGGTCAGTGCAACAGCTGGCGGAGGAAGGTGCACGGAACCCCAGTTCGATGAGCGACGCCGAAGCTGTCAGTGCCTTAGAGGCGCAGCTTACGCGTACGATTTCCGATGAGATGATCGCAGATGTTCCGCTAGGTGCGTTTCTGTCCGGTGGAATTGATTCATCAACGGTTGTTGCGCTGATGCAAGCACAGTCTGCTCGTCCTGTGCGCACGTTCACAATCGGCTTCGAGGAGGACTCGTATAACGAAGGTGAGCACGCCAAGGTGGTCGCTGCGCACTTGGGCACAGATCATACGGAGCTCTATTTGACTCCGGCTCAGACGCGGGACGTGATTCCGCGGCTCCCGACTCTTTATGACGAGCCTTTCGCTGATCCGTCCCAGATTCCCACGTTCTTAGTGTCGGAGCTTGCTCGCAAGCAAGTAACAGTAAGCCTTTCCGGCGACGGAGGAGACGAACTGTTCGGTGGCTATGACCGCTATCTGGTCGGTAATCGAATCTGGAACGGAATTCGCAGGATCCCTCGCCCGTTGCGTGAGCCGCTGAGTTGGGTGATGGGTTTGATATCAGTCGGTAGCTGGGACCGTTTATTCCGTTCGGCCGGGGCGTGGACCAAGCGACACGGATTGTCCGGTGAGCGCGTACA
>VBLP01000659.1 GCA_005887925.1 Deltaproteobacteria bacterium | reverse complement strand
GTTACCGTACCGGCGTGAATGACGACCTCGCCCTGCTGACGCGCTGGCGCGACGGCGATCAGCGTGCGGGAGAGGCGCTGTGTGCGCGGTACTTCGATGCGATCTATCGATTCTTCGAGTACAAGATCCCCGAGGAAGCCGACGATCTGACGCAGCAGACGTTCCTGGCGTGCATGAGGGCGCGCAGCCAGTTCCGCGGACAGTCGACCTTCCGGACGTACCTGTACTCGATCGCCCGCAACGAGCTCCTCATGCGGCTGCGCCGGGGGCCCAAGGGCGAGCGCGTCGATCTCGACGTGTCATCGCTCGACGAGCTGGTCAGCTCGCCGAGCAAGAAGCTCGGACAGCAGCAGGAGCTGGCCCAGATCCGCGCGGCGCTGCACAAGCTGCCGGTCGAGCAGGCGCTGCTGCTCGAGTTTCACTACTGGCACGACCTCGACGCCGCGGAGCTGGCCGAGCTGCTCGAGTCGACGCCGGGGACGATCCGCGTGCGGCTGTTGCGCGCCCGCCGGGCGCTGCGCGCCAAGCTCGTGGAAGCGGGGGTCGCCGGTACCGGCAGCGATCCGCTCTCGGTGTCGCTGCGCGAGCCCGACGACGATTCCGACCGGTAATACGCGGTAATCTGCCTGCTCGCCGCGCAGGTAACGCTGGCCATGCCCTCCGCATCTACCTAGATCGAATGGAGGGAAACTTTACGATGCGGACCAGGAAGTGGGCCCCGATCGGGGTGGCGTGTGTGGTGGCGGTGATCGGTCTGCTTGTGTGGTGCTCGAGGAAACACCACGAGAAGCCGGACCCATTCGATGAGCACGCCCGGATGTGCGCGTTGCGACACAAGCCGTTCCCCAGGCCGTTGCGGCCTGGGGACAAGGCAGGCTCGGGGATCAAGCATCGTGTGCTGGACAAGGACCGCGCAGCGATCCCACACGGAGCATCGCAGCTGCTCGCCCTGGCCGACGGCTCCGACGATGGCAGCGATGGCGGCGGTGCTGTTTCCGGTGGCGGCGACGGCGGCACTGATCCGACGCTCACCACCGGTGAGTGCCCGATCAACGGGTGTGGCCTGAACGGCACCTGGCTCGGCAGCGACGTGCCGTTCCGGACGCTCCATCTCAGCCGCTTCCGGCACAACGAGGTCGACCTCGCCATCCTGGGCGCGTACGGCCCTGACAAGAAGCCGCTCAAGCTCAGGATCGACGGCGACGTCGTGCACACCGGCACGAATGATCTGATCGCGCCGGAGTCGGTGTTGCTGCTCGGATCGCCGGAGACTCCCGGCGGACCGCCCAGCGTGCCCACCTACAAGATCACGATCAAGGCGACCGGCCCGCAGGCCTTCTGGGTCGACTGCCCGACCTGCACCAGCAAGCAGCTGCACGCCTACACGTTCGAGGCCAGGAGCCTGTCCGACGACTGCGAGCTCCAGGTCTGCCGGCCGGGCCTCGACGATGCCAGCGACGAGACGAACAACCTCAAGGGCACTGCCGTGATCTTCCGCGGCGACTACTACGACGCCGCATACACCGTGCGGACGTCGCCGCCGAGCGACTACGATGACGACGTGTTCAACATCGCGTGCATGGGCACCGACGTCGCCAAGCTCCACCTGTTGCGGCACACCTCGGCGTCGCAGGGCGGCCTGAACGACCCTGTGCCGCCTCCGACCGACAAGCGCCAGGCGGTGTGCGCTTCGGGTTCGATCTCGGAGCGGGATACGACGGCCTGCTGAACCCGACCTCGGCCACGAACCCGATCCCGGACCCCAACACCGGCATCGCGCTGAGCACCGTGTCGCGGTACGCGCTCGACCCGAGCGGCAGCCTCGGCCCGGTCGATGCGCTGTGGACGGGAGACGGCGCGACCTGCATCGGAACGCCGCGGCTGGCGGCGACCGACCCGGATCTCTGGAAGAAGATCGAAGCGACGTGCCGGACCGTCAATCACCCGATCCGGCACTGCTTCACCGACGCCCCGACGCTGCAGTCGCTGTCGCCGCCGTATCCGCGGACGAGCTACGCTATCTCGCGGGTCCCAGGGCCATAGTGAGCTGATCGCGCTCGCTCGCGGGGGCGCCGACGCGTTCGAGCCACGCGAGCGCTGCCTCCGTCGCGGCGCGCCGCTCGGCCAGGCGGGCGCCCATCGCCGACAGCGCGAACGCCAGTTCGACGCGTGCCCGGCCCAGCCGGCGCTCGTACGCGGTGGCCGGATGCTGCTCGATGATCTGCTCGAGTGCCGCGATCGCCGTCTCCAGCGTCGTCCGGGCGGCGGCCAGCTGTCCCGCGGCGCGCTGCGCGCGGCCCAGGCCCAGGCTCAACCGCGCCCGCGATAGCCGGTCCCACCATTGATCGTCCGGGCCGGGGGCCGCGGCGGCGAGCGCAGCCGCGAACTGCCGGGCCGCGCCGGCGGCGTCACCGCGCAGCAGGGTGAGATACCCCGCAGCCTCCCCCGCGCCCTGCAGCTGGGCGGCCCGGTTCACCGCCGCGATCGCCGGAGCGCGATCAACCAGGTCCCAGCGCAGCAAGCCGACCTCGAGCCAGCACTCCGCGGTCCGCCTGGCCAGTGCCGCGTGCTGCTCGAACAGCTGACATGTCGGGGCGACCAAGTCGGCCGCCTGCGCAAGGTCCTCGACGGTCGAGATGCCGCGCAGCAGCTGGAAGGTCAGCGTGTCGGGATGCTCCGCGCCAAGCAGCCCGGTGCTCTCGGCGGCCACCTCGGCGAGCAGCTTATCGCCATGGACCCGATCATCGGAGGACAACCCGATGTTGGCGCGGATCGCGAGCAGCTCGAGCGCGCCGTCGCCGGTGACCTTGCGAGACGCCGTGAGCGCGCGGGCGAAGTAATCGTGCGCGCGGTCGCGGTCGTTCCGCGCGAGCTCGACGCTGCCGACGTTGTTGTAGAACAACGCGCGGGCGAACGCCGCCGCCGGATCGCGCTCCGCGATCGGCTCGATCACCTCGACGCCGGCGAGCGCGCCGCTGGGACTGGTCCACGTGCCCTGCAGCCAGGCTCGCCGCGCCCAGGCCTCCACCGCCAGCGCATCCGCGCTGGACGCGAGGGCGACCCTCGTCGCCTCGGCGAGTACCGACATCGCCGCTTCGTGATCGCCGGACATCCGGGCATGACCCTCCACGAGCAGCGCCTCTGCCAGCACCGGCGGATATCCGACGCGGCCGGCATCGCGGGTCGCGATCTGTGCCTCGGCTAGCGCCTGCTCGTAGCGGCCGGCCGCGACGCCGATGCGCGCCTGCGCGATCTCGCGCCGGACCTGCGCGATCAGCTCACGGAGCGGCTTCGGCGGAGGTGCGATGTTCGACGCGAGTAGCCGGGGATCCGAGCACGCCGCCGCATCGGGCAGCGACTGCACCGCGCGCGGGAGCTGCTCGAGCTGGGGCGCGTCGATGTGGCCCATGAGGTCGGCGACCGCCGAGAGCGCGTCGGTCCCGCGCTGGAGGCACGTGGCCCTGCGCTCGGACTGGGCCTCCGTCTCGGCGTGGTGGGTCCGGTCGAGACAGGCGGCGCGGTTGGCTTCCCCCCAGCTCGCGCGATGGGCATCGAGATCGCGCTCCAGCCGCGGCTGTAGCGACCGGCCGTAGCTGCCCAGCGTGCCGACGCGAGCCAGCGCGATCGCGCGCAGGTCGGGCCGCCACACCGCGTCGAGCGGCGCGGCGCCGGCATCGCACAGGTCGGGCTCGCCGGGCAGTCGGCCGATCGCGAACATGATCGCGCCGACGGTGACGAGCACGCTGCCCGCCGCCGAGCCGCGGCGCCACGTCCGCGCCGGGTCGCGCGCGAGCGCATGCAGGAGGTCGCGCATCGACGGGAAGCGCTCCGCGGGCTCGGCCGCGCGACCGCGCGCGAGCAGGGCGGCGATCCGGCGCGGCGGCGGCCGGCGCGCCTGCCCAAGCGCATCGCCGAGCGCGACGCAGAAGCTGTACTGGTCGGCGGCGGGCGTGATCGCGGCGCCGGCCGTGATCTCGGGGGCCATGAAGCCGGGGGTGCCGGCGATGCCGTGCCGGCCGCCGGCGCTGCGGGCCGGATCGTCCGCCTCGCAGGCGAGGCCGAAATCGATGACGCGGACCCGACCATCCTTTCCGACGATCGCGTTCTCGGGCTTGAAGTCGCGGTGGACCAGACCGACCGCGTGGGCGGCGGCCAGTGCGCTGCCGGCCTGGTGATACACCGAGAGGATCTCGCGCACGGTGCGGTCCGCGCACCACCGCCGCAGCGTGTCACCGCGCACCAGCTCCATCACGAGATAGACGTGATCGCCGTCGAGGCCGACGTCGTGGATCGGGACCACGTTGGGATGCGACAGCTGGGCGAGCGCCTGGGCCTCGGTGAACGCGGTCTCGCGGTCCTTGCCGGCGACGTTGACCAGCTTCAGGGCGACGCCGCGCGCGAGGTCGGGGTCGTAGGCCTCGTAGACCACGCCCATGCCGCCGGCGCCGAGGCGGTGCAGCACGCGAAACCGCCCGAAGCTGCCCAGCGTGCTGTGCTCGCCGAACAGCGCGCCGAACACGCGGGCGCGGGCCAGCGGCGCTCCGGCGGCATGCCCCGGCCGCAGCATGGCCATCGGCTCGGCGCCGGTGGACTCGACGGATGTCCGGTGGACCCGCGTTCGTTCCCGTCGCGCTCAGCGCCATGACCTGACCTCCGCGTCCATCACGTCCCACGGCCGAATCTACCTCGTGCAGAACATCGCCGCATCGAACCACGCCCGCGTCGCGAGCGCTCCGGCGCCCCGCCCGGTCAGTGCTCGGGGACGACGCCGTTGATGGGGACCCAGATCGTCTCGCCGGAGTGGCCGACCTCGAGCTCGTAGTAGCCCTGCAGCAGCTGGCGGACGGTGGCCGATTGCATCAGGCCGTTGGGGCCGGGGACCAGGACGCGCGCGCCGGGGGGCACCTTGTGGCCGATCTCGCCGGAGACCGACGACGATGCACCGACCGGCGACATGCCGATGCCGACGATCACGCCGCGGGCCTCGGACTGGAGCTCGTCGCGCCCGTAGCTCGAGCCGGCGGCGAACCGCATCGCTCCCGGCACCGGCGACTGGACGCCGGGCTGGGTGATGTCCTCGTTGGAGCGCGGCATCTCGACGTGCGCCAGGTACTGCGGCGGCGGCGGGAGCGGTGGCGGCTCCTCGTGCGGGCTCTTGGCGCGCGGCCGGATCTCGCCGGCGGCGACCGTGGGCGGCTGGCCAGGCAGCGGCGTCGTGGGCCCGTACGACCCCGGAGGCATGATCTCGGGCGACGATTGCGGGACCGGCCGGACGTGCTCGTGGCCGGGGACGCTGCCGGGGCGTCCGCGCGCGGTCTCGACGAGCGAGACGTTGCCGTGGCGCTGGGCGACCTGCGCGGCGGCGGCGTAGCTGTGCGCGTCGCCGTTGGGCGTGTGGAGCTGGCCGTTGGACCAGTCGCCCTGCGGCAGGTGGAGGTACGGGTTGGAGCCGTCGTCGGCGGCGATGGTCAGGTGCCCCATGCGGATCAGCTCAACGCCGAACACCGCGCCTGCCGTCGGGTTGTAGGCGACCAGCTCCTCGATGATGCCCGGGAGCATGCCGGGGTCGGTCACCGCGAGCGGCGTCCCGGCCATCACGACGCGGCGGATGAGCAGGCGAGCGAGCATGCGCTCGACGCTGCGCCCGACGCTGCGCAGGACGCCGTCGTTGATGCGGTCGAACGGCAGGCCGACGAACTGCGCGATGAGCAGCCCCGGGTCGGCGCAGCGCACCTGCAGCGAGCCGCTCGCCCGCAGCCGGACCGGCTGCCCGGTCATCGGGATGACGAACATCGTCGTCATGTCGAACGAGACCTCGACGGGCGCGGTCAGCACGAAGAACGCGGCGACCGGACGCATCGGATCGGGCGTGCGCCAGCGATGGCGGCCCGGGCCGAGCCGATCGCCGACCATCCACGACGGGCACATCACCACGAGCTCGTCCTCACTGCAGGCCACCTCGTACTCGTCCGGGCCGATCGGAAACGGCCAGGCATAGACGAGATGGTCGGACGCGACGGCGTCGCGCGCGATGGCCGTCATCAAAGCTGATAGTACAGGACGGGAAGGATTCGGCGAGGGCCCGCGTATCAGGATTCAGTATGGGTTCCCGCATCGTCGCCGATGGCGACGGGGTGGATCCTTACGCGCCGGACTCGCCGGGGGGACGCCTCGACTACCTCGAGGACTGTCCCGTTGTCGGTGGTGAGCTTCTCACCGGCCTGGGGGATCGCCTGAGCCAGGGCCATGCACAATCCGGCAATCGTCGTACGGTCCTTGCCGACGGGTAGGTCCAGGTGCAGGTCGCGATTGACCTTGCGGACGGCCGCCCAGCCCTGAACAAGAATCGTCCCGGCCGGTTCGCGTGTGAAGAACTGTTCCGGGACATCGTCCTCGCTCATGATGTCGCCGACGAGCTCCTCGATCA
>VBLP01000660.1 GCA_005887925.1 Deltaproteobacteria bacterium | reverse complement strand
CGCGCCGAGCACGCTGACGTCGACGTGGCCGCCGCGGATCATGGCGAACGACTGCGCGGAGTCGAAGAACGCCGAGCCCTTGATGGTGGTGACGGTCTGCTTGCCGGCGTTGATGAGATCGGGGTCCTCGTCGCCGTCGAACGGGAACGGGCCGATGCCGAGCAGGCCGTTCTCCGACTGCAGGACGATGTCGATGCCGTCGGGGACGTAGTTGGCGACCAGGGTCGGCATGCCGATGCCGAGGTTGACGTAGTAGCCGTCGCGCAGCTCGGCGGCGACCCGCCGGGCCATCTGCTCTCTGGCCATTCTGGGAAGCGAAAGCCGGGGCATGGTCAGCTCCTTGCCTGGCCCTGGCCGGGGCGGGGACGGATGGTGCGTTGTTCGATCGGCTTCTCGTAGCCGGTGCCCTGAAAGATCCGCTGGACGTAGATCGACGGCAGGTGGATCTGGTCGGGGTCGAGCGCGCCGACGTCGACCAGCTCCTCGACCTCGACGATGGTGACCCGGCCGGCCTGCGCGCACAGCGGGTTGAAGTTGCGCGACGTCTTGCGGAAGACGAGGTTGCCCCAGCGGTCGCCGCGCCACGCCTTGACGATCGCGAAGTCGCCGCGGATCGCGTGCTCGAGCACGCAGCGCCGGCCGTTGATCTCGCGGGTCTCCTTGCCGTCGGCGACCTGGGTGCCGTAGCCGGTCGGCGTGTAGAACGCCTCGATGCCGGCGCCGCCGGCCCGCAGCCGCTCGGCGAGCGTGCCCTGCGGACATAGCTCGACCTCGAGCTGGCCGGACAGGAACTGCTGCTCGAACACCTTGTTCTCGCCGACGTACGACGACACCATGCGCTTGACTTGGCCCTGCGCGAGCAGGATGCCGAGGCCCTTGTCGGTGGTGCCGCAGTTGTTGGACACGATCGTGAGGTCCTTGACCTGCTTGCGCGCGATCTCGCGTATGCAATTCTCGGGGTTGCCCGACAGGCCGAAGCCGCCGGCCAGGATCACGGCGCCGTCGGCGATATCGTGCAACGCCGCCTGCGCATCCGGGTAGACCTTGTTCATCGGATATATGCTTACCGCTCGCAGCGATGGCGATCATCACGTTGACCACCGATTTCGGCACCGCCGACGGTTATGTCGGTGCCATGAAGGGCGTGATCGCGCGCCTGGCGGGGAGCCCGGCGCCCGCGGTCGTCGACCTCGCGCATGACATCCCACCGGGCGACATCGCACACGCGGCCTGGGTGATCGCGACGTCGACGACGGAGTTCCCGCACGGCTCGATCCACGTCGTGGTGGTCGATCCGGGCGTCGGTGGCACGCGCCGCGAGGTCGTCGTGCGCGCGCGGGGGCGGTGGTACGTCGGCCCGGACAACGGCGTGTTCGCCTACGTCGCCGAGCCCTCGAGCGAGGCCTACGCGATCGAGAACGAGCGATTTCGCGCCGAGCGCGTGAGCCGGACGTTCCACGGCCGCGACGTGTTCGCGAGCACGGCGGCGGCGATCGCGTCCGGCGAGGATCCGGCGACGGCCGGGCGGTCGGTCCAGCTCGCCGGCGAGCTGCCGTGGGGGCCGCGCGAGCCGGCGACGGGCCGCATCGTCCACATCGATCGCTTCGGCAACCTGATCAGCGACTTTCCGGAGGCCGAGGCCGGCCGGTCGGTCGCGATCGCGGGAACGGTCCTGCCGCTGCTCGCGACCTACGAGAACGTCCCGCCGGGCGAGCTGCTCGCCTACATCGGCTCGGCCGGCACGGTCGAGATCGCCGTGCGCGACGGCCGCGCGGACAGGCGGCTCGGCCTGGCGCGCGGGGCGCTCGTGCTCCCGGTGCCGAGCGAGTCGGTCGGGCAAGGCCCGTATCGATGAGCGCCGGCCTCGCGGGGATGGGGGTTCGCGGGAGCTGCAAGCGGAGGCGAACGCTGCTGGACACGCGCACGACTTGCCGCGGAGATTCGCGGTCGTTATACATAGGTAATAACAAGGTCGCGCCATGAAGAAGAAGCTCTCCGCCATCGGCAACAGCCTCGGCATTGTCATCGAGAAGCCCATCCTCGAGCTTCTCGACATCGACCGCGAGACCGAGCTCGAGATGACCACCGACGGACAGCGGCTGATCATCGAGCCGGTTCGCCAGCGCCGGAGGCGAGTGCTCGCCTCGGCGAAAAAGGTCATGGACGCCCACGACGAGACCTTCCGCAAGCTCGCCAAGTGAGCGGTGACCCCGATTTCCTGTCCCTCGAGGACGTCCTCCTGCTCCACGAGGAACAGCTCGCCCGCTACGGCGGCGGCGCCGGTCTCCGCAATCCCGGTGCGCTCGACTCGGCCGTCGCCATGCCGCGTGCCACGTTCGGCGGCGAGCTGTTCCACGAGGATCTCTTCGCGATGGCCGCCGCGTATGCCTTCCACATCGCGCAGAACCAGCCGTTCGTCGACGGCAACAAGCGCACGGGCCTCACCGCGGCGCTCGTGTTCCTCGATCTGAACGGCAGCTCGGTCGCCGATCCCGAGGGCAAGCTGTACACGGCGATGCTCGAGATCGCGGACAAGCGGCTCGATAAGAAGGGACTTGCCGCGCTGCTTCGTGCACTCGCGGGGTAGGTTGCTCGCGATGACGGATCCATCGCGTGCTGCGACAGCACCGGTACGTATCGACATCACGGCGCTCGCCGCGGGCGGCGATGGCGTCGGGCGCGACGCGGGTGGTCGCGTCACGTTCGTGCCGCGCGCGGCGCCAGACGACCGGCTGCGGGTGCACGTGGTGCACGAGACGGCGTCGTACGCGCGCGCCGAGATCGCCGAGATCGAAACGCCGGGTGCCTCGCGCGTCGCGCCGCCATGCCCGCACTTCCGCGAGCGCTGCGGCGGCTGTCAGTGGCAGCACGTGGCGCGGGCGGCGCAGCTCACGGCCAAGCAGGCGATCGTCGCGGGTGCACTGCGCAAGCTGGCGGGCGTGCGGATCCATCCGATCGCCGATCCGGCACCGGCGCTGGGCTGGCGGCGGCGGGCGCGGTTCCATGTCGCGCAGGGACGCGCGGAGCTGTACGCGCTGGGCTCGGACCGCGTGCTCCCGATCGATCACTGCCCGCAGCTCGAGCCGGCGCTCGATGCGGCGTATGCGGTGGTGCGCGCCGCGACGCCGCCGGATGGCGAGCTGGCGCTGGTGCTCGCGCACGACGGCCGGATCGCCGTCGCGACCGAGCGAGCGTGGCGTGGCGCCGCGCGGCTGGTGGGGCGCGCCGGGATCGCGGGTGTGCTCGCGGGCGATGTGGCAAGCGGCGAGGTGGTGCTCGAGATCGAGCCGGGGCTGTGGAGCGCCCCGTGGGACTTCGCGCAGGCGAGCGCAGCGGGCAACGCGGCGCTGGTGGCGCAGGCGCGCTCGGCGCTCGGGCGGGGACCGGGCCGGCTGCTCGAGCTGCACGCCGGCGCGGGTAACTTCACGCGCGGCTTTGTCGCCGAGGGCTGGGACGTGACGCCCAGCGATGTCGCCGCGCCGCCGCGGCCGCCGCCCGGGTTCGTCGCGGGCGCCGCGCACGACGTGCTTGCCCGGCTCGCCGGGCCATGGGACGCGATCGCGCTCGACCCGCCGCGGACGGGAGCCGCTGAGGCGATCGACGGCATCGTGCGCGCCGCGCCACGGACGATCGTCTACGTCTCGTGCGACCCCGCCACGCTCGCGCGCGACGCGGCCCGGCTGGCGGGCTATCGCGCGACCGATGCCTGGCCGCTCGACGTGATGCCGCAGACCGCGCACGTCGAGGTGGTGATGCGCCTCGAACGCGCAGCGGTGTGATGCGGTCCACAGCGCGCCCGGCGGTGGTGATGCGCCGGCAACCCGCGTAGGATCGCCGCGTGTCGTGCGGGCGCATTGCATCGGTCGGCTGGCTCGGGCTCGCGGCGCTCGCCGTGTTCGCGGGCTGCGGCGACTCGATCCACCCGCCCGACGCAGCCGAGCTGCCGGATCTGCAGTTCGTCGCCGGTCAGATGACGTCGAGCCTCCTGTTCGACGACTTCGACTTTCGCGACACCGACTGCGAGGTCGTCGAGCACTGTGTCGGCGCGCCAGGCCACCGCTTCCTGCTCCGGTTCGACACCGTCAGCGCCAACCGCGGCACCGCAGACATCTTCGTCGGCGTGCCGCCGCCGCCGGGCGAGAGCAACGACGTGTTCGAGTGGTCGCCCTGCCACAAGCACCACCACGTCCGCAACTACGCGAGCTACGAGCTCGCCGACGCGACCGGCGTGGTGCTCACCGCGCGCAAGCAGTCGTTCTGCCTGCAGGACACCCAGGCGGTGCAGCCGGGGATCGCGTCGTCGGACTACTCGTGCATGCGCCAGGGCATCACGCACGGCTGGGCCGACGTGTACGACCGCGAGCTGCCGTGCCAGTGGATCGACGTGACCGGCGTGCCGCCGGGGGCGTACACGCTGCGGTCGGCGATCCAGGCGCGTCCGATTGTCTGCCTCGGCTGGAACACGACGACCGCTGCGGGTCAGCTGCGCCGGCGAGTTCAACGCGCCGATCGGCCGCTACCAGTTCTCCGATCTGCGTATCGCTGCGTCGGGTGCACGTGGAGGGCAACCGGTTGCGAGAACGCGAGCGCGGTGCACGCGCGGGGTGGCCTGTGGACGCGGACGGGCCGAGGACAACCACGCAGACGTCGCGCCAGAACGCGTGCGCTCGGGCGGTGGTTGCCCTCCGCCCTTGGACAACCGCGCACCAGAACGCCAGGCCAACCAGGTGCGCGCTTGCCCACCGCGCCCACAGGCCCTACCGCCACGACGAGAGATTGGTTCTCTCGAAGAGGAGCCCGAACTTCCACGAGCACACGCTCATCCTCTCGAAGGAGATCGACGTAGTCGAGGCCCGGCGCCCACGCGGCAGCGCTCAGCGACGAGGCATGGTGCGACGACGGTGCCCACGTGGGCGCAGCGGCTGCTACCGAAAACATCCGAGCCGGGACCGCGGCCGATGTCACGACCT
>VBLP01000003.1 GCA_005887925.1 Deltaproteobacteria bacterium | reverse complement strand
GGCTCAGCAACCTCGCGGGAGCCGGCCTGGGCATCGACACTGATCCGTTGCCCGGTCGGTTCATGCAGAACGGTGTCATCACCGCGCTCGGTGAGGGACTCGGACGGCTCGATTTCACGCCGGTCCCCGGTACCGAGGCCGCGTGCGATCCACTCAGCCCGGCGGGGCGCTGCCTACCCGATCCGTCGCAGATCGACCCCAACCCTCCGCCGCGATCGAGGTCTACGACCAGCTGACGCGCGCGCACCCGTCGACCGCAGACGTCTGGCTGTTCCTCTCACCGCCGAGCGCACTGCATTTGCGCGCCGCCTGCTCAAGTGAGATCGCAGGCGCCGCGCGAACCAGCAAGCCGAGTTACGCGCATCCACCGACGAGATCGGCGGTGTTGCACGGATCGCGCAGCCGGCGGTCAGACGCCGATTTCTCCACGGCGATGCGTTGCCGCCACACCAGCACGCTGTCAGCTGCAATCGCACATGCCCCCCTGCACGATGCGCCTTGTACGCGACACCGCGCCTCGTGGCGTGAGCAGCTGTCACCAGCCGCTGCGAAAATAATACTTACTACTCACTTCGCATACAGGCATTGTCGCCCGTGAAGATGACAAAATACTTCGGCTGATTCAGTTACCTGCAATCTCCACAATTATCGATAAAGGCGTGTGTCGACACCGTCGACGGGATCTCTGGCAGTACTTCGCAGTACGAGCGACGCGGTCCTGGGCATTGATCGATAACACATTGACGCATGATTTCGATATTAGAGTGAAGGGGGATTCTGTGATATATCGTAAACATTCACCGTCGCCGAAGGTCAGGGTTCCGTGTCGGCGCGCACGACGACCGCGCAGCACGCGAAACCTCATCCTGTTTCTCGCTACCAATTCCGGCGGCACGAACCAGCTTGCGCTCGATCGGGAATGCGCTGCGATCGAGAGCGAGCTCCGCATGTCACCAAATCGCGAAGACTTCGAGCTCTGTTCGAAGTGGGCGGTGAGCGTGGACGAGATGGCGCGTCATCTCATGCAGCTGCAGCCCACAATCATCCACTTCAGCGGCCATGGTATTTGCAGTGAGCGTGTGCGTAGCCGCCCCTCTTCAAGAGATCGCGACGTCGGCATCGCGGCCTGTAGCAATGGGGGGATCTACCTGAAGAACGAGCACGGTGGACCTCAGATCGTCCCCGCCCGCGCCTTGACTATGATGATCCGATCTGCCGCGGCATCCGCGCGCGTGGTCGTGCTCAATGCATGCTACAGCGATGCGCAGGCGTGTGAACTGTGCACCGCGGTCGACTGCGTGGTCGGCATGGCAGGGGTAATTCACGATGACGATGCCCGCTCGTTTTCTGTCGGGTTCTACCGCGCTCGCGGCAACCGCCGGTCGGTGGGCAATGCGCTGGACCACGCGGTGGCGACGCTCGCAGCCAAGCAACTCGCGGACGAGCACGTCCCTCGCTTGCGGACCCGCGACGGCGTGGATGCGAGGCAGGTCGTGTTGACCTCCGCGACCTGAGCCGCCGCAGCGGGTCGCGGCGCTGATGGCATTGCGCCGGACGGCTACCCTCGGCCTGTTCGGATTACTGTCGACGGCGAAGACCTCGGGGCCAAGACGTGCAGCTCCTGGAGGCGCGCCGCTTGCGTGCCGCGAAGCGCCGGAGGTCCGCGGCGTGACCCATACGCGCCGAGCACGAGACGGTGGCGATGCGCGGAGGCCCCCGTGCGCTCGCCGCACATCCGGCATCCGGTCACCTTCGAGACGTCGGTGGCGGCGCCGGCTACTTGCGGATCCAGATCTCGGTCGACTTGCCTGCTCGGTTTCCGCCACCCGACTCCGTGAAGTCGTTCTCGACGATCAGCGTCTTGAAGTCTTCGGAAAATGAGCCCTTCGAGGTACCGAACGGCTTCCCGTTCATCTTGACGATGGTCGATGAGTGCCGTTTATCGATGAGCTTGATGGCCATGGTTTCGCCCGAAGGCTTCCCGCTCACGAGCACCGGTGCATCGTTGCCATCCAGCATGGACACGATCGTCAGCACGATGGGCGGTTCCTTCAGGTGATAGGTGAGCTTGGCCTTGCCGCTGCCCCATGCTTCGATCGTCAGGGTGATTTGAGGCTTGACGGCCTCGCCCTTCTTCACCCAGGTCCCGATCGGTGAGTCGTCGGCAAACGCGGGCGACGCGATCGCGAGCAGCGATGCGAACGCCACCAGAAACACGCGAACCGTGACGGACGCGTCAACACGTCTCATTCCATTCGACATCGGGTCAGCGTCGGACCGCTTGAACGCGCTGTCAAGGTTTACCCATGGCCTCCACGACGCAAAGCTGTACCCGGACGGCCCGCCTGCGCGCGGCGCCGGCTCCGGGCGTGCGGCGACGGTCGCAGCGGCAAGGCGGCATGCGCCGAGGTGAACGCGATGGGTGACGACATCCGTTCGGTGGTTGGGACCGCCTGAGCCATGGCGGCGGCCGTGGCCTCCGGGTCCACGCGATCACGACGACTGCGGGTCGTTCGCCGCCGGCCCGCTCGCGGACGGGCGGCCGATCCCGGACGGCGCGTCGATCTCCGTCCAGCCGGAGCATGCGTATCCCACGCGGCTGGTGATCGACGGAGGCTGTTCGCACCGGGACTGGGACTGGACCTGGAGTGAGCGCGCGTTCCTCATCGTCGGCATCGGCGCGTCGAAGCGTGCGTCGGTGACGCCGCCGTTCCGGCTCGCGGTGACCGAGACCGATACCACCGAGGGCAAGCCGCACAAGCAGGTGATGGACGTCGTGCGCACCGAGACCTGGCGCAAGGATGGGTCGCTCGCCATCGCGATCATGCGGGCCGTCGGGGACCGATCCGGCCGCGACGAGATCCAGGACATCCTCGGCCGCCATACCTTCACGTTCCCGTGAGCCTTCGCGGGGCCGCGTTGTGTCGGCTGCGGCCGGCGGCGTGGCAGTCGACGTGGCCGCCGCGATGCGCCAGGTGGTGGTGGTGCAGCGTGCGGCGAAGCGCTCGTCGTGGCTGACCAGGACGAGCGCGCCGGGATAGGCCCGCGGCCGCGCCACCCAGGTCGCCGCGGGCAAGCCGCCTTGCACACGATCGCTTGCGACGTCGGTGTCTTCGACGATGATGATAGGACGTCACGCTCGGCGAGATCTGCGACCGCGATCCGGTGTATCTCGTCAGAACGTGAACGCCAGGCAGGTCTCGGGCGTCCCGGCGACCTGCAGCGACACCGCGGGCCGGGGCCCCGTCGTGACGATGAGGTCGATGTCCGGATCGAAGTGGTAGGTCCACACGGTGCCGTCGGGGTTCGTCGAGGTGAGCTCGCCGACCTCGGTCTTCGTGCTGGTGTCGGTGCCGCGGCCGACGAGCACGAGCTCGAGGCGTTGGATGCTCTGCGGCGCCACGCCGGGGCAGCTGGTCGCCTCCACGAACGCCAGGCGCGTCCGCGTCGAGCACGTGACGAGCGCGTGGGCGGCGCCCTCCGGATCGCACCGCAGGCGGCTGGAGCCATCGACGAGATCGACGTCGAGCGGGCCACTCGCCTGGCTGGTCTCGACCACGCCGAGCGCGCTGTCGAACCGGCAGCCCGAGGAGAGATCGCAACCGAGGGCATGGTTCTTGGGGTCGCAGCTGCTGTGACACTTCCGGCTTGTGATAGGCGCACGCCGCACGTGCGCGCCCTCGGTGCGTGCAAGCGAGTACACCGTGGTCGCGCCATCGTCGCGGCTGATCCACACGTGGTACCCGCCCACCGAGCCGACCACGAACGCGATCACCGGGGCGTCGCTGGCCGTCGCGACCGCGGTGATGTTGCCGTCGAACTTCGGGTGGGCGATCGCGAGCGCGAGCCAGAGCAGGTGCATCACGCGATCAACGCGCGGACGCGACGCAGCATTTCACGAGCCGCGCGTCACACCCGACGGTGTCAGCTTCTCGGTCGAACGCGACGAGATGGTCGCCATCGTCGGCTCGCCGAGGTCGGGCAGGCCACACTGCCCCCACGTGGCCCGTTATTCGATGCTGTACTTCTCGAGCTTGTAGTACAGCGCGGAGGTCTTGATGCCGAGCAGGCGGGCGGTCTCGGTCTTGACCCGGCCGGCCTTGGCGTAGGCCTTGAGGATCAGCTGGCGCTCGAGGTCGTCGAGGATCTCGGGCAGCGACAGCTCGCGCGGGACGTCGAGGCGATCCTCCTCGGCGCCGCCCTGGAGGAACTGGGGCAGGGCGGATGGGGCGATCTCCTCGCCCTCGGCGAAGACCAGGGCCTGCTCGATCGCGTTCTCGAGCTCGCGGACGTTGCCCGGCCAGTGATAGGCCATGATCCGGCCGAGCGCGGCGTCGCTGACGGCCTTGACACGCGTGTTGGTCTTGGGCGCGAGCTTGCTGATGAAGTGCTGGCACAGCACGGGGATGTCCTCGCGGCGCTCGCGCAGCGGCGGCAGCTTGACGGGCAGGACGTGGAGCCGGAAGAACAGGTCCTGGCGGAACCGGCCGGCCGCGACCTCGCCTTCGAGGTTCTTGTTGGTGGCGGACACGACGCGGACGTCGACCTTGATCGGTGCCTCGCCGCCGACCCGCTCGAACTCCTGCTCCTGCAGCGCGCGCAGGAGCTTGACCTGCATCGCGGGCGGCACGTCGCCGACCTCGTCGAGGAAGAGGGTGCCGTTGTCGGCGAGCTCGAACCGGCCGGGCTTCTGCTTGACCGCGCCGGTGAACGCGCCCTTCTCGTGGCCGAACAGCTCGCTCTCGAGCAGGGTCTCGGTCAGCGCGCCGCAGTTGACCTTGATGAACGGCCCGGCGGCGCGCTTGCTCAGGCGGTGGATCGCCCGCGCGACCAGCTCCTTGCCGGTGCCGCTCTCGCCGCAGACGAACACCGTGGTGTCGCTCGCGGCGACCTTCTCGACGGTGCGGCGCACCGACTGCATCTTCTCGCCGTTGCCGACCAGCTCGGGGAAGTGGGCCTCGGCCTCGGCGGTGAGGTAGTCGGTCAGCGCGTCGGCCTTGCGCCGGCCGCGGCGGGCCGCGCACAGCTCGAGCGCGCGCTCGGTCTTGAGCCGGACGATCTCGGGCTGGATCGGCTTGGTGATGAAGTCGAATGCGCCGAGCTTCATCGCCTCGACCGCGGTCTCCACCGTGCCGAAGCCGGTGATGATCATGATCGGTACGTCGGGGTCGAGCGCGGTGAGCGCGCGCAGCACGTCGACGCCGGACGGCCCTTCCATCTTGAGGTCGGAGATCACGAAGTCGGGCCGCTTGGCCTTGAACGCCTCGATCCCGGCAATGCCTCCCGTCGCGGTGATCGCCTCGTGCCCGAGCTTCTTGACCGTGTGCGCGAGACCGTCGCGGATGGTCTCGTTGTCATCAATGATCAGGATCGTGGGCATTCTCTCACGATCCATCGTACACCCGCGGGTGTGGCGCACGTTGATGGCGTCAGCTGGCATACAAGGGCGCGCCGGGAGATTTCCGAGGTCGGACGTGCGCTTCGGAGTCACGCCCGGGCGAACGGCAGCAACAGCGTGAATGTGGTTTCACCGTCCGCGCTCGTCAGCTCGATCCGGCCGCCGTGATCGGCCGCGATCTCGCGCACGAACGCCAGCCCGAGGCCGGTGCCTCGCTCGCGCGTCGTGAAGAACGGTTCGAACAGCCGCTCGCTCGCCTCCGGCGGGATCTCCTTGCCGCGGTTCCACACCGCCAGAGAGAGCTCGTCGCCGCGGACCTCGGCTGATATCCGCACGGCGCCGTGGCCGCGATGCCCGGCCGCGGCGGAGGCCTGGACGGCGTTCTTGGCCAGGTTGAGCAGCGCGCGGCGCAGCTGCGAGCGATCGGCGCGCGCGGTGAGCTCGCCGCACGGCTCGACGTCGACGGCCAGGTCGTCGGTGCTCGCCAGCTGGGCGACCTCCTCGAGCAGCGCGTCGCACGGCAGCTCGCGCAGCTCGGGCTTGGGCCGCCGGGCGTACTCGAGGAAGTCGTTGACGACGAGCTCGAGGTAGCCGAGCTCGCGGCGGATCCGCTCGACGTGGGAGCGCCGCTCGTCGCCCTCGGGCAGCTCGTCGCGCAGGATCCCGACGAACAGCGTCATCCCGGCGAGCGGGTTCCTGACCTCGTGCGCGATGCCCGCGAGCATCTGCTGGGTCCTGGCGTCGCGCTCGGCGAGCTGCTGGCGCATCCGGTCCATGGTCTCGCCGAGCACGCCGAGCTCGTCGTCGGACGCGACCAGCACCGGCTCGCGCAGGTTGCCGGCGCCGATGCGCTCGGCCGCCGTGACCAACCGGCGCACGTTGCGCGTGATCAGCAGCGTCGCGACGAACGCGGCCATCACGCTGACCGCCATCAGCCCGGCGCCCCACGCGAACAGCCGGTCGCGCAGGTCGGCGAGCCGGTCGAAGTACGACGCCGGCGCCTGCGCCCCGAGGGCGAGCACGATCTGCGGCTCGGTCTCCGAGGCCCGGACCGGCGCGTACCCGGTCTTGTAGATCTTGTGGTCGTTGCCGACGAAGGTCACCGACGATGCGGTGCGGCCGAGCGCGAACACGCGGATCAGCTCGCTGCGATCGAGCTCGGCGCGGAAGTAGTGCGTTCCGATCTGCGCGTCGGGGGAGGTGTCTGCGCGCGAGTTGTACTGGTCGTCGAACACGAACAGGTGCGCGCCGGTCGCATCGGCCACCGCCTCGAGCTTCTTGACCGCGTTCTGGTAGCCGCGGTCCTCCTCGCTGCCCGGGACCAGCTCGGTCAGGTACTTGCCGCGGATCTGGGTCACGGCCGACGCCGCGATCGCCTCGAGGCGATGGCCGAGCTCGTGGTCGAGGTCGCTGCGGCTGACCTCGAGCGCGACGAACGCGAACAGCGTGAACAGCGCGACCGTCGGCACCACCAGGGCGACCAGCAGCTTGACGAGGATCGTGGCGCGAAAGCGCACGCGGCGAGCGTACTACGGCTGGACCGCCTGTACAGCCTTGCGCAGTCCCGCAACGCTCGATCCCGACGCCGGTCTTCTGTCCGGTGTGCATGAACAAAACGACTCGCTTGTCGTTATGTTTGCCGGAACGCTGTGAACCGAGGACATGCAGGAGATCGTGTCGCTGTGGTCGGAGGCGCCGCGAGATCATCGCCATTCCGCCGGACCGTTTTGTCGATGGTGAGCTCGACACCGAGCACGCCGAGGCGTTCCGCGACCACCTGCAGACCTGCGATGCGTGCCGGACCGGTCTCGTGGAAGCGGTGCAGCTGAGCGCCCAGCTCAGCACGCTCGAACCGCCCAGGCGCAGAGAGACCGCGGTGCCGCTGCCGTCGCTTGGGCTCGCAGAGCCGGGCAGCAGGCGCGGCGGTCATGCGGCGATGCCTCGCCGGCACCGCATGTCGCTGTGGGGCGCCGGTGTAGTGGCCATCGCGGCTGCGGCGGTGGCCGTGGCGATGTTTCGGCCGTGGCCACCGGCGCGCTCGCCCGTCGCATCCGGAGAGGGCGCGGCGCCGGTCCCTGCATTCGCTGCTGTCACGACCCGGCCGTACGAGATCCGGTTCGCCTACGCCGGCGCCGCGGTGCACCGGCCGGCGCGGGAGGTCGCGCGGGGCACCGCGGCCACCGCCGCTCCTACCGCATCGGTCGCCGACCGTATTCCATATGCGACGCTGAGCGCGCTCCAGACGCGCGGAGCAGTCTCGCAGCGACGCCCGCGATCCGCAGCGACCGTGCCGCGCTCGAGCTCCTGACCGCGAGCAACGACAATGTAGAGCCGGTTCTCGCCGCGCTCGAGGCGCTGCGCGATGGCCCGGAGGAGGCGGTGGCACGGGCTGCGCGATGGAACTACGCGCTGCTGCTGGCTCGGCTCGACTTGCCGCTGAGCGCCGCGCAGGCGTTTCGCGCGATCGCCGGCGAGCGCGAGCCGGGCTGGTCCGGCGAGGCCGCCGCGCGCGCCGCGCCGCTGGCCGAGCGGGGTCACGACTTCGAGGCGACCTGGCAGCGCGCGTACCGGGCAGGGCAGGCGCTCGCGCTGCGCGGAGAGCTCGTGCCGGGCGACCTGATCCGGCAGCGTCCCGGCGTGCTGCGCGCGTCGTTCTACAACGCCGTGCGCGCCGCGCCGAGCCGCGAGCGTGTCCTTGCCCTCGCTCCGATGGCGGCCGAGCTCGATCAGCTTGCGACCCAGCCGCACGCGCTGAACGACTACGTGCAGCGCGTCGCGCGGCTCGACTTCCGCCAGCGCGCGCCGCTCGCCCGGGCCTACGCCGATCTGCTGCAGGGCAAGCCGCTCGCCCGCGCGCTGACCCAGGAGACCTCATCGAGGGACATCACCGACATCGTGATGGGCGCGATGATCGAGCGCGAGATCGTCGCCGACCACCGCGCGTGGTTCCGCGCCGCGTCGGCGCAGGCCGGCGACCCGTGGTTCCAGGTCGTGCTCGCCCGGGTCGAAGCCGACACCGCGATGCAGACCGGCCGCTGGCTCGACGCCGAGGCCATCCTGCGCAAGGCCGAATCGCTGTGCACGCCGGATCTCGCGTACCAGTGCCTGACGATCGAGCGCCAGCTGGGAGTGCTGTATACCGAGCTGCACCGCGTGCACGAGGCGTTGACGGTGCTGCAGAGTGCCGTGCGCGTCGCGCGCACCGCCGGCGAGTGGGGGCGCTACCGCTCGCTGTTGTGGCGGCTGGCGGACGCTGAGCGATTCCATTCCGCGACCGCGACCACGCGCGCCTATGCCGGCGAGCTATTGCTCATGGGGAATGACTGTCAGAACGTGGGGCAGGCCTACGACACGCTGGCGGGCGCGGCGCTGATCGACGCCGACGGCCCCGCAGCGCGCCGCTATCTGACGCAGGCGCTGGCGTGCGAGCCGGCCGATCTGCACATCGCGAACCACCTCGCGGACATTGCGCGGCTCGATCCGCAGCCCGGCGATCTGGCCCAGCTGCAAGCCATGCTGGCCAGGGTCCGGGGCAGCGGCAAGCTGACCGCGGCCGAGCGGGTGCTGGCCACCGAGATCGAGGGCCGGCTCGTCGTCGAGGGCAATCGCGCGGCGGGGACCGCGCTTCTGCGCGAGGCGATCGCCGAGGCCGACCAGTTGCCCGGTGAGGTCATCGCCAACAAGGCGCGCGCCAACGCGTACGCCGTGCTGACGTTTGCCGCGGCGCGCGCTGGCGCGTTCGGTGAGGCGCTGCGCCTGGTCGCCGAGGACCTCGGCCTCCCGCCCGGCGCATGCACGGTGGCGATGGCCGCCGAGGACGAGCGCGCGGCCGTCGTGGTGCGGGGCCCCGGCGAAGGGGAACACGGCGAGTACGTCGCCAGGCGCAGTCCCGGCGATGGCGCGCTGGCCGTCTCCGAGGCGCTCGCGCGCCGTCTCACCGGCTGTCCGCGCGTCCGGGTCCTGGCGCCGGCGGCGCTGCAGGGCCAGCCGCGCGTGTTGCCCGGCGAGCTGGCGTGGAGCTACGTCACCGGCGTCCGCGACCGCGTCGCGCCCGTCGGTGCGCCGGGCGAGCCGCGCCCGCTGGTCGTCGCCAACGTCGCGCCGCCCGCCTATCTCCATCTTCCGCCGCTGGCGATCCAGCCGGTGGCGAGCGGCACGGCCACCACGCTGTCAGGCCCCGAGGCCACCCCGGCGCGGGTCCTGGCCGCGATGGCCGACGCCACCGAGATCCAGTTTCACAGCCACGCGCTCATGGACGTGGGCGTCTCGGACGCCTCGCACCTGGTGCTGTCCCCTGACACCGACGGCCACTATGCGCTCACCACGGAAGCGATCCGCAAGATCGCGTTGCGAGGCCACCCCATCGTCTTGCTCGCTGCGTGCCATGCCGCCCAGGGTGCTCGCTACCTCCATGAACCCTGGAGCCTGCCGGATGCGTTCCTCGCCGTCGGCGCGCGCGCGGTGTTTGCCGCGGCGACCGCGATCCCCGATGTCGAGTCCAGCAAGTTCTTCGCGGACGTGCTGGCGCGGGTGCGCAACGGCGCGGACCCGGCCACGGCGCTCCGCGACGCGCGGCTGTCCGCGGACTGGCGGACGTCGCGCTGGGTGAACGACGCGATCGTGTTCGAATGACCGCGACTACCGACACGTACAGTGTAGCGAAATGTCTGTCAGTCGGATCGAGTCGAGCTCGATATCGCGGACAAGAAAGTTCGTAGCAATTGTCGCGATCGGGCGCCTTACGGGTGGCAAAGGCATGAAACCAAACTCCATCCCTTCACGCCGCGGTCAGGCCGGGGTGTCCGACGAACCGCCGGAAGCCATGCGTCGCGAGGACGCGACCTTGGCCCGGCCACACGCAGAGGCCGACGACGACGCGGTCGCGGCGCCGGTCGGTCAGGCCGGCGACCAACAGGCCGGGGAGCCGGCGGCCGCCGAGGTCGAGCGCGCGGCGCGCGGAGGCGAAGCCACGCAACGCCACGACGGCGAGCCGGATCGCGGCGCTTTCCACGAGTTTCACCAGGTCGCCATGACACACGAGCGGTACCTGCACCGGACCGCGTTCCGTCTGTCCGGAGACCACGACCGCGCGGCGGACCTGGTGCAGGAGACGTTCGTGCGCGCCTGGTTGCGCTTCCACCGGTTCCAGCGCGGGAGCAACGTCCGGGCATGGCTGGCGACGATCCTGACCCGGCTGTTCCTCGACCAGTGCAAGCACGACAAGGTCGTCGCGAAGGCCGGACAGGAGCAGGTGACACGCGAGCTCGCCGATGCCGAGCCCGACGACGCCGTCGGCGTCAGCGATGCCGTGCTGTGGCAAGCCGTCCAGGCGCTCGACCCCGAGCTGCGCACCATCGTCGAGCTGCGCTATCGCGAGGACCTCAGCTACCAGGCGATCGCCGACCGGCTGCAGTTGCCCGTCGGAACCGTGGGGACGCGGCTGATGCGCGCCCACGAGCGGCTCAGGATCCTGCTGGGACCGCCGGCCTGAGCCCATCCGCAGCGGCGGCGGAGTGTGCCGATCCCCTGCGATCTCCGCGCGGGTTTCCATGCTCGCCTCCCAAACAAAGCGCCTTGCTGCTCGTTATGCTGCGTGGAGGACGGCGAGCATGGGAGGGGGATCCCGGCGCCGCCGGTGGCGTTCCGCCTGCAGCGACCCGATCTCGGCCATGACATCATCGCGGCTCTCAGCTGCCGTGCGCACAAATGGAACGAGTCGGTGATGCGGGAGTGTACGCCGGAATGCTGTCGACCACGAGCCGGATATCACTGCCATGATGCCATGTGACGATCTGCTGAGTTTTGCCGAGGGGGAGCTCGACCGGGAACGCACAGCAGTATTCCGCGATCACCTGCAGACCTGCCCGGTATGTCCAGGCCGCCTGGTCGAGGCCGTGCAGCTCGGCGCTCGCCTCAGCGAGCGAACTCCGACGTCGCGCAGGTAACAGGCATCGCCGGCGCGGTGAGCGCGCGAATCCGCACGGCGATTTCGTCGCGGCTAGGAAAATCTCCTATCGCCGGTGCACCTCGCCGGCGAGCTCGCGAGGCCTGCCGGGCGAACAAACCGCGCGGGTCGTCGTTGTTGAGGCGGAGGCAGCGCTAGTTTCATGAGCATCATCCCATCTGTCCTCATCCCGAGCCCCGGCACCAAGACGCTCCCGTTCTGGCCCGACGGGCGGACGCAGCTGGTCATCACCTTAGAGATCCTCGATGACGGCAGAGCCATCGCGCGCATCTTCGATCCGGACGTCGGTGCGGTCGTGCTCAAGGCGACGCTGCGCGTGGAGCTCCAGGCGGCGTTCATCGCGGCCGTGCGCACCGGCGAGGCAGGCACGCCGGTCGATCCCGCGGCCAACCCGAACATCGACACCGACACCGTCGTGATCACGCCGCCCGGCAACGGGAGCGATCCGGGGCCGAAGTACACGGTCACCCTGCAGGCCACGGACGCGACCGCGGCCTGACGCTCGCCGGGCGTGCGCCATCGCACCGGCGCGCTCCGGCGTCGGCTGTAAGCCGGACAGCCCGCCGTGGGATCCTGAGGGCGATGCGACTCGCCGGTCTGCTCGCCCTGGTCCTGTGCTCCGCGCCAGCGGCGCGCGCCGATCCACGCGCCGACCGGATCATGTACCTGCTCGAGCTGCAGCGCGAGAAGCTCCACATCGCGGGCCTCGCGGTCGCGGTGGTGCGCGATGGCCAGGTGGTCGCGCTCGACGTCCGCGGCGTGCGCGAGGTCGAGCATCAGCTGCCGGTGACCTTCGATACGGTGTTTCCGATCGGCTCGTGCACCAAGGCGTTCACCGCGATGGCGATCGGGCTGGCGGAGGACGAAGGCGTGCTGTCGCTCGATGACTCGCCGCATCGCTGGCTGCCGTACTTCAAGATGCGAGATCGCGACGCGGATGCGCAGGTCACGCTGCGAGACATGCTGTCGCATCGCACGGGGCTGAAGGCGTACGCCGACCTGGCGGCGGAACCCGGCGTGCTGACGCGCGAAGACTACCTGCGGGCGGCGATCGGGGCGGTGCCGGCCGCGCGGTTTCGCGCGTCGTATCAGTACTCGAATGCGATGGTCACGGCGGCAGGGGAGGCGGTTGCGCGGGCGTACCACACGACGTGGGACAAGGTGATCGAGACCAAGATCTTCGCGCCGCTCGGCATGACCGCGAGCCGGACGTCGTCGGTGCACCTCGGCAACGACGGCGTGATCGGCTATGCCTGGGACGGCGTGGCGTGGCAGGCGGTGCCGGTGGTCGCGAGCCTGGGCGTGATGGCGCCCGCCGGTGCGATCGCGTCGAGCATCAAGGACATGACGAACTGGCTGCGCATGCTCGCCAGCGATGGCCTGTTCGACGGGCGCCGGTTCGTTCGCGAGGCCACGCTGCACGAGCTGACCGCGCCGCACGCGCAGATCAACGAGGGACTGTCGTACGCGCTCGGCTGGGCGGTGTATCGCTGGAATGGCCACGCCGTGGTCGAGCACAACGGCGGCTCGACCGGGTTGAGCGCGATCGTGAGCTTCCTGCCGGATCGCCACGCCGGGTTCGTCGTGCTCGCGAACGCCTCGCCCACGGCGCTGACCCAGATCGGCAAGCTCGGCGCGCAGCTGTGGCCGATCATCCTCGACGAGCCGTGGCACGGCGCGGGGCCGGACGTGCCGTCGCACACCGCCGCGCCGGTGCCGGCGCCGAAGGCGGACAACCAGGACCTGCCCGCTGCGAGCGAGCTCGTCGAGCGCGCGATCGCGGCGGCCGGCGGCCGGAGCAAGCTCGGACGGGGCGGGCGGCGGGCAAGCCGATCGCGCGCGTGCGGACGTACTTCGACGGCGCGCACGGCGCCCAGCAGACCACGTTCGGCCAGGACGAGATGTACGCGGGCGCGGCAGAGGCAACCGCGCGGCGCGATGCGATCCTGCACCCACTGCTCGAGCTCGCGACGCTCTACGACAGCGTGCGCGTCGATCGCAAGGTCGTGCTCGACGGCGACGAGGCGTTCGTGCTCGTGCTGACGCCCCGGCTCGGCGAGCCCGTGGAGCTGTACGTCTCGGCGAAGACCGGGCGGGTCGTGCGGCGCGACAGCGGCGGCGAGTCGACGCGGTTCTCGGACTTCCGCACGATCGACGGCGAGGTCGTTCCGTTCGCGACCACGACGACCGGACCGCTCGGCGACCGCGTGCTCGCGGTCAAGCAGCTGCGGTTCGGCGTGTCGGCGCCGGCCCGGATGTTCGGCCCCATCAAGCTCGCGCGCTGACTCGCCAGGGCCGCGAATCGCGGACAGGGCCGCGGTCGATCTCCGGTTACAGCTTCGACATCATGTGCACCTCCTTCAACTTCACCGTGCAGGCCACGCGCAGCGGCGCGCCGCTCGGCGCGAACATCATCACCTTGGTCGACAGCGACTCGATCACGTAGCGAAACGGCCGGGCACCGGCGACGCCCCACGTCACCACGCAATAGTGCGGACGGAGCCGGGGCCCGTTCTTCGAGCGCGGCGGTTGGAGCGACGACAGCTCCTCGAGCTTGTCGATCTCCGGCTGGATCGAGCGGTGCTCCTCGTAGCCGTCGAACAGCAGCTCGATGCTCATCGATCGGCTCGGCGCCTGGTTGATCTCGACGTCAGCCTGCTGGTTGTCCTTGCGGCGCTCGTCGACCGGCCAGCGGTTGTGCGTCAGCCACGACACCTGCTTGTCGATCTGCAGATCCTTGGGATTGTACTGGGCGACGACATGCAATCGATGGTTGTCCAGGCTCCCGATCGTGAGCTTCTCGAGCTTGGCGCTCCAGGTCAGTCTTCGTCTCGCGGTGTTCATCATGGCCGGCGGCTCCGAACAGCAGTTCATGTCCAGGCGACGTCCGGTGATGCTGCAGCTGCCGGGCCGATCCGCTCGCCGCGCGATGTCCGCGAACCCTCGATCGCCGCTCCGCGCGCGCGGTCGACCCGCGAGCCCCTTGTCCTGGGCAGAATGCGCAGCGTGCGCAAACTGCTCAGCGCACAAGGGGTGGGCCACCGGCTATCCGATGGCGTCATACGCGCGCCGGTAGCGCTGGTCGGTCGGCGGTCCCAGCTTGCGGAGCTCGAGCATGCGACCGAGCTGGCGCCACTGTCTGCCGCCGCGAGAAAACCACCCCGCTCCGTCGCAGGCGCTGCAGCGCTGCCCGGTGCGCTGCCCACCCGCGCCGAAGCAATCGCCGCACACCTCGTCGCGCGCGGCGACCTTGAAGCGGCCGTCCTCGCGGGAGACATGGAGCCGCTCGCGCATCGCCTCGCCACGTGGACCCGGCTCGGTGTCCCCCATCCACGCGCGGTACACGTCGGCCCGGTCCGGCTGGTAGCGTGCGATCGCGAGGACCGAGCTCGGCCGCAGGCGCGACGCCGCCCCAACGAAGTCGGTGCACGCATACAAGGACGCGGAACAGACCGCCGGGCGGACCAGACCACAGCGCAGACCGCCGGCGAGCATGGCGTCCCACTCGCTCACCAGCTGCTGGAACTTCTCGTCGTCCGGCTCGGTGTAGCGCGCGCAGTGTGCGCGATATGCAGCGTCAGAAAAGATGTGCAGAAATCTGAGTATCTCAAACATAGGACTGATTCCAGCTCGCTGCGAATGCAGCTGCCGGGCCGCACCTGCTCACCGGGCGATCTTCGCGACGCCTCGACCGCCGCGCCTCCGTCGGACGGCCGCGCCAGCTCGCAGCGCTGCGCGGAACGCTCAACCTGCGCAAGTTGCGCAGCGCAGCGAGACACCCCGCGCGGATGACGATCCGGAGCTGCGCCGCTTGAGGCTTTCCCGGACCGCGGCGAGCCTGCGTCACGGATCCCTTGCCTACAGGAAATTTTCCGCTACGATAAGTGCTACTAGTACGCTAATCAGGTACGACATGCCCAACAATGGTCGAGCCGTTCACGAGGGCCGAGGCGAGACGACTCGCACGCGATCTGATCGCGCGTGGAGCGTATCGCTTCTCGGTCACGCATGCCGAGCCTGCCATGATTGCCGACGCGATCATGCACGTCGAGGTCCTCAATGCCATCGACCTCGGGAGACCGCACCAAGCGGCGCTCCAGGCCGACGGCACCTACAGCTACAAGTTCACGCGTCGCGACATCGGCACGGCGATCACCTTCAAGTTCGCGGGTACCGTGCCGGTGGTGTTCGTGATCAGAACTGCGTGGCGCATGCGGCGGCGTCATGACTAGCGTAGCCTTGTCCCGCACCTCAGCGAGTTGCCGATGACCACCCAGCACAACATCTGCCTCAATTGCGGCCACAAGCTCGTCACCAAACGCGAGAACCATCCCTATCGCTCGTTGCCGGGCACCGTGCTGGTGGGCGTGCCAGTGCATCGCTGCCCCAACTGCGGCGAGTCCGAGGTCGAGATTCCGATGATCGACGACTTGAACCGGACACTCGCGGGGGGCCTGATCGTCAAGACCTCTCGGCTCATCGGCGTCGAGATCCGGTTTCTGCGAGGCTGGCTGGACTACTCGAGCGCCGAGTTTGCTCGCCTGCTCGGCAGCAGCCCGGTCACGGTCTCGCGCTGGGAGCACGACGCACAGCTCGCCGGCGTTTCGATCGAGAGTTTCAAGACGCTGGGCCCTGCGCTCGCCGGAGCGAAGCCCCGCCGCGGCAAGCGGAACAGGCTTCCCGTGCTGGCCGTGCGGCCGCTGACGAGGCGGTGGGAGCGGACCGCCCTCAAGGCTGCCTGAATCGGCGGTCACGCTCGACCAATTGAACCCGAGTGCAGAATCCGATATGAAGCGGAGGAGAAGTGAGATCAAGCGAAAGCGCGCGCGCAAACAGATCTCTCCGCGCGACGTGGACTGGAACGCTCCGCTTGCCTTCGACGTCGATCTGGCGCTTGCCGAAGCGATCCGTGCTCGATCCGCGTTGAAGCAAATCACGTTGCGCGTCGGTGAGGATCAGATCGCCGAAGCCCGGCGAGTGGCTGCCCGGACAGGGGTTTCATACCAAACGATTCTGCGGAGATGGCTCGCCAAAGGCGCCAGTCTGTCCCGTTCGCTGCGAAGCACCGGCTAACGAGATCTGACTGAGATCACTTCAAGCATCCGATGGCTATCGCGCTCTCGGGAGTGCGAATCGGCGCCCCGAGCTTTCGGGACGTAGGCCAGTTCTTCTTGGGGTGCGCCTCGCCGAGGCACGATCCGCGTGACCCCACGAGCAGGTCCTCGGCGATCTGCTTGATCAGCGCCGCCAGCTCGGGATGCGCGCGCACGGCGTCGAGATCGTGATCGGTCTCGATCCGCCGCAGCATCTCGAACGCCGGCTTGCGCGTGTGCACGGCGTCGAGGTACGCCAGCGCGTCATCGCTGCGACCCATGCGCGACGCGACGCACGCCAGGTTGTAGAACGGCCAGTCCCAGCTCGGATCGGTGCGCGCGGCCTCCGCCCACAGCTGCTCGGCGGTGTCGAAGTGCGCGGCGGCGTGCTCGGCCATGGCGCGCCTATGCTGCGCCATCGCGTCGTCGCGGTTCCCGGGACGGTTCCTGGGCAGACCGAGCAGCTCGTCGAGCAGCCGCTTCGGCCGCGCGTCGATCGCCACCACCGAGCTCGCGGAACCGGAACCGGCCATCGCGCTGCCACCTCTCGACGACAGCTGCTGCGGCGCATCCTTCGGCTTGCTGCAGGCAAGCAGTGCCAGCGCGATCGCGAATCTCTCCCACCTCATGCGATCCATGATACCACCTCCCATCGCTCGCTACGGGGCACCATGCTTGCGGGATGTCGTGTGGGCGATTGATCCTCAAGACCGCTCATCGGCGCATCACTCGAATCGCAGCTCGATGTTCCGGCCAGTTGCAGGCTTGGCCGCGTCGAAGGCTTCCTGGACTCTCTTGATCAGCTTATCGGGTACTTGCGTCCGATCATACACGAGTGTGATCTTCTCGACTGTTGCCTCAAATCCTGCTATCTCTGCTCTGCGAAACTCGATCCTGCCGCTGTACTTTGCTGCCAACTCGGCAACATCCCATTCGACTGTCTCTGCGAGAGTTCCCTTCTGGTCATAAGAACTGAAATCACGGCTCTTGTTGCTGTACGTGTCGATCTTGAGTGGTGGATCACCCGGCTTGTAGTTCCTGAGCTCCTCTATGTCTATCACAGCCTGGTCGGCCCGTTTGGTACCGTGTTTCACCAAATTCTTGGGCACCTGCTTGGCCTCTTTGATGGTACCGGACACCATCCCGGCCTCACTCACGATGACCTTGTGCCGGCTGACCTGCTTCCGGATCAGCTTTGCGAAGCGTTTCTGGAAGTTCCGCCCGCGTATGATTTGGGGAGGGATCTGACGCGGCCCGCCGGCGAGGAGGATCCACAGGTTGATCCGGCCTTCGAGTCGCCAGCGTCGTTGTGCCACGCGAATCCGGAAGCCCTTGAACCTGGTCCGGGCGAGGAGGCGTGTGCCGAGGTCCTTGAGGCTCTTGGCCGCGCGACCAATGCCGCGTCCGATGCCGCGCAGGATCACCTTTCCGCCACGGAGCATATAATGCGCACCGCTCCCCACCAGATGGGCAGTACCTTTGCCCGCGGCCGCGAAGCCTGTGCCGACGGCCTGCGCGCCTTTCGCAATGCCCTTCATTCCCTTGAGGGCGACACTGCCTACCTTGAACGTCAGCCATGAGATGAGCTCGATGGCGCCCGCTGCGAGTGCCTTCGCAAGGCTCTTGCCACCCTCTTTGAGCTGACCTGCCCAGGCCTTGGTGAGGTAGTCCCGGATGTGGTCGGCTATTTGAACGAGCGTAAGACCGAGGAACAGCGGCCCGACCACGGCCATGATCGCCGGTAACGCGGCGAGAATGGTGCCACCGGTGAAGATGATCGCAATGATGAGCACCGCTGCCGCGATCACCCCACCGATGAGGACTTTGGGCCAGTTCGCCTCCCACCACTCTTTCAAGTGGTGCTTCAGTGCGTCCCATTTCGCCTTGGCGCGCTCAGGCGGCGTCAGTCCATCGGTGTAAGCACCCTTCGCGGTTGCGCCGTGTGCTGTCGCACTCGCCGGAGGCAGTGCCGTTTGCGCGGGTACAGCCTGCTCCGCGGACGTCTCCGCATTGGAACTCGGCTGTGGCCCGGCGCTCCGCAGCGCTTCGAGGGATCGGCTCTCGTCGTTTGACTCGCCGAACTCGATCTCGCCATCGCCGTCCCCGATGCGCCGCGCGATCTCCTGCTGGAGATCTGGCTCTAGTTCGTCATCCTCCGCCACCGCATCGACGCCAATGTTGTCTTTGGTATACGGTGGGCTGGGAAAGGCGTCATCTGCGTGCTGGATCGCGGTCTGAGAGTCGACCGATGACGTTGCGGGTGTCCCCAACGGATTGACGGCTGCTCGATCACGTCCGGCCGCTTTCAGCTCTTGCGGTGTCAGCGGTTCGTCGAGATTTCCACCGAGAAGCTCCTCGTACGCAGCCGTTTCGAACTGCTCCGGCGCGGTCTTCGCCGAATCGACGAGCCAGCCGATCTTGGTGAGCACCGCCCGCAGATCACCCGAGATCAGCATCTGGATGATCGTGAGCGCCGCGTTGTAGAGATCCTGGATGAGACCGAGGATCTTGTCGACGGTGGACGCGAGGAAGTCGATCAGCGCCGCGACACCCGCCTTGAGGGTCTCGGCGGCTGCGTCGGCGAGCTTCTCGGCCGCCTGGACGACCTGATCGATGCGCTCTACAAGCGCATGGCGAAGCGGCGGCAGCCCGGCCAGCGCGACCTTCGCCAGGCCTTTGAGCACTTCGCCGTAGGCCTTGATCAGGCCGACGACGGCCCGGCGTCCTACCTCGATGGCGGCGGTGGCCAGCTGCTTGGCGAAGTCAAAGAACTGCTTCACCGCCTTGCGCAGGTTGTCGCAGATGACGTTGATGCCGGCCCGGATCCCATCGATCAGCTGCGTCGCCTTCGACTTCAGCCACCCGGTCCAGCCACCTGATTCCTTGGTGGCGTCCTGTTTCTTGCGGGCAACGTCGTCTTCCGCCTTGCGCTTCGCGGCATCGGCTTTGCGCTCGGCGTCGCGCATGTGGCCGGCGGCCTTGCGGTTCGCCAGCTGTTGCTCGCGGTGTACCTGGCTGCTGTGTTCCTTGTGAGCTGCCGCCGATCTGGTGCGTGACCCGGGAGTCGGCCCGGGCGGCCTGCTGCTTGGCGCGCGCTTCCTGCTCGAGCTTGGCTACGTCGGCCCGGTGCCTTGTGTGCTCGGTCTGGATCTGGGCGTCGTGTTGCGCCTTGCCCTGGGCGTAGCGTCGCTGCTGGGCACCGATCGCCTCTCGCAGGAAGGGCGATGCGTTGGCATCGAGCGAAGCGACGGCGTCCGGCGGCAGATCGAGCGTAGGAGATGGCTTACCGGCGCTGGAGACGGTGACAGCCCGAGCGGGCAGCGTGGCGCTGAGCACCTGGTTGTTGGCCGCAGGGAGGATGTCGTTCTCCCCGAAGTCTCGCCGGGCATCCAGGGCGGCCTGATGTGTGGCGGTCCGCATCTGGTCAGCGGAGACGGCGTGCGCCGAATCGATCTGATCGGGGTCGCATTCTCCCCGGAGGCGCACGGATGGCATGCCGTTGGCCCGGCTCGGCACATGATGAACAGGGGCGGAGATGCTGGCGATCGCGTGCTGCGTGCTGCGTGCGAGTGCCGCGTCCTGGTTGCCACCCTGCTCGGCGTTGCTTCGCGGCCCGGGCAGCGTGTTCGGCGCTTGCGCCGCCGCCGCGGGCGCCTCGGGCACGACTGTCCGTGGAACGGACACCGCGTCGCCGGTCTTGGGCTTGGGGGAATCTGCGGGCGCAGGGCCAGGCGTGCTGTTCAGCGCGATCCTGGACCTTGGCGCGGTTCTCGGTGGCAAGCCGGTCGGAGCTGGCACTCTGGGGATCGCGGCCTGCGCGTGCTCGCGTTGCGCCTCGAATGCCCTGGGAGCCGCGCGGTGCACCTGCGCCAGGGTTACGGCGGCTCGCGATGGCGGGGCCTGCGCCAGGGATTCGAGCAGGGTCGCCGGATCGCGTGTGTCGATCGCTGGCACTGTGTCGCCTGCGCTGCCGCGGCGGGAAGTGGCCGGCAGTGGCGTCCCGCCGCTGGGCGATGAGGGGGTCGCGAAGGACGACGCTCTCGAGGCGTCGCCGCGCTCGATGCCTGCTCCTGTGCGCTCGCCGGTCGCGAGTGGCGCGGGCATCGAGCCGCTCGGTTTCGCGACATCATGGTTCGCGTGGCTCGCACGCGGCTCGTTCGTGAGCGGGTGGTCGGGTTGCGCGCCGTGGTTCGCGGGGCTCGCGTGCGAGTCATTGGCCTTTGCTACAACTCTGTTCGCGTCGCTGTGAGTCGGGTGATTCGCAGGCGTGTCACCTCGATTCGAACGACTCGCGTATGGTTGGCTCTGGCTCGCAGGGTTTGCGATTGCATTGCCGTGCTTCGCGGTGCCAGCGGCCGGCTCACGCCGCTTCGCGGCATCGGCCGCGACTTGGTTCTGGTGCGGATCGCCTGCGTGTCGATCGTTGCGTTGGGCGACGCTTGCCTTGCTGGCACCGCTCGGTTTCTTGTCGTCGAGCTTCTTCCGGTCGAGCAGCTTGTTCGCACTCTGCGTCGTGGAGGGCTGCTGCGCCGTGATGCGCTGGTGCGGACCGTCCTGCTTTGCGCGGTCCCGTGCTGCACCATCTGGGCCTATCGCGCGGTTCTTCCGTCGCTGCTTCGCGCGATCCGGACTCTCGTTGTCCGCGTCTTGATCGTGCGTGGCATGGTCGGGCGCGGCTTCGTCCGCGGTGTCATCCAGCGGCTCGTCGTGGTCCTCACCGTCATGGAAGGCATAGGACGCGGAAGGATCGGCGCGCAGTGCGATCGGTGCGGGCTGTCCACGCGCCGCAAGCGACGCGGCATGATCGGCCTCGCGCTCGAGTTCCTCGCGCGACCCGGTGCGCTCGCCGCGGCCGCCGCGCTGCTGCACGACGTGTGCGAGCTCGTGGGCGATCAGGCGGTCGCCGTCCGGCGTGCCGGGGCGATACTCGCCCTGGCGGAAGTGGATCTCGCCGTCCTTGAACAGCGCGCGGGTCGCGCCGGTGGCAGCGGGGCTGTCGCGCCGGATCAGGACGCCGCTGAAGTCGAAGCCGTAGGCGCGGCTCATCTGCGACTGCTGCGCCGCCGCGAGGGGTTCGGGGGCGTGGTCCCCCGGCACATGGTGCGTGAGCCCCGAGGCGACGGCGTGGTCCGGCTTGCGGAGGAGGGCGCTGCGGCTGGAACGGCCGGGGTCGAGCGAGCCGTGATGCTGCGCGGTGGTCGCGGGCGCGGCGGGAGCGCGGGCTTGGTCGTGCTGGTGGTTCAAGGCGGCCCTCAGGCGATCGAGCCGGTGGTGGAGCGCTGGCTGTTATGCATGCGAGGCGCTGCGATGCAGCCGTCGGGCCGTGCATCATCGGATGCCGATCGCGGCGCAACCTCGGTCGTCGCGGCAGCCTCGATGCGATTGCCCAGAGCGCGCTGCGCAGCGCAGTCTGCGTGGCCTGGGCAAGCTGCGCAGTGCAGCGGTCGATGACGAGGAGAGAAGCCCGGCGGATCTCGTCGAGATAACGTCGCCCACGGCACGGCGCGGTCAGCTCACGTGCTACGCTTGGCTCGTGGATCGGCCGTCACCCGAGCAGCTCGCGCGCTACCGCGAGATGACCCCGATGGAGCGCCTGCGTCAATCTACCCGGCTGTACTGGTCTGCCCGGCGTCTGCGCGAGGCCTACGAGCGCTCGCTGCATCCGGACTGGACGGATCGCGAGATCGGCGACCACGTCCGAGGGATCTTCCTGCGTGCCGGAACCTAGCCTCTTCGAGCCGTTCATCATCCGGCTCGAGCGTCTCGGCGTCCCGTACATCGTCACCCGGCAGCACGGCCGGGATTCTGTACGGTGAAGCGCGGCTGACTCATGACGTCGATATCGTGATCGCGCTTTCGCTGCGCGACGTTCCTGCTTTGGTCGCGGCGGGTCGCGGCGTTTCCCATCGAGGAGTTCTATTGCCCGCCGGAGGACGTGCTGGTCTACCGTTCCGGCAAGTGTGACGGCCCGGGGATGACGCGTCGGTTAGCGTCCAACTCGACGGCGATGGCCGTCAGGAGGACGCGAGATGAAAGTCGATTCGCTGAGTGAGCTGAAGGCCGCCTTCGCCGGGTGGCGTCGCGGGAAGCGGCACGTGCGGGAGGCGGTGCCGGAGGAGTTGCTG
>VBLP01000658.1 GCA_005887925.1 Deltaproteobacteria bacterium | reverse complement strand
GGTCGCGACGGTCTCGGTCGACCAGCTCGCCGCGATGCTCGACCACCACGACTGCGTGCCGGTCGACGCCAACGGCGACGTCACGCGCCGCCGCATGGGCGTGATCCCCGGCGCCGTCCTGCTCCGCGACATGGACGCGGTCGACCAGCTGCCGGCCGACAGGACCCGCTCCCTGGTGTTCTACTGCGCCAACACCGCGTGCGGCGCCTCGCACCAGGCGGCAGAGACCGCGATCGCCGCGGGCTACCGCCACGTCCAGGTGCTGCCCGACGGCATCGCCGGCTGGGTCAAGGCCGGCAAGCCAACCCGGACGCTCTGAATCGCACTAGCCGTGGGCGACCGCGAGCGGATGGGGTCGGGGTCGCGACCGTGATTAGGATTGGCCGGGTGTTGTCCCGCAGATACCTCGCGCCGTCCGCGCATGGGTCGGTGGTGATTCGGTGGGCGCGGCCCCGACGCCCATCCGCGTAGCAGCCCACGGCGAGCCGCGCGTACACGCGTTCTCCGGCACCAGGCCCTACAACTCCTAGCGCAGCGTCTCGCGCAGCCCGTCGAGCAGCGACGTCTCCGCCACGATGCCCAGCGCCTCGTGCAGCCGGTCGACCTGCGCGCGCGACTTCAGGATCTCGCCCGGGCGATACGGCGCGTGGTGGATCGCGCTGCGCCCGCCGCACAGCTCGACGATCGAGCGCGCCAGCTCGAGCACCGCGATCTCGCCACCGCTGCCGACGTTGGCGACCACGCGATCGGCGCCATCCTCGAGCGCCGCCGCGATCGCGCGCACGACATCGCCGACGTAGATGAAGTCGCGGGTCTGGCTGCCGTCGCCGAAGATCAGCAGTGGGCGGCCGGCCTTGGCGCGGTCGGCGAAGATCGAGATCACCCCGGAGTACGGGCTCGACGGGTCCTGGCGCGGGCCGTAGACGTTGAAGAACCGCAGCGTGGTGGTCGGCACGCCGTGCACCGCCGCGTAGTAGTCGAGCGCGAGCTCGGACGCGAGCTTGTCGATGCCGTAGGGCGATACCGGCCGGGTCGGTGTGTCCTCGCCCACCGGCATGATCGCGACGTCGCCGTAGACCGCGGCCGACGACGCGAACACGACCTTGCGCACGCCGGTGGCACGGGCGTACTCGAGGACGTGCAGCGTGCCGCCGTAGTTGATCTGCATGTCGACCAGCGGGTTGGCCACCGAGTGCACGACCGAGACCTGCGCCGCGAGGTGGACGATGCGCTCGACCGGGCCGTGCCGGGCGGTCACCGGCGCGAGCGCGGCGAAGATGCCGTGCGAGACGTCGCACGCGATGATGTCGAGCCGCTCACTCCCGGCGTGGTGAGCGAGGTTGGCGCGGCGGCCGGTGCGAAAATCGTCGAGCACGACCACGCGATGCCCCGCGCCGAGCAGCCGGTCCACGGTGTGCGAGCCGATGAACCCCGCGCCGCCGGTTACAGCCACTAGCATGACGCCGACTATACATGGCTGGTGGTAGGTTTCGCTCACCCCCATGAGAGCGATCCAGATCGACCGCTTCGGCGACACCGACACGATGCACCTGGCCGACGTCCCGCTCGGCGACCCCGGGCCCGGTGAGGTCCGCGTCCGCCACCGCGCGTGCGGCATCAACTTCATCGACATCTATCACCGCAGCGGGCTGTACCCGCTGCCGCTGCCGCTCGTGCTGGGCTCCGAGGGCGCCGGCGTGGTCGAGGCGATCGGCCCCGGCGTGACCCACCTCGCGGTCGGCGACCGCGTCGCGTACGCGGCGCGCACCCCGGGCAGCTACGCCGAGGCGCGCGTCCTGCCCGCGCTGCCGGTGGTCAAGCTGCCCGACGCGATCGACTTCGAGACCGGCGCGGCGATGATGCTCAAGGGCCTCACCGTGCAGTACCTGCTGCGCCGCACCCGCGTCACGCTGGGCCCCGGCGACATGATCCTGTGGCACGCCGCGGCCGGCGGCGTCGGGCTGATCGCCTGCCAGTGGGCCAGGGCGCTCGGCGTGCGCCTGATAGGCACGGCGGGCAGCGACGACAAGTGCCGGCTCGCCGAGCAGCACGGCGCGGCCCACATGATCAACTACCGCCGCGAGGACGTCGTCGCCCGGGTCCGCGAGCTCACCGCGGGCAAAGGCGTCCCGGTGGTCTACGACGCCGTCGGCAAGGACACCTGGGACCGCTCGCTCGACTGCCTGTCGCCGCTCGGCCTCATGGTCAGCTTCGGCAACGCGTCCGGCCCGGTCCCGCCGGTCGCCCTCGGCCAGCTCGCGCAGAAGGGCTCGCTCTACGTGCAGCGGCCGACGCTGGGCAGCTACCTGTCGACGCGCGAGGCGGCGGAGTAGATGGCGAACGAGCTGTTCGAGATGGTGGGCAGCGGCAAGGTCAAGATCCCCCTCAATCGGAAATATCCGCTCGCCGAGGCCGCCAGGGCCCACCGCGACCTCGAAAGCCGCGCGACCACCGGCGCCGGTGTGCTGATCCCGTGACTACTGCTCGTTCACCACGCGCCACAGCTGGCCGAGCAGGACGTCGATCGCGACGCGGTTGTCGCCGCCCTCGGGGATGATCAGGTCGGCCCACCGCTTGGTCGGCTCGACGAACTCCAGGTGCATCGGCCGCACCGTCGCGTAGTACTGGTCGCGCACCGACTGAAAGGTCCGGCCGCGCTGCTCGAGATCGCGGCGGATCCGCCGCATCAGCCGGATGTCGGGATCGGTGTCGACGAAGATCTTGATATCCATCAGCTCGCGCAGCGCCGCGTCGGTGAACACCAGGATGCCCTCGACGATGATCACCGGCGCCGGCTCCACCGTCCGGGTCTCGCGACGCCGGGTGTGGGTCGTGAAGTCGTAGATCGGCACCTCGACCGCGTGGCCGGCGCGCAGCTCGCGCAGGTGGTGCGACAGGAGCGAGCTCTCGAGCGCCGCCGGGTGATCGTAGTTGAGCTCGGCGCGGACCTCGGGCGACAGGTGGCCCTGGTCGCGGTAGTACGCGTCGTGCTCGAGGGTGATGCAGCGACCGGCGGGCATGGCGCCGGCGAGCTTGAGCGCGACCGTGGTCTTGCCCGAGCCGGTGCCTCCGGCGATGCCGACGATGTAGGGCCGGGCTGACATCGCCGTTCATCCTACTCGATCGGGCAGTCGCGACGACGCCGCCGCCGCGGAGCCGCACGCGTCGCCGCTGCAAGCCTTGCACATCTGTCGGCGCGCCGGACAGGGCGTGCCGGGCAGCGCCGGGGTAGCGCGCGCGACCCGAGTAGCTGTGCATACCGAGTGCACCGCGCGCCGAGGGCCGCCGCGGCGTTCCCGCGAAGGAACCACGTGCACCCGAGGTCGCATCCCACTAAGCTGTTCCCAGGAACGTCCCCGCGACGCGCCGAGGGCCGGACGCAGCCATGGCCTGCGATGCTGCGAGCTCGACCAGCGCTGCGCCGCTCGGAGCTCGGCGATGAACAAAGATCGATTCAGTGCAGGTTTCATGCAACGTGTGGCCAGATCGGCCTCACATAGCCGTCCTGAGAAACGGCGCGCAGGTTGCTTAATTTTCGGACACAGGCCGCGGAGGTTCCGATGATAAGACTGGCGATTGCAGAAGACCACACCATCGTTCGCTGGGCGCTGAGAGAGGCGCTTAGCAAGGCAGACGACATCGAGGTCGTCGGGGAAGCGGGCACAGCCGCGGAAACGCTCGATATGGTTAAGCGCGAGCGTCCCGATGTGCTCATCCTCGACATCAGCTTGCCGGACCGCTCAGGGTTCGACGTGCTGACCGAGATGCGACCCATGGACACAGCCCCGCTCGTCGTGGTGCTCACATGGCACACCGAGCTTAGCTACGCGGCCCGCGCCATCGCGGCGGGGGCGCACGGCTATGTAAACAAGGCGGTGGAGCCCGACGAGCTCCTGGCCGCGATCCGTGCGGTCAGCCGGGGTGAGCAGGTGATCCCACCCGGGGTAGAAGAACTACTCAGGACGGGTGACGGGCACCCCGCCAGCGCGCTGACGGCGCGCGAGCAGCAGGTCATGGAGATGCTCGCGCGCGGCATGACCAACCGGGAGATTGCCGAGCACCTCGAGATCAGCATCAAGACCGTGGATACCCACCGCGGTCACGTGCTGAAGAAGCTCGGGCTGCGCAACAACTCGGAGCTCACCCGGTTCGCGGTCAAGCACGGCTACACGGCGCTGTGACGCCGGTCAGCGCCGCGCGGGCTGGACCCACGCGCGCTGGCCGTCGTCGCGGGTCACCACTGCACGGACGTAACCAGCGGCCGGAACGCCGTGCCGTGCGACCCGACCGTGGACCGAGTCGACGCGTCTGCCGTTCTCGATGAAGTCGATCGTGTAGCTGCCAACGGCGGCGCGGTCGACCTCGACCACCAGCTCGTCCCCATCGACCTCCGCGCGTCCGAGCATCACGCCCGTCGACGCATAGAACCGGCCGGCGGCGAGTGCATCGAGGATGGCGCGCGGCTCGCGCCGCGCCTTCACCATCACCCAGCCGCCGCCCGGCGGGTACTTGCCGTGCCCGTGGTAGTCGTGCGCGTCGTCGGACGCGACCCCCCACAGCACGGCACCGCGTGCGAGCGCCGCGTCCCACAGCGCGTCGGTCGACGGGTGCGTGGCGTCGCCGGCGTTCCACTTCGAGAACGCGGCGTTCGCGATCTCGACCAGCGGCATGCCGCGATGGCCGAGCTCGGCGAGGAGCTCCGGCGTCATCCCCCACAGCCACTGCGGGTGGTTGATCTGGGCGACCCCGCCGAGCGCGCCCTGCGCGACCATGGCGGCGCGATACATGTCGATCCGCAGGTGGCTCCGCCGCTCGGCCCACTCGATGCGGCCGCCGGGACGCGCGGTCGGCCCGATCACGTTGACGTGGATCCGGCAGTTCCGGCTCCTGTCACCGACCGGCAGGCAGCCGATCGGGTTGTGGGTCAGCTCGATGCCCGAGAACACGATCAGCCCGGCGTGCGGATCGCGCAGCGTGATCTGGCCGCGCGTGTCGCCGTGCGCGTCGAGCTCGCTCACGCGGTTGTGATCGGTGAGCACGATGAAGTCGTAGTGGTTCTGCTCATACCAGCCGGTGACGCCCGCGGTGGGCTCGCTCGAGTCGCCCGACGCGCGCGCGTGGACGTGGGTCGAGCCCTTGAGCCAGACCTCGGCCTCGCCGGGCACGATCTGGTCCGGTGGTCGGGGCGCGAGCTCGGGCGGCACCGTCGCGATCTCGGGCTCCGCGCCGGGATCGGGCGGACAGCCCTGCGGCTCCTCGGTGAGCGGGCTCGCGCTCGCGCTCGCGGCGTCCGGCGCCATCGGCGAGCTCGGCATCACCGGCAGCGGCGCGTCCTGGCCGGCGCACGCCGAGGCCACCGCGATCGTGAGCGCCCGCTTCACGGCGTGGAGGCTCCGTCGAGCGCCAGCGCCCCCGCCGGGCTGACATTGGTCACCACCCCCCAGTCGACCTTGCGCCACTGGCGGCGGATCGCCAGGAACAGCCCGAGATTGTCCGTCAGCATTCTGCGCTCGACCGGATGGGTCGGTCCGGCATCGGCGGTCTCGCCGGGGTCGGCCGCCATGTCGCCGACCAGCGGCGAGCCGCGCGGCCCGACGCGGATCTTCCACCGCCCGATCCGCATCGCATGCGCGTACTCGTACTGCGACGCGTACGACGGCCGGACCCAGCCGCGGCCGATGCCCTGCGCCAGCGGTTCGAGCGGCTCGCCCTGCGGCGCCGATGACGGCGGCGCGCCGATCGCGGCGAGCACGGTCGGCATGAGGTCGACGCCCTCGGCGCCCTCGTCGACCATCACGTCGGGCGGAAACCGCGCCGGATCGTGGATCAAGAGCGGCACCCGGGTCAGCGAATCGCGCAGCGAGCCGCCGTGGCCGCAGCGCCCATCCTCGAACAGCTCCTCGCCGTGGTCCGCGGTGATGATCAACAGCGTCTGGTCCCAGATCCCCCACGATTGCAGCTGCTTGACCAGCCGGCCGACCTGCATGTCGTGATAGCTCACCGCGGAGTCGTAGATCGCGCGCAGGCGCTAGATGTCCGCCGGCGGCGGGATCACGCTGCTGCCCATCGAGCCGGCCTTGAACCCCAGCTCCCTGGCCGTGCCGTACTCCTGGAACGGCCCGTGATACGGCCCCGGCGAGTACTGGTTGATCCACGGCCGGCGCGCGATCCACGGCCCGTGGGTGTCGATCGTGCCCAGGAACAGGTACGCCG
>VBLP01000002.1 GCA_005887925.1 Deltaproteobacteria bacterium | reverse complement strand
CCGCCGTGCGATGTCGTGGTCAACGACGGCTTCATGAGCACCGAGCACTGCCAGATCAACGCGTCGCCGCAGGGCTTCAGCCTGGTCGACGGCGGCTCGACCAACGGCTGCTATGTCAACGATCGCAAGATCCAGCAGAAGCAAGACCTCGTCGACAACGACCTGATCACGCTCGGCAAGACGAACTTCAAGTTCAAGTCGATCGTCTAGGACTCTCGCCCATCAGGCAATCGTCGTGTCTACCAGCGCTCTGATCGTCCTCATCGTCGTCGTGGCCCTGGTGCTGCTCGGCATCCTGGTGATCGTGGCGCGGTCCAACGCCACCTCGGCGCACCAGAAGCTGTGCGGCGGATGCCGGCGCGTGATGCTGCCGGTCTGGACCAGGTGTCTGTTCTGCGGCTGGGCTCCGGTCGCGCGGCTCGAGTTCATCCTCGGGCCGATGGCGAACCAGACGCTGCCGCTCTCCGAGGAGGTCACGACGATCGGCTCGGTCGCCGGCAACACGGTCGTGCTCGCCGACCCGGCGGTCTCCCGAAAACATGCCGGGATCCGCAAGGTCAACGGCGAGTACGAGCTCGCCGACCTCGGCTCGACCAACGGTGTCTACGTCAACGGCCACAAGGTGCCCAAGAAGACCCTCGAGCCCGGCGACATCATCCGCGTCGGAAATACCGAGGCGGTGTTCAAGCCCGAGTAGCGTTCGTGGGCACGGCCGAGACAGGTGGTTTCGGGCATGGCGCACGGCGCCGGGCCCCGGTACCATCCAGGGTACCCAATGGCACGACTCCTGTTCCGGGATAGCCAGGGCCGCGAGGGGACGGTCGAGCTGTCGCCCACCGAGACCGCCTATGTGGGGCGCGGCCTGGAGTGTGCGATTCGCACGGACGACGGCATGGTGTCGCGGCGGCACTCGCAGATCCGCATGGAAGGCGGCCGGTACGTCGTCGAGGACCTCGGCAGCGCGAACGGGACCCACCTCAACAACACCCGGATCCAGAAGCAGGCGCTCGGCCACGCCGACCTCATCCAGTGCGGATCGCTCATGATCCGGTTCGTCGACGAGGGCGCGGTCAACGTCGTGCGGCAGCCGGTGCCGCAGCAGATGGCCGCTCCGCCCGGCAAGAAGGGCGGCACGATGGTGCTCGAGCGCAACGAGGCACCGCCGCTCGCCGGTGCTTCGCAGTCCGCGCCGTCGGGGTTCGGCGCACAGCCGGCGTACCAGCCGCGGGGATACCGGGCTCGGCCTACGGCGGTCCTCCGGCGATGCCGGGCGGCGGACCGACCGTCGGCCCGGGCTTCGGCGCCGCGCGGGGCGGCGGCTTCGGCGGCTCGGTCGGCTCGCAGTCCAACGCCGCGCCGTACGGCGGACCGCCGGCGATGCCGTCCGGGACGCCCAACTTGCCCTACGGCGGCCCGCCCGGGGTCCCCGGCGGTGGTGCGGCGCCGTTCGGCGGTCCTCCGGCGATGCCCGGCGCCGGCGCCAACCCGAGCATGTTCTCGCCCGGTGGACCGATGGGACCGGTCGGCGCGCGCGCGGCCCGTCCCGATCCCACCGAGAACAAGGTGCTGGTCGATCTCGGCCTCGAGTTCGATCCGCAGAAGGCCGATGGCGAGATCAAGTCGCTGCGCGGCCAGCTCGAGAAGGCGTCGGCGAACTACGAGCGCGAGGTCGCCGACGGCAAGCGCGTGCGGGCCGAGTCGGGCGCGATGCGCGAGCGCATCGAGGAGCTCAAGGCGCAGATCAAGGACCGCGAGGACCAGGTCCTGGCCCACGACCGCGTCGCCGACGAGCTGCGCGACGAGCTCCAGCAGACCCGCAACGAGCTCACCAGGGCGCGGGGCGAGCTCACCGACATGGCCGAGAACGTCGCGGCCCGCGAGCGCCAGGCGGCGCGCGCGCTCGAGGACACCGCCAAGCTGCGCGAGGACCTCGAGGACAAGAACCGCCAGCTGATGGAGCTGTCGCGGACCAAGGACGAGGGCTGGAAGAAGCTCAACGAGCAGCTGACCGAGATCGAGCACCTGCGCGAGGTGATCAACGAGCAGGAGCGCATGCTCGAGGAGCGCCGGGTCGGCCTGATCTCGCAGGAGGAGGTGATCAAGGAGCTGCGGGCCGAGAAGGAGAGGAACCTCAAGGTCATCGCGCAGCTCCGCGCCGAGCGCGACGAGGCCAGCACCAACGCGTCGCGCGCCGGTGCCCAGATCAACGGTCTCGAGGAAGAGAACCGCCGGCTCGGCCGGCTGCTGGTCGAGGCCCAGACCGACTCGGGGCGCGGCGGTGCGCAGCCCGATCACCTGATGAAGATGACCGGCGACATCCGCGAGCTGCGGGTCGAGCTCAAGAAGGTCGAGGCCGATCGCGAACGAATCGACGAGCAGTACAAGCTCGCCGATCGCGACCGCGAGAAGCTCGAGGGCCGGCTCGCGCAGATCGAGGTCGAGCTGCAGGAGGCGGTCCACGGCAAGCTCGCCGCCGAGAGCGCGCGCAACGTCGCGCAGGACGCGCTCGCCAAGGCCGAGGTCGCCCGCCACAGGGCCGCCGAGGAGGCGCTCGTCGCGTCCAAGGCGCGCGACGCGGCGTCGACCGGCGGCGACGAGGCCCGCCGCGAGCTCGATCGCCTGCGCCGCAAGGTCACCGACCTCGAGAAGGTGCAGGCGCCTCCGCCGAGCCAGACCGATTCCAAGGAGCTCCAGCTCGAGCGCGAGGCCGGCGAGCGCAAGCTCAAGGAGGCGCTGGACAAGGCCGCCAACGCCGAGCGCTCGCTCAAGTCGCTGCAGGCCGAGGTCGACGCCGCCAAGACCGACGCCGCCAAGGCGCGCGCCGAGGCCGCCCGCGCCAAGGCCGCGGCCGACGCCCAGGCCGTGTCGGTGATCGACGGAGCGAGCGGGGGCGGCGCGGCGGGCAGCGAGATCGCCAAGCTCGCCCAGGAGGTCTACGAGTCGATCAACGACATCCTGTCGGAGATGCGCAACAACATGCGGCTGGTCCAGGGCGAGCTGCCCAACCTCAAGGCCGACGGCGACACGCTCCAGGCGGTGAGCCAGGCGGTCGAGGCGCTGGTCGACAACGCCGAGACCGCCAAGGGCGCGCTGCGCGGCCTGCGCGACCTCGCCGGCGGGGCCGGATGATGACGATGATGGCAGACGATGGCCAGCGCCGCGGAAATGCCGCGCGGATGGGAATGGAATGAATGACGCGAACGGATAACGAATCGCCATGACGATCGAGCACAAACGAAGTAGCAGGGGCGAGATCGAAGATCTGATCAAGGCGCGCTACTCGCTGATCTGGATCACCTCGCCCGAGGAGACCCGCGTCGAGGAAGCGCTCAAGCGGCTGTGCGTCGAGCGCGAGATGCGGCTCGAGGTCTGGTCGATCACCGAGGGATTCAAGACGATCGCCAACGGCCAGGGCACGCGCGACGTCAAGGACCCGATGAAGGCGATCGACCACGTGATGCGCGCCGAGGGCCGCGGGCTGTTCGTGCTCCGCGACTTCCACCCGTTCCTCAAGGAGCCGGCCGTGGTGCGCCGGCTGCGCGACGCGGCGACCGAGCTCAAGAAGACCAGGAAGAGCCTGCTCGTCCTGTCGCCGGTCACCAAGGTGCCACCCGAGCTCGAGAAGAGCATCTCGGCGGTGCTCGACTGGGATCTGCCCAACCGGCTCGAGATCGAGGAGGCGGCGCGCAAGGTGCTGCCGAGCCTGCCGGCCGAGACCCAGCAGGTGATCGAGAGCGACGCGACGTTCATGGAGCGGGTCGTCGAGAGCGCGCTCGGCCTGACCCTGGTCGAGGCCGAGAACGTGTTCGCCAAGTCGGCGGTCCGCGCCCGCACCTTCGACCTCGAGACCATCCTCGAGGAGAAGAAGCAGATCATCCGCAAGAGCGGGCTGCTCGAGTACTACGAGCACCGCGAGGAGTTCTCCGACGTCGGCGGCATGGAGGTGCTCAAGGACTGGCTGGTCAAGCGGCGCAACGCGTTCAGCTCGCGCGCCCGCGACTTCGGCCTGCCGCTGCCCAAGGGCATCCTCTTGATCGGCGTGCCCGGCACCGGCAAGTCGCTGACCGCCAAGGCGGTCGGCGCGCTGTGGCAGATGCCGCTGCTCCGGCTCGACGTCGGCAAGATCTTCGCAGGTCTGGTCGGCAGCTCGGAGGAGAACATCCGCTCGGTGATCAAGACCGCCGAGGCGATCGCGCCCGCGATCCTGTGGATCGACGAGCTCGAGAAGGGGTTCTCCGGCACCGCGTCCTCGGGGCAGACCGACGGCGGCACGACGTCGCGCGTGTTCGCGTCGTTCATCACGTGGCTGCAGGAGAAGACCACGCCGGTGTTCGTGATCGCGACCGCCAACAACGTCCTCCAGCTGCCGCCCGAGCTCCTGCGCAAGGGCCGGTTCGACGAGATCTTCTTCTGCGACCTGCCCGATCGCGAGGACCGCCAGCAGATCCTCGACATCCACATCCGCAAGAAGAAGCGCGACCCGGGGCAGTTCGACATGGAGAAGCTGCTCGAGAGCACGCTCGACTTCTCCGGAGCCGAGCTCGAGCAGGCGGTGGTCGCCGCGCTCTACGATGCATTCGACACCGGCAACGACCTGACGACCGAGGGCATGCTCCACACCCTCAAGGACATGGTCCCGCTCGCGATCACGATGCGCGAGCAGATCGAGAGATCGTCCCGCTGGCGATCACCATGCGCGAGCAGATCGACGGGATGCGCGAGTGGGCGCGCACGCGCGCGCGCATGGCGTCGGGCAAGCGGATCGAGCGCAAGGGCTCGTGGATCGAGAAGCACGGTGGCGTCGTGCCGGGCGGCAGCGAGCGCAAGCTGGAGATGTGATGTCTCACTTCACGAAGTGCGCGCTGAAGATGACCAACCTGGCGGCGATCAAGAAGGCGCTCGCCGACATGGAGCTCAAGTTCGTCGAGGCCGAGCAGGGCCAGTCGGTCTCGGTCCGCGGCTATCGCGGCGACAAGCTGCAGGCCGCGATCTCGGTCGACATGGGCCGCTACGACGTCGGCGTGGTCGACAACCAGGACGGCACGTACGACATCACCGCCGACTGGTGGGGCGTCGAGACCACCAAGGGGGTCTCCGAGGAGGAGTTCAAGCACCAGCTCAGCCAGCGCTACCAGTACCACAACGTCAAGCAAGCCTGCGAGGACAAGGGCTACGCCGTCGAGGAGGAAGTCAACGAGGAGGACGGCTCGATCCGCCTGGTCGTTCGCAAGTGGGTGTCGGAGTAACCATGCACAAGCAAGACATCGAGATCGTGATCAACCCCAAGGGCGAGGTGACGTTCCAGGTCAAGGGCGTCAAGGGTGGCAGCTGCATCGCCGAGACCAAGTTCCTCGAGCAGGCGCTCGGCGGCGACGGGGCGGTCGTCGATCAGCAGAAGACCGCGGAATTCTATGAAGGATCCGAAGGTTACGTGTCGACGTGGGCCGGGGAAGGCAAGGACGAGTAAGCTCGTAGAAAGACTGGCGTGAGCGACCAACCTGAAACCGGCTTGCCCGGCGCGGACCAGCTCGACGACGAGCTCGCCAAGAAGTACGACCCCGATCGGCTGCTCCGCATGGTGTCGCGCCGCGCCGGCAAGGGCGAGCGGCTCGACCAGTCGATCCGCGCCAAGTACGAGAAGCGGTTCGGCGTCGACCTCGGCCACGTGCGGATCTACTCCGGCGAGTTCGCCGAGGAGTTCAACCGCCAGCGCGGCGCATACGCCGTCACGATCGGCTCGACCGGCATGATCCTGATGGGCGGCTCGCCCGAGAAGTCGATGGGGAGCGCGGCCGGCCAGGCGCTGCTCGCCCACGAGCTCACCCACGTCGCCCAGGCCCACCAGGGCCTGCACAAGAAGTCGACGTTTTCGGGCAGCATGCCGTTCACCGAGGAGCACGAGGCCGAGGCCGAGGCCGTCGAGCACTCGGTGGAGCAGAGCGGCGGCAGCCACGACGCGGGCGCCAGCACCGGCGCGGCGGCGCACGCGGCCAGCGCCAAGCTCGCGGCCGAGGCCGCCATGAAGCGGGCGATCGAGAAGATCAAGGAGCGCGTCCAGGACATGGCGGCGGAGTCGGCGCGCAATCAGATGCTTCGCAACGGCGTCCAGCGCCGCGCCTGAGTTGCGGCGGCCCCCGCGGCCGACGCGTGCGATCGGGGACATCCCGCGCCACGCGGCGGCGGATCTCGGGGTATCCTCGTCGTGATGAGCGACACCAGCGCCGACGCGGGCATCGTGCAGTCGCGCGTCCAGCTCGAGCGGCTGGTCGCCGAGGACGAGCTCGCCGGCCGGCGGCGTCGACCTCGATGGCGTGACCCTCGAGCGGCTCGACCTGCGCGGCGCCGACGCCGACGACAGCCGGCTCGAGCGCGCCGAGCTCCGGCAGAGCGATCTGCGCACGTCGCAGTGGCGCGGCGCGCTGTGGCACCGCGTGCGCGCCAGGGACTGCGACCTGACCGAGCTCGACCTGAGCTCGGCGCAGCTCTTGCGCTGCGACCTCGGCCCGGTGCGGATGGCGCGGATCCGGATGCACCGCGCCAAGATCCAGGACACCACGTTCAAGGAGTCCGAGCTGTACGCAGCCGACTTCGCCGGCGCCGTGCTGATCCGCGTCGTGTTCGAGGGCTACGAGCACGCCACCGTGTCGCTGTCGCGCACCGACTGGACCGGCGCCGCGCTGTTCGACGTCGACTTCCGGCGCGCCAATCTGTACGGCGCGACGCTGCGCGACGCCGCGCTCGTGCGCTGCAACCTGCGAGGCGTGAACCTGTGCGGCGCCGACCTGACCGGAGTGCGCCTGGTCGGCTGCGAGACCACCGGCGCCGATCTCGACGGAGCGACCTTCTAGGAGAACACCATGCCGTCCCGACCCGACCTCCGCGAGCTCGCCAGCAACGTCAAGGAAGCGTTCGCCGACGCCGATCGCGACACCCTGCTCGACATCCTGACCTTCGTGATCAAGGAGTACGTGGTCGAGGGCCCGCCGCCGATGCTGATCCACCAGGCCGAGACGCTGAGCGATCTGCGCGCGCCGACCTTCGCCCAGCTGATCACCGCGCTGCAGACCCGGTTCGATCACCCCGAGCTCGCGATGTTCGCGGTCGATGGCGAGCAGGTCAGCGTGCGGATCGGCAACGCGGTGCATCCGCTGTTGCCCGCGCGCCAGCCGATCGGCGGCACCGCGGTGGACGCGCCCCGGCCGCGCACCGGCGTCAACATCGTCGAGACCACGCTGGCGCAGCGACCACCGCCGAGTCAACCCGCGGGTCCCTCGCCGGCCGCGACTCCGCCGTCGCCGCGCGGTCTGTCGGTGCGCAGCAACCCCGGCGGCAGTCCACCGGCGCCGGCCCAGGCCAGCTCACCCCCGGCGGCGACCGCGCCGACCGCGGTTCCGACTCCGCCGGCTGCCCCGGCGCCCGCGAATGACAAGCCGGAGTCGGGCGGCGATGACGCTTCGGCGCGGTTCAGCCTGCTGGAGCTCGACTGATGTCGGCGGTGGCCCGCCGCTACTACGAGCGCGGCCGCCACGCGCTCGAGGTCAACGATCTCGAATCGGCGCAGGAGGCCCTGCGCGCCGCGCTCGATCTCGCCCCCACATTCGGCAACGCGCGGGTCGCCTATGCCGTGGCGCTCGCCAGGGCCAACGACTGTCCGCGCGCGGCGACGGTGCTGCGCGCGGGCTTCGGCGCCGAGGAGGCGTTCCAGACCGCCGCCCAGACTCCCGGCTTCGAGGTCCGCGCCGCGTCGGGGCTGGCCCGGGTCTACGCCCGGCTGGGCCGGTACCGCGACATGGCGGCGCAGCTCAAGCGGGCCGCACGGCCAGCCGCGGGCTGACGGCGTCGTCGTCCGGCGGTCTGCTGATCTGCGAGACGCTGCTCGTCGCAGATCTTTGATTACCTCGGTATCTTACCTGAGGGCGGCAAGCATACCTTGGATCCGGTCTGCGCACCTTTCACGTGTAGCAAATTTCGGCGCCCGGGTCATTTGAGGCCGAGTTACTGTACAGAGCGCGGGGCGAGGTCCCGCTGAACCAACTCCGGATCTCAGGACTCTGTGGTTCACCGCGAGACTGGCAATGATTTACTGATGTGCGATTGCTGAGTCAAATACATCGAAATTGACTGTCGGATTTGTTAGTAAGGGTGACTTCAGGGGTAGGCGTGGCACGCGCATTGTAATGCGCATGATGTCAACACCCTCTCGCTGCTCAGCGTCACGAGCCGGTGCGTTTGCTGTGGTGATGTTTGCCTCGGCATGCGCGATCAGCGGGCCCGACGAGCCCAGCCACACGATGACGGCGCAGGAGATCGCCACGGCCGGCACGGTCTCGCTGTGCAGCGTGGATCCGGGCACGGTGCATTGCCACGGACGTGCGATCGCGGACCCCAACGGCTGTCCGCATCCCAACCCGGCGCCGGCGGGCTTCGGTCCGAGCCAGCTGCGCAGCGCCTACAAGATCTCGAGCAGCGGCAGCTCGTCGACGACCGTGGCGATCGTCGACGCGTTCGGCTACTCGAACGCCGAGGCCGACCTCGCGGTGTATCGCTCGCAGTTCGGTTTGCCGCCGTGCACGACGGCCAATGGCTGCTTCCGGAAGGTCAACCAGCGCGGCATGACCGATAGCTTCCCGCCCAACGTCCTGTCCTGGGAGCAGGAGACCGCGCTCGACCTCGACATGGTCAGCGCGATGTGCCGCAACTGCAAGATCCTGCTGGTCGAGGCCGACACGCCGCTGTTCGATGACATCGCCGCGGCAGAGGACGTGGCGGTCTCGCTCGGCGCTCACGTCGTCAACAACAGCTTCGGCGCTGACGAGCTGGCAGCCGGGCACACCTACGACGGCGCGTTCGACAATGTCGGGGTCGCGTACGTCGCGAGCACCGGCGACGCGGGCTATGGTCTGGGCGTCGAGTGGCCGTCGTCGTCGGGCGCGGTCACCGCCGTCGGCGGCACGACGCTCACCACCTCGTTCACCTTCCGCGGCTGGACCGAGACCGCCTGGACCTTCGCGGGCAGCGGCTGCAGCTTCGTGTTCGACAAGCCGAGCTGGCAGCACGACACGGGATGCACCGGCCGGACCGTCGCCGATGTCGCCGCGGTCGCCGATCCCAACACCGGGGTCGCGGTGTACACGCAGACCTCCGACACGGTTCCCCCGGCGACCCCGCCGGCGTGGCTCGTGCTCGGCGGTACCAGCGTCGCGGCGCCGATCATCTCCGGCATCTACGGCGTCAACGGCGGGGTGATCCACAGCAGCTCCGATCCGTACGCCCACCTGAGCAGCCTGTTCGACGTGAAGTCGGGATCCACCGGGTTCTGCGATCCGACCTACCTGTGCAACGCGGCCAAGGGCTATGACGGCCCGACCGGGCTCGGTACGCCGAACGGCTCGGCGGCGTTCTGACCACAGCTCCCGACTCCTGCGTCAGCCTATATTTTATCGACAAGGCACCTTATTCAACAGGGCAGCACCGGCAGCTGCAGCCCGAGCTACCTGTGCACCGCGCGGACCGGCTACGACGGACCGACCGGGCTCGGCACGCCGAACGGTGTGTCCGCGTCCTGACGATGATCGCGTCGATCTGCGGCGGAGCGAGCCGTGCGCCGACGCGCGGCGACGATGGACCGACGGCGCTCGCGCCGCAGCATCACGCTGCACTCCGGATCATGATGATCTGGATATTTCCGGCGCGGCGATTGCGATGTATGCCGCGCGCGCCGATCCGGGCATACAGTGCGTGGGGCAAAATGCCATGTGCGGTCTATTGTCAAGTTTGAACATCAATTCTTGTTAGTGAACGTAATTTTGTCACAACGCCCGGCACGCGCATTGTGCCGACCCATGCCAGCTACATCGCTTCGCTCTCACGCTTGTCAGACACTTCCCCTCGCGTGCGCGCTGTTCGCGTCCGCGTGCGCGCTTCCCGACGACACGGTCACCACCACGATGACCGACGACGAGATCCGCGTCGCCAGCCATGCTCGGACCTGCGACGACCCGAGCGCGGAGGTCCAGTGCCACGCCCGCGTCCTGGTCGACGCGTTCGGCGCGGTGATCCCCAACGCGACGCCGGCCGGGCTGGGACCGACCCAGCTGCGCAGCGCGTACAAGCTCACCAGCTCGGGGAGCTCGGCGATCACGATCGCGATCGTCGATGCGTTCGGCTATCCGAATGCCGAGAGCGACCTGGCGACCTACCGGTCGACGTTCGGCCTGCCGCCGTGCACGACGGCCAACGGCTGCTTCCGCAAGGTCAACCAGAGCGGCGGCACCACGTTCCCGCCGACCGATGTCGGCTGGGACCAGGAGCAGGCGCTCGATCTCGACATGGCGAGCGCGATCTGCCCCAACTGCAAAACAGCTATGGCGGCGGCGAGTCGGGCTCGACCGGCGTCGAGTCGGCCTACAACCACGCCGGCATCGCGGTCACGGCGAGCTCGGGCGACGGCGGGTTCGGCGTCGAGTTCCCGGCGTCGTCGCCGCACGTCACCGCGGTCGGCGGCACGTCGCTCAGGACCGCGAGCAACACGCGCGGCTGGACCGAGACGGTGTGGAGCGGCGCGGGCAGTGGCTGCAGCACGGTGTACGCCAAGCCGAGCTGGCAGCACGACACGGGTTGCTCGCGGCGCACGATCGCCGACGTCTCGGCGGTCGCCGATCCCAACACCGGCGTCGCGGTGTTCGGACCGAACGGTTCGGGCAGCTCGGCGTTCCTGGTGTTCGGCGGCACCAGCGTCGCGGCGCCGATCATCGCGGGCGTCTACGCGCTCAACGGCGGCACGGTGAACTTCGGCGCGGATCCCTACGCGCACACCAGCGCGCTGTTCGACGTGACGTCGGGCAGCAACGGCAGCTGCGGCGGCACCTACCTGTGCACCGGCAAGGTCGGCTACGACGGTCCGACGGGCCTGGGCACGCCGAACGGCACGGCGGCGTTCTGAAGTAGTCCGCAGCATTTTGCGCGCGGCCGTGAAAGCCGCGCGAGACGTATGCGATCGACGCGCCGGGGTCTGTCCGTGCGTGGCGATTACCTCGGACATTGTTAGTGCGCGTGATGGGACGCGCGCGGGGACACTCCCCACTGGGGTGCATGCCCAAATCTGCCAGATCACTGAGTTTAGCTGCTGTTCCCTTCGTATTCCTGCTTGCTGTTCCTGCGTGCGCCGTCGCGACCGACGATGACGCAGATGTTGCCGTTGCGATGACCGCGGCCGAGATCGCGAGCGCGAGCCACTCGCGGGTTTGCAACGACCCGACTGCCGAGGTCAATTGCCACGCCCGCGTGCTGATCGGCGCCGATGGCAGGCCGGTTCCGACCGCGACGCCGTCGGGCCTTGGACCGGCGCAGCTGCGCGACGCGTACAAGATCACCGGCTCGGGCTCGTCGTCGACCGTCGTCGCGATCGTCGATGCGTTCGGCTATCCCAATGCGGAGAGCGACCTGGCGACGTATCGCTCGACGTTCGGGCTTCCGCCGTGCACGACCGCCAACGGCTGCTTCCGCAAGGTCGACCAGCGCGGCGGCTCGAGCTTCCCGCGGCTCGACGTCGGCTGGGAGCAGGAGACCGCGCTCGATCTCGACATGGTCAGCGCGATCTGCCCGGGCTGCAAGATCCTGCTGGTCGAGGGCGACACCAACTCGTTCGCGAACCTGGCCGCGGCGGTCAACACCGCTGCCTCTCTCGGCGCCCACGTGATCAGCAACAGCTACGGCGGTGGCGAGTCGGGCTCGACCGCCGTCGAGGCGTCGTACAACCACGCCGGCGTCGCGGTCACCGCGAGCTCGGGTGACTCGGGCTTCGGCGTCGAGTTCCCGGCGTCGTCGCCGCACGTCGTCGCGGTCGGCGGCACGTCGCTGCGCACCGCCGCCAACACGCGCGGCTGGACCGAGACCGTGTGGAGCGGCGCGGGCAGCGGCTGCAGCACCGTCTATGCGAAGCCGTCGTGGCAGACCGACACCGGCTGCGCGCGGCGCACGGTCGCCGACGTCTCCGCCGTGGCCGATCCCAACACCGGCGTGGCAGTGTTCGCCCCGACGTCCCGCAGCAAGTCGGCCTTCCTGGTGTTCGGCGGCACCAGCGTCGCGGCCCCGCTGATCGGCGCGGTCTACGGCGTCAACGGTGGCGCGGTCAACTTCGCCTCGGATCCGTACGCTCACACCAGCGCCCTGTTCGACGTGACCTCGGGCAGCAACGGCAGCTGCAGCCCGGGCTATCTGTGCACCGCGGGCGCGGGCTACGACGGCCCGACCGGCCTCGGCACGCCGAACGGCACGACCGCGTTCTGAGCCAGGTCTGAGTGAGCGCGGGCGGGGCCCGACG
>VBLP01000657.1:2883-7284 GCA_005887925.1 Deltaproteobacteria bacterium | reverse complement strand
ACCCTTCGGCGTCGCGCCCGATCTCCGCCGGCAGGCTCGAGAACACGACGTTGCAGTCGAGGGGCGGCTTGGGCGGTCCGACCGGCAGGTCGCGGACCGCCAGCGGCATCTCGCCCGCGAGGCGCCACAGGCACGCGTCGGCGAAGCGTTTCCCCACCGAGCGGTCTGAGGCGGCGAGCGCGGTGACGGTGAATTGCGGGTGCCCGTCGAGTAATTGAATGAAGCGCTGCCCCACGGTCCCCGTGGCGCCGAGAATCCCAACCCGGATCGGCTGCGTCACACCGGCTGCTCCTCGAGTGGCTTGAGCTGCGCGAGCGCCCGGGCGACCCGGCGCATGCCTTCAGTCAGCGTCTCCTCGTCCACGCAAAATGAGAGGCGCAGGAATCTCTCCGCCTCGGACCCGAATGCGCCACCCGGCACCGTGATCACCCGCTGCTCGAGAGCGGCCTCGGCCACGGCCAGGGACGAGCCCCACGGCGCGACGTCCACCATGGCGTAGAAGGCCCCCTCGGGCGGCACCGCGCGCAGGCCGTGCATCGCGGCGAGGCGGAGCAAGCAGTCGCGCCGCGCGCGGAACGTGCGGCGCATCTCGCGCCGTGCCGCGTGTGCCTCGCTCGTCCATGCGGCGAGCGCGGCCTTCTGCGAGATCGCGGACGCGCATGTCGTCACGTAGCCGTGCAGCACGACTGCGCTGTTCGTAACCTCGGCCGGCCCGCACAACCATCCCAGACGCCACCCCGTCATGCTCATCGATTTGGAGAGCCCACTCACGACCACGGTCTCGGGATACAGCTGCGCGATCGACGCGGGCCGGGCGTCGCCGAAATAGAGATCGCGATAAATCTCGTCGCTCACCACGGTCACACCCGTTCCGGCGAGCGCCGCCGCCATCATCTTCAGGTCGTTCTCGGAAAGCACGCGACCGGTGGGATTCGAGGGGGAGATGCACACGACGACCTTCGTGCGCGGCGTGAGCGCGCGGCGGAACAGGTCGAGATCGAACCCGAAGTCCTGCGCCGCCGGTAAACCGTACGGCACCGGCCGCCCGCCCGCCATCCGCACGATCACCGGATATGCGACGAAGCCGGGGTTGGGCACGAGTACTTCGTCGCCCTCGTCGACGAGGGTCGTGATGGCGAGGTACAGTGCCTCCTGCGACCCGGCCGTCACGATGACGCTCTCGGGCGTTGTCCCGTAATCCCCCGCGATGCGCTCGCGTAGTGCGGGGAGGCCGGCGTGCGGGGTGTAACCGTTTCGCTCTTCGAGGATCGCGCGAACCGCCGCCTGGCGCACCACGTCCGGGGTCGGGAGATCGGGCTCGCCGAGCCCGAGGTTGATGCTCCCCGCCGGCGCGCGGTCGAAGAACTGCCGGATCGCGCTTTTCTCGACCCCGGCGAGCCGGCGCGCGGTCATCGCAGCGCCGCCTCGAGCGCCACCTGGGCGTCGGTTTGCGCGTCCCGGTACTTCACGATCACGGGCGTATATAAGCAAACGCCGCCGGCGTTCGCGAAAGCGCCCGCCGCCGCACGCGAGCCCGGCACGACCACGGCGCCGGCCGGGATCTCGAGCACCCCCCCCTCCGGGCGCCGATACACGCGCTCGTGCACCAGGTCGTACACCGGCGTCGAGCCCGTCAGGATCGTCCCCGCCGCGAGCACGGCGCGCTCGCGCACCAGCGTTCCTTCATAAACACCGCACCCGCCGCCCACGAGCACGTCGTCCTCAATGATCACGGGAACCGCACCCACTGGTTCGAGCACGCCGCCGATCTGCGCCGCCGCGGAGAGGTGCACCCGCTTTCCGATTTGCGCACATGAGCCGACGAGCGCGTGACTGTCGATCAGCGTCCCCGCGTCCACGTACGCGCCCACGTTCACGTACATCGGCGGCATGCAGACGACCCCGGGGGCCACGTACGCGCCGTCGCGGATCGCCGACCCCCCGGGCACCACCCGGACGCCCTCGGCGAGCTTCGTCTGGCGCACGGGATAGGTGTCCTTGTCGAAGAAGCGAAACGTGCCGTCCATCGAGAAGTCGATGACCTTCCCCATCCGGAAGCCGAGCAGGATTCCGTGCTTGACCCAGGGCTCGGCGCGCCAGCGGCCGTCGGCCTCGCGGACCGCGGCTCGCACCTCGCCCCGTGACAAGAGGCGGCGGAACTCCTCGAAGCACGCCCGCTCGGCGGCGCTGAACGACGTGCGGCCGGACGTGCCGAGCGCCGCGATCTCCTCACGCAGCGACATGGGCGGGACGCTCGAGCGCGCCGAGCGCCTGCAGCACCTCACGCAGCCGGGCCCGCGTCTTCTCCTGCACTGGCACGAGCGGGAGCCGGAAGCGCTCGTCCAAGAGTCCCATCAGCGCCATTGCCGCCTTCACCGGCCCGGGACTGGACTCGAGGAAATTCGCCTCCATCAGGGGCAACAGGCGGTAGTGCGTCTCGCGCGCCGCGGTCCACCGCCCGGCGAGCGCGTCGTCCGTAAGGCGCACCATCAAGTCCGGCATCTCGTTGGCGACGACCGCGATGATCCCCTCGGCGCCGAGCGCGATCAGCGGCAACGTCTGTGCGTCGTCGCCCGACAGCACATGGAACTCGGGTGGCCGTTCGCGCAGGATCGCCATGATCTGGGTGAGATCTCCCGATGCTTCCTTCACTCCGACGATGTTCTCCACGCGGGCAGCGAGGTCGAGCACCGTCTGCGCCTGGATGTTCGACGCCGTGCGGCCCGGCACGTTGTACAGCACGACGGGATAGCCCGGGACCGCCGCCGCGACCGCCGTGAAGTGCGCGAGAAGCCCCGCCTGCGTCGGCTTGTTGTAGTACGGCGCCACGACGAGCACGGCGTCCGCGCCGGTATCACGGGCGGCCCTGGCGCGCTCCACGGTGACCGCGGTGGAGTTGCTCCCGATCCCGGCGATCACCCGGGCATGGCCCCGGGCGACATCCACGGTGAGCCGCACCACGTGCATGTGCTCCTCGGGCGTGAGCGTCATCGCTTCGCCCGTCGTGCCGCAGGGGACGAGGAGCTTCACGCCGCCCGCGATCTGCCGCTCGACGAGCGCGCGCATCGCCGCCTCGTCCACCTCGCTGTCGGAGGCGAACGGGGTGACGAGCGCCGTGGCGCATCCCCTGAGCCACTCCACGCGCATGGTCATCGTTTCTCGCTCCTTTCCGTCTCGAGAATCTGGTCGAGCACGTCGGCGAATGCGAAGACGCCACCCGTGCCCTTTGGGCGGGCGGCGATCCAGCGTGCGGCCGCGACCGCCCCGACCGCGAATCCTTCACGCGAGCGCGCCGTGTGGATCATCATCACCTGGTCCGCCGCCGAATCGAACCCCACCCGATGCACTCCAGGAATATGCCCCGCCCGCGTGCTCGCCACCGGGACCTCACGGCCGAGCATGATGCGCTTCCTCGATGAACGCGTCGTACGCCGCGACCCCCCGGAACAGCTCCCCGGCGCGATCAACCAGGCGATAGAAGACCTGCACGCCGATCGAGAAGTTCGCCCCGAACACCATCGTGCCTCCGGCGGCATCCATCGCCCGCCGCGCTTCGGCCTCCTGGTCCTGCCAGCCGGTCGTGCCCTCGACTAGCGGCACGCGGGCGGCGGCGCACGCGGTCACGTGTCTCAAGACCGCGTGCGGGACTGTGAAGTCGAGAGCGGCGTCGTGGCCGCGCAGACGCTTCGCCAGTGCGTCGGCGTCCTCGGCCGCATCGTCGGTGTTTACGACCAGCCCGATCTCGTAGCCCTCGGCCCTCGCCTGCGCGAGCGCGGCGCTCCCCATCCGGCCATCGCCGAAGAAGGCGAGCTTCATAGCTGTCGTGCGAGGCGCACGTAGTGCTCTACCCCGCGCTCGAGCTCCGCCTTGGCCACCCGCTCGCGCGCCGTGTGCGCGTCGTGAATCGAGCCGGGCCCGAGGAGCAGCGGTGTGCCCCAGCTCGACAGGTGGGGAACGTCGGTCGTGAACCCCACCACGCATTGCTCGAACCCGGGCACCGGGGTCAGGCGCACGGGTGGCGTGAAGCTCTGATACTCGATTTTCGCGCGTCCTCCCAGGGCGCGCTCGAGCAGCTCGCGCACCGGCGCCTGGTCGGTCGCGAGGCGGAGGTGCAGCTCCGCGTGCGCCTCGGGGGCGATCACGTTGGCCGCCGCGCCACCCCCGATCAGGCCGATATTGCACGTGGTGTCGCCGAAGTAGGGATCGCGCGGCCAGGCGACCGCCTGCACGTCGGCGAGCACCTGGACCAGCGTGTGGATGGCGGAGCGGCCGCGCTCGGGGTACGCCGAGTGCCCCCCCGTCCCTTCGCACCGGAGCGTGAGCCGCAGTGAGCCCTTGCTGCCCACCGCAAGCTGGTTCTCGGTCGGCTCGCCCACGATCAAGAAACGGCAGTCGCGTGCC
>VBLP01000657.1:0-2825 GCA_005887925.1 Deltaproteobacteria bacterium | reverse complement strand
GCGTCGCAGGCGCCCCGACCGTACAGGAACGCGTCGTCCTCGGAGGCCGGAACATGCGGCGCTACCGTGTCGAGATGCGTGCAGAACACGATGCGCGGAGGCGCCGCGGTCCGCGCGAGCAAACCGGGGCGGCCGGGCACGCCGTCCAGCATCGTGACCTCGTACTTCAGGTCCCGGAGATAAGCCGCGAGGAAGCGCGCCACAGTTTCCTCGTCTCCCGAGATCGAGGGGATGTCGATCAGCTGACGCGCAAGGTCCGCGACGGGCGGACGGGCGGACGCGCGGGCGCTGGGACGGGGAACGTAGTCGCGGTTCGGGCCCGTCTGGCGGTCCGTCGCGGCTCTATCGAGCAATGCCCCGTGCAGCCGCGCTACCGCCTCGCGCACCTGGTCCTCGTCCACAACGAACAGAAGCCCGACCTCGTTGAACCCATTCTCGACCACGCGCGCAGCCATCCCCGGCGTGGTGCGCAGACCCTCCCCCACCACGCAGATGATCGCCTTGCGCCGCTCGACTCGCACTTCACCCAGCGCTTCGAGGTCGCGTATCACCGCGGGCAGTGCGGCGCCGTCTTCCACTGTGAGCGAGAGACTCACCTCGGACGTCGTGACCACGTCGACCGGCATCTGGTGCCGGTCGAACACCTCGAACAGGGCGCGCAGGAAGCCGTACGCTCCGAGCATCCGGGCGGAGGTGACTTGCAGCACGGTGATCCCGCTCTTGTGCGCGATCGACTTGACGGCACCGGGCCAGACGCTCGCCTCCCGCGTCACGACTGTGCCGGGATCGTCCGGGGCGCGTGAGTTGAGGATGCGCACCGGGATGCCGCGCTCGAGCGCCGGCTGAATCGTTTTGGGATGGAGTACCTTCGCGCCGAAATACGCGAGCTCGGAGGCCTCGGCGTAGGAGAGATTCGGGATGGTGTGCGCGCCGGGCACCACGCGCGGATCGGCCGTGAGAACGCCGGGAACGTCGGTCCAAATCTGGATCTCGGTCGCGTCCAGCGCGGCACCGACCAGGGCGGCGGTGTAGTCCGACCCACCCCGTCCCAACGTCGTGGTCCTGCCGGTCGTCGCCGCTGCGATAAAGCCGCCGAGGACGGGAATACGCCTCTCCTCGAGCAGCGGCCCGATCATTGCTTGGGTGCGGCGCGCGGTCTCGAGTACGTCAGGCACGGCTCGTCCGAACGCCTCGTCGGTGAGGATACAGCGGCGCGCGTCCACGCACTCGGCAGGTAGCTGGGACTCCGCGAGCACCCGCGCGAGCAGCGAGGACGCGAGGCGCTCTCCATAGGAGACGACCTCGTCTCGTAGCGCGGCCTCGTCGTCGGGCTCCCGCCGCACGCGCTCGAGCAGCCGAGCGATCTCGGCGCTCGCTGCTTCGAGTCCGCGCTCGAAGCCGGACACGTGCTCCCGAGGGAGCAATGCTGCCGCGATCGCGCGGTGGCGCTCGATAAGCGGGGACAATCCCTCGGCCGACCGGCGCGTCACGGCTGTGAGCAGCGCGTCGGTCATTCGGGAGAGCGCGGAGACGACCACCACGAGCCGCGTACCGGCATGCGCCCGCGCGCTCACGATCGCCGCCACGCGCTCGAACGCGACCGCATCCTCGACCGACGTACCGCCGAATTTCAATACCAGCGGAGCCAACACGTAAGACCTCGACCTCACGAGCCCCGAACGAGCGACGGTCGCGAGAGCGTCGGGGGCTGAGGCTCTACGAGTGCGACCGCTACGACAACGTGCGAATGAGACTGCTAATGGAGAGAGTACGCCCGCTTTCGGCGGGCCAGCCGAGCGTCGTCCGCGAGGTGGGACGGGGGTGCGGGATGATAATGTCGTTTCATGGTGCGGTTTTGTACCTTATGAAGACCCTCCAGCACTGTCAAGGGTGACGCGATGCGGTAAGCACTCCGACTTCTGCCGCACCCGGCCCGGACTCGATAAATATGTTTGCGGCACGACCCGTTTCTGCGGCGTACCGCGCCGCGATTTCGCGCACACAGCCTTCCGCTTCACGCGTACCGAACACGGCGACCGTTCCGCCGCTTCCGCCGCCCGTGATCTTCGCGCCGAAGACGCCGCGCTCCGGACCCGCGGCACGGACGAGCTCGACCAGACGATCCGTACCATCACTCCCGAGTCCGCAGGCACTGTAACTCTGGTGGGAGCCGTACATAAGCTCTCCCAGCTCCTTCGCTGATCCTGGGTTCCGCGCGAGTACGCCGAGCAGCTCTGCGAAACGGTCCACGCGGACTTGCTCGCCCACGGGGTGCGCTGCAGCGCGTCGCACCGGATAGTGACGTTCTGGAGCAACCCTTGTCGCGGTATCGGTGATTCCCCCGTAGCGCTCGAGAAACTCCTCACCTGACATCTGATCAGGCAGCGAGCGGCCAAGCTTCGCAAACTCCGCGGCGGTGAGATCGGCCAGATAGTCGCCCCGCCATCCATGTTCGGCGGCGATCATCCGAGATCCCATGAATGCTGCGGTGCGGACTGTCCCGTAGTCGGCTCCCGAGACCGCGTGGCTGATCCCGGAATCGATGCCGTAGAATCGGTAACCTGCTGGAACCTCGAGGTAGCCTTCGATCGTGCCCGGTTGGCAGCGCAGTTGCAGTAACCGATCCATCCGGCCGCAGGCGCTCGTCATCTGGTCCATGATGCCGCAGGGCGCACCCACGACGTGGTTTTCGACGCGCTGGCACAGCACCGCCAGCTCCGCCGGGTCGATGCGTTGCTGGAGGCTCGCGGCGACGGCGGTCGCAACCGCGACCTCCAGCGCGGCGGACGACGCGACGCCTCTGCCTTCCGGTACCGAGGAGTGAA
>VBLP01000160.1:16138-20278 GCA_005887925.1 Deltaproteobacteria bacterium | reverse complement strand
CTCATCAACGTCGCTCCCACCGCCCCCTTGCGGTCCCGCGCGGCGCCGCGAACCGTGCCCAAGCATTGAGACGAGCGGGCAAAGGTCCGACCAGCGGGACACGCGAGTATGCCGCGAAGCCACGGATTCATCACGAAGTGGTCGCCACGCCTACGCCTATCATGCGTAGAGCCGGTGACACCCGGCGGGCTATCGCTGCAATAACCTTTGCAATGTAGCGGGCGTCGTGTGTAGGCGGGGATTATACATCGCACCCAATACTGATTCGCGCGAATGGTTGTCATGAACAGCCGTGATCGATCGCCAGAAAAACCAGGAGCATCCGGCGCCCATGGTGAACATAGTTACGCGAGAACCTGCGGGGGAAGTCGCCATTGTTTCGCAAGCCACCATTCTGTTCGTTTCAGCGAGCCCAAGGCAGTATCCGGATCTTCAGAGCAATGAAGAATATCGCGCGATCGGAGAGGGGATTCGCAAGGCACATCGCGGAGGACTTCAGCTCCAGCACATGCCTGCAGCGCGCCCGGCCGATCTACTGCAGGTGGTTCACGAGAGCCCGACGGTTTTGCATTTCAGCGGGCACGGGGCGGGCGAGCGCGGTCTCTGCCTCCAGGCCGACGATGGCAGCACTGAATACGTGACAGCAGGCCAGCTCGCAGAGGTCGTGAAAGCGACGAGACAGGCGATTAAGATTGTATTTCTGAACGCATGTTACAGCGAGGCGCAGTCCCAGGAGCTCTTGCAGCACGTTCCTTGCGTCATCGGAATGTTTGGCGCGATCGATGATCAGGTGGCAATCATCTATGCCCGGGGGTTCTATCTTGTGCTCGTCGACGGCAACTCCGTTGCAAAGGCTCACGAACGGGGCATTGTGGCGCTCGCCTTGCAACCGGCCCGCGGTACGCGGCGCGATGTCGTGCTGCCGGAATCCGCAAGCGTCTCCAGCCCGACGTTGTTGACTCGTTCCGGCGTGACTGCCGACGACATCTACATCACGAGACAACCTCGTACGAGGCGGAGGTTCGCGCTGCTTGCATCAGGGTATCTCACGGTCTGGATCGCAGCCCCGGCGGCGGTCCTCACCACATGGCACGCCGAGGACCGTGAGCGCCCTCGCCTAAGCGCGGGTTACCAGCCCGATCATGGAAGGCCCCCCGGCATCGGCAACTCCGCGTCGGAACCAACCATCGGCGGCGATGGCGGAGTGGCTGCGCTCGGCGAGAACATCGCGGCGAGCACCGGTCCTGGAACGCTCGTGGCAGTCGATGATCACCGATCGATTACTACTTCCGCTGAGCGAGCACCTGGGGCGCACGACGGCGACCGGCGTCTGCTTCGCGGCGACCCCAAAGCTCATCGGGCTCGTACGGCTGATGGGTGGGCGAAGGTCGCCATCGGGGATCCGCAATTAGCAAGCGTAATGCCTGTACGTGTCGATCGAGATAACCCTGGTGTGATCGAACCCATCGCGGCAGATGTCGCCGAACCCAACGCTGGGAAGGGCAGCGCTGCTATACCCAGCCTCGAGCAAATGCGGGTAGTCAGAAGTGGACCTAACGGCGGTCTCATCAATGACGAACTGCTGCATGTGCGTGATGAAGATGAGCCGGACCGCCGTCCTTTGGATAGCAGTCCTTACTGGTGTCAATGTCTCCGCGTGCAACTTCCCACTACATTTCACGCAGAGTCCTCAGATTTTGATGTACAGCCAGCGTTATACGCTATGTCCGGGATCCGGAAAGCTCCGCCAGCGCCTCATCGCTGAGCTATTTGGTGCACCTGTGGGCTACTCGCCGCAGGAAAAGGACATCGAGCAACTGCTGGTCCGTGGCTCGATCTACGTTCGCGTCGTCGCCGTTCCCGGGGACCAGTCATCGTTCTTGATCGAAGGCCATGGATGGCATGTCGTCTACTATGGAAGGACTGACGATGACGATGCCTTCAGGTTTCTCGGAACGGCTGAGTATCGGCTCATGGATGACGGTGCGCCGCGACAGAGCAGCGAATCGCGTACCAGGCCGCCGCCAAGCGTTCCGCCAGTGAATGGTCGAGCGATCTGCAGGGAGAACACTTCAGGCGTTTGTTTGAAGAGCCCACCTGTTCGTTGGTTCAGCCGTCGTGTCTTCCGTGACTGGCAACTGATCTACGTCGACTCGACAGTCCCCGCCCGCTAGCCAGGTTGACCAGCGATTTTGCTCGTGTTCAGCGCACGAAGTTCTGCATCGCCTGGGTCAGGCGCTCCTGGAGCCGCTGCTGCAGCGCGGGTGGCATCTGCTGGTTGCACGCGGTGGTCAGCGTCGCCGGATCGCTGGACAGCATGCACTTCTTGACGCTGTCGGGCCAGTGATCCTGCGTGCAGGACTCCTGCATGATCGCCATCGTGCGCTCGAACCAGCCCTTCATCTTGGGGTCGCTGACGTAGGTGGCCTGCTTGGTGATCGCGGCGCGCACGCGGTCGACGATCGCGCCGCAGTCGCCGGTCGAGCTCGACGCGAGCTCGGGGAACAGGCGGGGGGCGCACTGGCTGGCGGTCCACTTGTCGCGCGCCTTGTCGAGGCACTGGCCCTCTTCCTTGGTGACCATCGCGGCCTCGCAGGCGCCCTTGAAGCGCGCCACGACCGGCGCGCGGTCCTCGGGCTCGGCGTAGTTGCCGAGCTCGAACGAGGTCAGCTGGTCGGCGACGGCCTGGCAGTCGGCGGGCGGCGGCCGGACGCACAGGTTGGACAGGCAGATCAGGCCGGTGTCGCAGCTCTTGTCGGGGCGGCAGCACGGCGGGATCGCGCGTGCATGACACCGCCGGGGTCGCGACCAGCGCCGCCGCGAGCAGGTACGCGGAACGGACGGTCGATCGTGCTGCCGGGCGTGCTGCCGGGCGTGTTGCCGGGCGTGCGGCCTGGCGTGTGGCCCGACGCGCTGCCGGGGGTCCCTCGCGGTGGTCGTGCATCGTTCCGGGTAAGATACGCACGAGCGCGTGCCGCGGTCCCCGGCTTCCGCGATGGGCGGGAATCGCTGGGAATTTTGGCGGCATAGCCCGGATGTTGGGCGGTGCGTGGGTCTCGGGCCGCACAATTTGCGTGCCGCCGCAACCTCCCCGGATCCGGGGCATCTTGCCGCAGTCGGTGCGGCCATCCCCGGCGGTCCCGGCTTGTCTGGGCGCTGGTCTCGGCGCCTGGTCCCGGCGCTCCGCCGCAGCGCTCTCGGATCGCGGCCTCGGCTCGCGGGCAGCGATCCGAGCGTCCGCTCAGAGGTGCTTCTGGAGCTCGGCCTCGAGCTTGCTGCGCGGCATCGCGCCGACCAGCTGGCCGACGACCTTGCCGCCCTTGAAGATCAACAGGGTCGGGATCGACTTCACCCCGTACTGCTGCGGCACGAGCTGGTGGTGGTCGACGTCCATCTTGGCGACCTTGACGCGCCCCTTGTACTCGTCGGCCAGCGCATCGACCGTCGGTGCGATCTGCTTACAAGGACCGCACCAGACTGCCCAGAAGTCGACGAGGGTCGGGATCTCGGACTTGAGAACCTCCGCCTCGAAGTTGGCGTCGGTGAGCTCCTGGATATTCGCGCTGGCCATTCGGACCTCCGATACTTCAGGTTATGTAACCTTGCGGCCCGGCCATGGCAACCTCACCGACTAGCCGGCCACCCGCGACGCCGGTACACTGTTTCCCACGGAATGTCGCGACTTTTCATCTCGGTCGAACGGCTCGATAACTGGACGACCGAAGGCCGTGCTTCGCTCCAGGGGGACCGCATGACGCTGACCGAGCTCAATCGTTCGTTCGCGATGAAACCGGCGGTGCACTTCGTGCGATCCGCCGGCAGCGATGGCGATCCCCATGACCTGGTCGGCCGCGTGAAGTCCAAGCAGGCGCTCGACGAGATGGGCGCCGACTGCTTCGAGAAGTCGGTGATCTACAAGGACACCGCGTACGACGTGATCGAGGGCTTCATCGGCGAGCCGCTGCCGCCGTGACCGCCGCGACCGAGCGCCTGCTGTCGGTGGCGCCGTCGCCGGCATTCTGGATCGCGGTCGTGGCCTATGCCGCGGCGGCGGCGGCGCTGCTGGCGGTGCTCGGCGGGCACGCGCGGCTCCGGCCGCTGGCGCTCGCGCTGGTCGGCGCCGCGTTCGTGGCGCACGGC
>VBLP01000160.1:0-16115 GCA_005887925.1 Deltaproteobacteria bacterium | reverse complement strand
GGTTCCTGTCGTTCATCGTCACCGGCGGCTACCTGCTGGCCAGCGCGCGCTACCGGCTGACCCTGGGCGGCGCGGCGGTGATGCCGGTGTCGCTGGTGCTGCTCGTGGTGGCCCGGCTGACGCCGGCGGGCACCGCACCCGACGAGCTCTCGACGCTCGGCCGGATCCACATCTCGCTCGCCACGATCGGCGTCGGCGTGTTCGCGCTCGCCAGCGCGCTGTCGGTGATCTACCTCGCCGAGGAGCGCGCGCTCAAGCGCAAGCGGTTCGACGCGGTCGCGTTCAAGGACCGCGGCGCGCCGCTCGAGGCGCTCGACCGGCTGACCCACCGGCTGATCTGGGTCGGGTTTCCGATCTTCACCCTCGCGCTGGTGCTCGGCGCGGTCTGGGTGTCCAAGCTCGGCGAGTCGCTCGATCGCCCGGAGTATCCACTCGCCGCGGTGACCTGGATGTTCTACGCGGCGCTCCTGGTCGCCCGTCAGGCCTACGGCTGGCGCGGCCGGCGCGCCGCGCGGCTCACGCTCGCCGGGTTCGCGGCGGCGCTGCTCGTGCTCGTGATCTACCTCGTGCGGCGGATGGCCGGCTAGCATGAGCGAGCTGTTCGTCGTCGGCATCAGCTGGCGGACCGCGCCGGTGGCGGTCCGCGAGAAGCTGGCGTTTCGCGATGACGAGCTGCCCGGCGCGCTGCAGGCGATGACCGCGGAGCTGCCGGTCGCCGAGGCGCTCCTGGTCTCGACCTGCAACCGCGTCGAGGTCTACGGCGTGAGCAGGCCGGGCGCCGATCCGACCGGGCCGGTGCGCGCGTTCCTCGCCCAGCAGCGCGGGCTGGTCCCGGCCGACGTCGCCGACGTGCTGTACGACCACCGCGGCGGCGCGGCGGTGCGCCACGTGTTCTCGGTCGCGAGCGCGCTCGACTCGCTGGTCCTGGGCGAGGCCCAGATCCTGGGCCAGCTCAAGACGGCGTACGGCGTCGCCGGGGAGGCCGGCACCTCGGGCGCGCTGCTCGGGCGCTGCCTCGAACGCGCGTTCCGCGTCGCCAAGCGGGTACGCAGCGAGACCGCGATCGCGCGCGGCGCGGCGAACGTGTCGACCGTCGCGGTCGACCTCGCCAAGCGCGTGTTCGGCAGCCTCGACGGCAAGAGCGTGCTCGTCGTCGGGGCCGGCAAGATGTCGACCCTGGCGGCGCGCCACCTCTACGCCTCGGGCGCGCACCACATCGTGGTGACCAACCGCTCGCCCGAGAAGGCCGAGGCGCTCGCCACCGAGATCGACGGCATCGCCCGGCCGTGGGCCGACCTCGAGGGCCTGCTCGTCGAGGCCGACGTCGTGATCAGCTCGACCGGCGCGCGCGAGCCGATCCTGACCCGGCCGCTGTTCAAGCGGGTGACCAAGGCGCGGCGCTGGCGCCAGCTCGTCGTGATCGACATCGCGGTGCCGCGCGACGCCGAGCCGGCGATCGGCGACTTCGACGGCGTGTACGTGTTCGACATCGACGACCTCGAGAAGGTCGTCGCCGCCAACCTGGCCGAGCGCGCCAAAGCCGCCGAGCACGCCGCGCGCATCGTCGAGCACGAGGCCGGCCAGTTCGAGCACTGGATGCGCGCGCAGGGCGTGGTGCCGACGATCCGGGCGCTGCGCGAGCGGTTCGCGCGGGTCGCCGACGCCGAGCTGCAGAAGACGCTCGACCAGATCGCGCGCCGCGACTACTCGGCGGCGCAGCAGCGCGAGGCGATCCAGCGCCTGGTCCAGCTGATCGTCAACAAGCTGCTGCACCAGCCGACGATCGCGCTGCGCGAGGCGCCGCCCGACGAGGCCGGTCTGCGCGCCGAGGTGCTGTGTCAGCTGTTCGACCTCCAGCCGATCGCCCCCGGCGAGCCGCGCGATGCCGGCGAGGTGGACGACGCCGGCGATCCGCCCCGCGAAGCGCTGCGCGAGCCGCAACCGGCCCAGGCCCGCGGGCTCGCGGAGCCAGCACCCTCCGAACGAAAGGCAGTGACGTGACCCAGCGCCTGGTGATCGCAACCCGCGGCAGCGCCCTCGCCCTGTGGCAGGCCGAGCACGTCAAGGCGCGGATCGCCGCCGTCGCCCCCGACGTCACCGTCGAGCTCAACGTGATCAAGACGTCGGGCGACCGGATCCTCGACGTGCCGCTCGCCAAGGTCGGCGGCAAGGGCCTGTTCGTCAAGGAGATCGAGCAGGCGCTGCTCGACCACGAGGCCGACCTCGCGGTCCACAGCATGAAGGACGTGCCGGCCGAGCTCGCGCCGGGCCTGGTGCTCGCCGCGGTGTCGTCGCGCGAGGTGCCGTGGGATGCGCTGTGCGCGCGCGCGCCGGTCACCGTCGACACGCTGCCGCACGGCGCGAAGGTCGGCACGTCGTCGATGCGCCGGCAGTGCCAGCTGCTCGCGCGCCGGCCCGATCTCCAGATCGCCATGCTGCGCGGCAACGTGCCGACGCGGATCCGCAAGCTCGACGACGGCCAGTTCGACGCGGTCGTGCTCGCCGCGGCCGGGCTCACCCGGCTCGGCCTGGCCGCGCGCATCACCCAGCAGCTGCCGCTCGAGATCTCGATCCCCGCCGTCGCCCAGGGCGTGCTCGGCCTCGAGACCCGCGCCGACGACGCGCCGGTCGCCGACCTGATCCGGCGGGCGATCCACGATCCCGCCGAGGAGCGCCGGGTCGCCGCCGAGCGCAGCTTCCTGTCCCGGATGGGCGGCAGCTGTCAGACCCCGCTCGCGGCCCACGCCGTCGACGCCGCAGGCGGCCAGCTCCGCATCGTCGGCCTGTGCGGCATGCCCGACGGCAGCCGCATCCTGCGCGCCGAGGCCACCGGCCCCGCCGGCGACGCCGAGGATCTCGGCCGCCGCCTCGCCGACGATCTGCTCGCCCAGGGCGCCGATCAGATCCTCGCGGCGACCCGGTAGGCTTGTGGTATGATTCCAGTATGACCGAGTTCACGAAGATCGCTGTCACGGTGCCGACCGAGACTTACGCGGTTGTCGAGCGCCTGCGGCGACGCCTTGGCAAGTCGCGGAGTGCGGTGGTTGCTCTGGCGCTCGAGGAGTGGATCCGCAGCATGGATATGTCCGACGCCGATCGCCGGTACATCGAGGGATACCTGCGGTTCCCCGAAGACATCGATGCGGCCCGGGCCGTGGCAGCACAGGCCACCTCGCACTGGGACACCTGGTCCCCCGGTGAGCCGTCGCGGGCCTCCGACGTGCGTCCCAGGGCGCCAGCCCGGCGAACGCGCGCCGGGACGTCCAAGCGGTCGCGTCGATGAGGCGTGGAGAGCTGTGGTGGGCGCGGCTCGACCTGCCAGCCGGCCGCCGACCCGTCGCGCTGGTGTCACGCGACGCGGCGTACATGATCAAGCAACTGATCACCGTGGCCGAGCTATCGACGGTGATACGCGCGATACCGAGCGAGGTCACGCTCGGCAAGCGCGACGGGATGCCCCGACCGTGCGTGATCAACACCGACAACCTGGTGACGATTCCGAAGACACTGCTCGAGTCACACATCGCGTCGCTCAGTGCCGCAAAGCTCGAGCAGCTCGATGCGGCGCTTCGGTTCTCGCTGGGGCTGGCCTGACGCGCAGGCGACCGCGCCGAGTCACGAGCTGGCGACGGTGCGGCGCACGATCTGGGGCCGCCAGCACGCGCTCGGGGTAGCCGTTGCAGCGGCCGGTGAGCACGCCGTAGTTGCCGCAGCCGTGGCCGGCGAGCGCGCGCGTGGTGCTGCCGTGGACGCGGCGGTCGCGCAGCCACTGGTGGAGCTCGGCGGCGCCCGCCGCGTACGCGGTGACGAGGTCGCGCATCGCCATGCACGCCGACCACGACGGCGCGAAGGTCTGCAGCGGACCGCAATACAGCGATGCCCGCGGATCGAGCGAGGCCGGCGCGGTGGTCGACGCGTACGGTCCGGTCTTGCGCGTGCGACCCTCGACGCGCGACACCGCCCTCGGATCGAATCGGCTTTCGACGAATGCAATTCCGAGCAGCAGCTCGGCGGTCACTTGCTCCGTGGCAGCAGCGCTCGCGGCCTGGACGTGCGCATAGGCGACCTCCGGTGGCAATGTCGGCACCGCGGTGTGAAGGCGCAGCGCGAGCTCGAGGTGACGGAGGACGATCGACAGGGCCCACATTGCGCGAGGTGTCCAGCAAGCGGCTCGCCGGCTCGCATGGCGCGCAAGTGGCGATTGTCAGGCGGCCGCGATGTAACCCGCAAATGGAATGCAGGTAGCGTTGCTGCATGAGATTTTCGCCGATTCCGTGGGCGCTGCTCCCGGCGCGCGCGGCCGCGCGGTGAGGCGTCGGCGCCGATGCGCTTCTGCCGACACCCGGGTAGCTGTGGCTCCCTGCGTGCAAGCATTTCGACGCGCGACAGGTATCGCGACAGGTATAGTGATGCACCACAAAGGGGGACTCTGTGATCAGTGGTGCGCATGTCATCTTGTACAGCAAGGACGCCGAGGCCGATCGTGCGTTCCTGCGCGACATCCTTCGCTTCAGCCATGTCGACGTCGGCGGCGGCTGGTTGATCTTCGGTCTACCACCGGCCGAGGTCGCGGTGCATCCGAGCGATACCGGCGGTACGCATGAGCTGTACCTGATGTGCGAGGACATCGAGCGATTCCGCGCGGAGATGGAAGGCCACGGTGTCGCCACCGCGCCGCCGCAGAACATGGGCTGGGGCGTGCTGACCGAGGTCGCGCTGCCGGGCGGCGGCAAGCTCGGTGTGTACCAGCCTCGCCACGAGCGGCCCGCGGCGACGGGGGGCGCGCCGGCGTCGAAGGCTGCGCGCAAGCCCGGCGGAAAGCGGCTCGCCGCGAGGAAGCCGGCCCGCAAGAAGCCGGTCGGCAAGGCCGGCGGCATCCGGGTGGTGAAGAAGACGCCGCTGGCCTCGGCGCGCGGCAAGAAACCGCTCGCCGGGCGCCGCTGAGTCCGGTCGGCGTCGAGCCCTGCGAGGATCAGGCGCCGGCGAGGTGGCACGCAGCGGTCGGCGGCAACGCCGTCATGCCCGCGATGACCACGCACCCGCTCGGTTGCGATTCGCGATGTTGCAGCACGATGCGCGTGTCAGACATCCGATCGCTTCGTGCAGCCCGCAGCATTTGACGACAGTGAGAACGCCTGTCGCGGCGGGCCGGCTCGCGTCGCCTGAGGGATCGTGGTCGGCGACAGGAGCACGAGGATTCCGAGCGAGGGCCGCGATGTCGATGCTGTCTCCGTCCCGGCGGTTGCGCATGCGTCGGGGCGCCTCGTCGTCGCGACGATCGGCATCGATCGCTATCGCCACTTGCGTCGCCTGAGCAACGCGGCCGGCGACGCGATGGGCGCGGCGGAGCTGTTCCGGCGGCTCGGTTTCGTCGAGGTCGTGCCGCCGCTGCTCGACGACCGCGCGACCGGCGATGCGATCGAGGCGCTGGTCACCGACGAGCTGACCGGCCTGGATGCGAGTGACAGCCTGGTCGTGTTCTATGCCGGCCACGGCGGCAGCCGGACCCAGCGCGTCGGCGGCCGCGAGGTGCTCACCGGCTACCTGATCCCGGTCGACGCCGCCAGCGACCATCACCGGGTCACGTCGTGGATCGAGCTCGACCCGTGGTTGCGCCGGATCTCCAAGCTGCCGCCGCGGCATATCCTGGTGGTCCTCGATGCCTGCTTCAGCGGCATCGCGCTGTCCCAGGCGGTCAAGTGGGGGCGCGACAGCGGCGCGCTGCTCGACCTGCCGTTCGCGGCGGCGAACGCGCGGCCGAGCCGGCTGGTCATCACGTCGGCGCTCGACAACGAGAAGGCGATGGACGAGGGGCCGATGCCCGGCCATTCGCTGTTCACCGGCTGCCTGATCGAGGCACTCACCGGCGGCCTGTCGCCGGTCGGCACGCACGACGGCCGGCACGTGACGATCGGCTCCGAGATCGGCCGCTACGTCCGCAACCGCGTGCAGACCTATCCGGGTCGGCCGGGCTGGCAGCAGACGCCGGACCTCGGCACGTTCGACTTCGACGAGCGCGGCGAGATGCTGATCCCGGTGCTAGTCGGCGACGCGCTGGCCGCTGCACCCGCGGTCCTCGCGGCAGGCTCCGCCGGCTGGAACCGCGCGCGACCTGCGACCGAGCCGGCCGGGCCGGCGCCTGCAGCGGTCCAGACGGCGACGATCGAGGCAGCGGCGGTCGAGGCGACAGCGACCGAGGCAGCGGCGATCGAGGCAACAGCGATCGAGGCAGCAGCGATCGAGGCAACGGCGGCTAAAGCAGCGATCCCCGAGGCGGCAGCGGTGGACGCCGGCGCGAAGGCAGCGGCATCGAAGGCAGCGTTCGAGGCCGCGATCGCCGCGCGCGTGGACCGCGAGCTCGCAGCGCTTCGAGCGGAAGACAGCGCCGCGTCAGGAGCTGCTCCTCGAACAACGCAGTCGTACCGTCGCTGGCGACTGAAGATCGTGATCGTCATATCCGTCATATCGACACTCACCATCGCTGCCGTCATCGCACGGGAAGCCATCAAGGGCAGCGCCATCCCCAGCGCGGACAGCGCCATCCCCAGCGCGACACCGCTTCGCGGTTCGGCGATGAGTGTCGACAGTACCGCGGCCGAGTCGAAGCCGTCGAAGGAGACATTGTCACCGGCTGCCACGAGCGGGGACGCTGCTGTCGTCGAACCGATGCAATCGATCGGGGCGCCCGTCGGCTCCGCCACCGCCGCCGGCGCCGACGCACCGAAGCGACCAGCTGTCTCGATGGATTCGGCGAGAAATGTGCGCAGTGTTACGCCGGCCGGAGCGGCAAACACCGGTTCGGGTGCCCGCACGGTGGCTCGCGGCAACGCGGCTGCACCGAGCGCAGGGACCGCGATCTGCCGGACCCTGATCAAATCGCCCAAGGGCGCCGAGGTGTCGTGGAATGGCATCGTTGCCACGGTCCCGGCCGAGCTTCCCCTGCCGTGCGATACCGAGGTGACACTGGCCTTCGGTGGACCGCAGTACCTTCCCGAGACGAAGCGGGTCACCGCCACCGCCGGTGGCAAGCCGATCATCGTGCGGCTCGTGCGATCGACGATCGATGTCGAGATCAACTCGACTCCGCCGGGCGCTGCGATCATCGTCGGCAAGGACCAGGTCGGCACCACGCCCGCCACCATCGTGCTGCCGGCATCGACCACGTCGATGGTGACGCTTGCCAGGAGCGGGTACAAGACCGTCACGAAGAAGGTCACGCCGTCCGAGAACGCCAACCAGGTGAACGTCACGCTGACGCCGGCGCCGGGCGGGCCGTGAGGCGCGCGGATGTATAGCGAAGCGCTTCGATAAGCGATCGTCGATAGTTTGCGGTCCGCGCATGCAGCGCCTACGATCTCGGCGTGACCTGTGCGCGCTGCCTCTGCCTGCTGCTCGTGGTCGGCTGTGCCACGCCGATGTCGTCGCTGCGCGATGACAACCGGCGGCTGACGCAGACGGTGGGTGAGCTGCGCGGTGATCGCCGCGCCCAGGAGCGCAAGCTGCGCGAGCTCGAGCACGAGATCGCCGAGCTGCGCGCGAAGGCCGCGAGCGATGCGGCGGTCCCGTCGCTGCCGGTCGAGGTGGCGGTGCCGGCTGCTGCGGCGGCGGTCGCGGCGCCTGGCGCGCCCCGGGTGGTGGGTGTCACCGAGGACGGCACCGAGATCGTCTACGAGGGCGAGGCGGTGGTGGGCCGGTCGGCTGCGCCGGTCGCGCCGAGCCAGGATGCGAGCGACGAGCCGCCGCCGCGTCGCGCGCCGCCGCGCTCGGCTGTGCCGCCGGTGGACGTGCCGGCGGTCGGCGATCGGCTCGAGGTGACGCGGCGGATCCCGCCGATCACGGCGCGCGCGCAGGTCCGCAGCAAGACCCGCGAGCACGAGTCGCCCGGCGATCGCGGCGATGCGCCGAACGACTATCGCGCGGCGGTCGAGCTGGTCAAGGCGGGCAAGTACGACGACGCGCTCGCGGCGCTGCGCGGGTTCATCGCGGGGCACCCGCGCCACGACTATGCGGACAATGCGCAGTACTGGATCGGCGAGGTGTTCTATGCGCAGAAGGATTATCCGCGCGCGCTGTCGGAGTTCCGCAAGGTGGTCGAGGTCTACCCGCGCGGAAACAAGGTGCCCGACGCGCTGCTCAAGGTAGGATACTGCTATCAGGCGCTGGGGCAGGGCGAGAAGGCACACGCCATGCTGGAGCAAGTCGTGAACCTCTACCCGAAGTCGGAGCCCGCGGTGCTGGCGGCCAAGCGGCTGGAGACGCCGTGAGCCGGCTGGCGACCGTCGCGTCGGTGATCGCGCCGCTCTTGCTCGCGACGGCCGCGCGCGCCCAGCCGATCTATCCCAACGTGCCGCCGCCGCCGGTCAACCTGGATCCGGCCGCACCGCCGGTGGCGACCGCGCCGGTCCCGACGCCCGCACCCGCACCCGCACCCGCGCCGGCTCCGGCGCCGGCGGTGATCGTGGTCGGCCCCGACGGCAAGGTCACGCCGCAGCAGAACAAGCAGGAGCCGACGAACTACTACGTCGGCGACGGCAGCGCCGCGCCGCCCGACGAGCCCAGCGTGATCCAGGGCGGCCCGGTGCCCGAGCTCCACGTGGTTCGCCGCGGCGACACGCTGTGGGACATCTGCGCGCTGTACTTCAACGATCCGTGGCAGTGGCCGAAGATCTGGTCCTACAACCCGCAGATCACCAACCCGCACTGGATCTATCCCGGCGACCTGGTACGGCTGCTGCCGCGGGGCATGTTCTCGCAGGTGCAGGCTCCCGTCGAGCCGGAGAGCACGGCGACGCCGGCGCCTGCGGTCGAGACGCTGCCCGCGCCGCAGCGCAAGATCGAGGTCGGCATCAAGCAGACCGCGTTCGTCGAGAAGTCCGATCTCGACAAGTCGATCACGATCGACGGTGGCGTCGACGAGAAGGTGCTGCTCGGTAACGGCGACTCGGTGTACCTGAGCTATCCGGCCAGCCGGCCGCCGAAGGTCGGCGACAAGTACTCGATCTACGTGCCGGGCAACGTCGTGAAGTCGGGAGGCACCGAGGTCGGCGCGTACGTGCACGTGCTCGGCACGCTCGAGGTGGTGAGCGTCAAGCAGGACAAGCAGGCCCGCGGCGTGATCCTCGAGGCGAACCAGGAGATCGAGCGCGGCGCCAAGGTCGGCCCGCTCCTCAAGTCGTTCAAGAACGTGCCGCCGTCGCGGCCCAAGGTCGACGACCAGCTGGTCGGGCAGGGCGAGGTGGTGTTCGTCGACCTCGGCAAGCGCTCCGGGGTGGAGATCGGCAACCGCATGTTCGTGGTCCGGCGCGGCGACGCGTACCCCAAGACCATGCAGCGCCAGACGGGCCAGGATGACCGCACGTTCCCGGCCCGCGCCCTCGGAGAGATCGTGATCGTCGACGTCGGAGACCGGATCTCGGTCGGCCTGGTGACACTGGCGGTCCAGGAGATGAACATCGGCGATATCGTGATGATGCAGGCGAGCAAGTAAGTAAGGGCCTGCCGCAGAGCGCCTCACATATAAGGAAGGGATCGCGGGCCGGTCCCGCCAAACATCTGAAATTGTTTGTCTCGCAGGGCTCGCACTTGACGGCGGGGGTCCGGGTAGCTAATTGCTTCCCCCTTGTGAGCACCGTGGCGCTGAATCCGGAGTGGCTGCCCAAGCGCCTTCAGGCACTTGGATGGACGCACACGGTGTACCTCCGCGGGACGCCGCTCACCGACGGCGCGGCGGTCGCGATCGTCGGCGCACGTGCGGCATCGCAGGCCGCGATGGATCGGGCGCATGCGCTCGCACGGCACCTGGCGGGGAGTGGCGTTCACGTGGTCTCGGGCGGTGCGCTCGGCGTGGATGGCGCGGCGCACCGGGGTGCGCTCGCCGGCGGCGGGCGGACCACGGTGGTGCTCGGCAGCGGACTCGACGTGCCGTACCCGGCGCGCCACGCGCCGCTGTTCTGCGAAGTCCTCGCACGCGGCGGCACGCTCGCCGGCATGCTGCCCGACGGCACACCGCCGCAGCGCAGCACGTTTCCCCAGCGCAATACGCTGATCGCCGCGCTGGCCGATGTGGTGATCGTGGTCGAGGCCGACGTGCGATCGGGATCGCAGTCGACGGTGGCCGCGGCACGCGGGTTCGGCCGGGTCGTGGCGGCGTGGCCGGGGAGCGCGGGTTGCGATCGGTTGCTCGCGGCCGGCGCGGCGATCGTCGAGAGTGAAGGGGACGCCGAGCGCGCGCTCGCGGGGACGCCGCGGGTCCGCGGCGCGGCTGCGATCGATCCGATCGCGCAACAGGTGCGCGATGCGATCGCAGGCGGCGCTCGGGGCATCGACGAGATTGTCCGGAAAACCGGCCTCACGGTGCGCGCCGTCCTGCGCGCGCTACCCATGATCGAGAGGATGCTGTGAGCCCAAGCGCAGACAAGACCGGCCACAAGGCCGCCAAGGCCAAGGCGAAGGCCGCCAAGCCAGCCAAGAGCGGCAAGGGCGGCAAGGCCAAGTCGACCGTCGAGGCGCGGGGTGGGTCGGGCAACGGCGACGCGAGAGCCAAGACCCGGGGCAAGGCCAAGCCGGCCGGCAAGATGGCCAAGGCGCCCAAGCCGCCGCCCGCGTCGGGCCGCTCGAAGAGCGTCACCGAGATCGAGGCCGAGCTCGACGCCGAGACCGGCGGGCCCGTCAAGAAGCGCAAGGTCAAGCCCGGTTCGGCGCTGGTCGTCGTCGAGTCGCCGGCCAAGGCGCGCACGATCGGCAAGTACCTCGGCTCGGGCTACACCGTGAAGGCCTCGGTCGGCCACGTGCGCGATCTGCCCAAGTCCAAGATCGGCGTCGACCTCGAGGGCGACTTCGAGCCGGTCTACGAGGTGATCGAGGGCAAGAAGAAGGTCGTCGCCGAGATCCGCAAGGCGGCGCGCGAGAACGAGACGGTCTACCTGGCGTCCGACCCCGATCGCGAGGGCGAGGCGATCGCGTGGCACATCTCCGAGGAGATCAAGGACGTCAATCCCAACCTGCGGCGCGTGCTGATCAACGAGATCACCAAGAAGGGCGTCGCCGCGGCGATCGCATCGCCGCGCGAGATCGACATGAACCTGACCGAGGCCCAGCAGGCGCGCCGGATCCTCGACCGCATCGTCGGCTACGAGATCAGCCCGATCCTGTGGAACAAGGTCCAGCGCGGGCTGTCGGCCGGCCGGGTCCAGTCGGTCGCGGTGCGCCTGGTGTGCGAGCGCGATGCCGAGATCGCCGCGTTCCAGCCCGAGGAGTACTGGTCGGTCGAGGCCACGTGCCGCGCGGCGCAGCCGCCGCCTTTCGAGGGCCGGATCTGGCGCTGGAACGGCGAGAAGGCCGAGCCCACGACGGCCGACGAGGCCGGCGCGATCGCGGCCGAGCTCGCCGCGGGCGACGCGGTGGTGGCCTCGGTCGAGAGCAAGGAGCGGCGCAAGCGGCCGCAGGCGCCGTTCATCACCAGCAAGCTGCAGCAGGACGCCGCGCGCAAGCTGCGGTTCACGGCCAAGCGCACGATGGCGCTCTCGCAGCGGCTGTACGAGGGCGTCGATCTCGGCGACGAGGGGCCGACCGGCCTGATCACGTACATGCGCACCGACTCGACGCGGGTCTCCGATGACGCGATGGCCGCCGTGCGCGGCCACGTGACGGAGACCTACGGCCGCGAGTACCTGCCCGACGAGCCGAACCAGTACGGCAACAAGGAGCGCGCGCAGGACGCCCACGAGGCGATCCGGCCGACCCAGATGGAGTGGACGCCCGAGCGGGTCGCGGCCGTGCTCGCCGATCACCCCGAGGGCCCCGAGCTGATCAAGCTCTACACGCTGATCTGGCAGCGCTTCGTCGCGTCGCAGATGGTGCCGGCGGTGTACGACGCCACCACGGTCGACCTCGATCGCGGCCGGGCGGTGCTGCGCGCGACCGGCCAGGTGATGAAGTTCGCCGGCTACACCAAGGTCTACGAGGTCGCCGAGACCGACGACGCCAAGGCCGAGGCCGCCGAGTCGGCCGATCGCCTGCTGCCGCCGCTCGCGGTCGGCGACGTGGTCAAGCTCGAGTCGATCCGGCCCGAGCAGCACTTCACCCAGCCGCCGCCGCGGTTCTCCGAGGCGTCGCTGGTCAAGGAGCTCGAGGACCGCGGCATCGGCCGGCCGTCGACCTACGCGTCGATCATGTCGACGATCGTCGATCGCGGCTACGTCGAGAAGCGCGAGGCGCGGTTCTTCCCGACCGAGCTCGGCATCCTGGTCAACGGCCTCTTGGTCGAGAGCTTCCCCGAGATCGTCAACTCGGACTTCACGGCCAGGATGGAATCGGACCTCGACAAGGTCGAGGAGGGCGCGGTCGACTGGCGCAAGCTGCTCGGCGGCTTCTACACGCCGTTCAAGGACGAGCTCGAGAAGGCGCGGCAAGCCGATGGTGATCAAGTGGGGCCGCAACGGCTCGTTCCTGGCGTGCCAGGGCTATCCCGAGTGCCGCAACACCCAGGAGGTGGTCAAGAACCTCGACGGCACCTGGGACAAGGTCCCGCCGCAGACCACCGACGAGGTGTGCGAGACGTGCGGCGCACCGATGACGGTCAAGCGCGGCCGGTTCGGCTCGTTCCTGGCGTGCACGCGCTACCCCGACTGCAAGACCACCAAGCCGATCTCGCTCGGCGTCAAGTGCCCGCGGCCCGGCTGCGGCGGGTTCATCGCCGAGAAGCGGTCGCGGCGCGGCAAGCCGTTCTACGGCTGCTCGAACTGGGCCAAGAAGCAGTGCGACTTCGTCGCGTGGGACAAGCCGGTCCCGCAGCCATGCCCGATCTGCAACGCCAAGTTCGTGGTCAAGAAGGAGAGCAAGCGCGGCGTCATGCTGCGCTGCCTCGAGTGCGACTGGAAGCAGGGCAGCGACGAGGCCGAGGACAACGCGGCGTAGCCCATGTGGACGCTGGTGCTCGCGGCGGGCGTGGTGGGCGGCGGGATCGCCATCTACCTGACTGGCCTCGTTGCACGCGGCCGGCTGCGGTACGAGTCCTGCCCGAGCTGCCGCCGCCGCACGCTCGAGCCGTGCGACTTCGTCCGTGCGACCGAGGTCGACGAGGCGGGGCGGCGATTCCCGTCGTACTGGAGCGAGCACCGCTGCACGGCGTGCGGCGCCGAGTATCGCCGGTACAGCCGATCGCACCGGAGCGGCGAGCTGATCAGCAAGGAAGCGTCCGAGGCCGGTGCGCGCGAGTCGGTTCCGAGAGCGACGGTGGTGCGTCGCGACAAGCCGTGACCTGCAGCGTACCCGTGGCATGCTGACGCTGTGAGCGGAGGCGTGGCATGGAGGGGAGCATCGCCGGCGTCGCCGAGACGCGGGCGGAGCGGCGCCGGCGCGGACAGTGGGTCGAGCCGCTGCCCAGGGCGCGCATCATGCGCCGACGCATCTGAGCTTGCCGGCCGTCGTTGCCGCACGCTCGGATCCGGCGTGGTGGTAGCGTCCGGACATGACGCCCGAGGTCACCGTGGTCGGGGCCGGCATGGCCGGCAGCGAGGCCGCCTGGCAGCTCGCGGAGGCGGGGCTCGTGGTCGCGCTGGTCGAGATGAAGCCGTGCGCGATGTCGCCGGCGCATCAGTCGCCGCTGTGCGGCGAGCTGGTGTGCAGCAACTCGCTGCGCAGCGACGATCCGGCCGCGCCGGCGGGGCTGCTCAAGCACGAGCTCCGGCGCTGCGGCTCGCTGGTGATCCGCTGCGCCGACGAGCATCGCGTGCCGGCGGGCCAGGCGCTCGCGGTCGAGCGCTTCGGGTTCGCGCGCGCGATCACGCGGCGGCTCGCGCTGCACCCGCGGATCCGGATCGAGCGCCGCCGGCTCGACGAGCTGCCCGGCGGCCCGGTGATCGTCTGCACCGGGCCGTTGACCGAGGGCGCCCTCGCCGAGGTGATCCGCACGGAGCTCGGCGGCGACCGCATGTACTTCTACGACGCGATCGCGCCGATCGTCGCGGCCGACTCGATCGACTGGGACCATGCGTTTCGCGGTTCGCGGTGGGGACGCGACGCCGATGCCGATCCCAACAGCCAGGACGATCGCGCGGCCGGCGGCGATACCGGCGTCGGCGACTACGTGAACTGTCCGCTCAGCAAGGCCGGGTACGAGGCGTTCGTCGCGCTGGTCAACACCGGCCGCAAGGTGCTGCCGCACGACTTCGAGGAGCCGCGCTACTTCGAGAGCTGCATGCCGATCGAGGTGATGGCCGAGCGCGGGCCGCAGACCCTGCGGTTCGGCCCGATGCGGCCGATCGGCCTGCGCGATCCGCGGACCGGGCACCGGCCGTGGGCGGTGGTCCAGCTGCGCCCCGAGAACAAGTACCTCACGGCGTACAACCTGGTCGGGTTCCAGACCCGGCTGGCGTATCCCGAGCAGCAGCGGATCTTCCAGACCATCCCGGCGCTGCACCGCGCCGAGTTCCTGCGCTTCGGGTCGATCCATCGCAACACGTACATCGATGCGCCGAGCCGGCTCGGGCCGCGCTTCGAGCTGCGCACCCGGCCGAGCGTGCGGTTCGCGGGCCTGCTCACCGGCGTCGAGGGCTACATCGAGTCGTGCGCGATGGGCCTGGTGGCCGCGTGGATGCTCGCCGGTGAGCTCGCGGGCCGCGACGTCGCACCGCCGCCGCCCACTACGATGCTCGGCGGGCTCTACCACCACGTCACCGCGCCGCGCGCGCCGGGCTACAAGTACGGACCGACCAACGTCAACTACGGCCTCCTGCCGCCGCTGCCGGGCACGCGCAAGGACAACAAGAAGCCGCGGATGGCCGAGCGCGCGCGCGGCGATCTCGATGTCTGGCTCGCGACGGCGCGTGGTACCGTCGCGGCGTGACCCGCGCGCTGTGGATCGTCCTGCTGTTCACCGCCTGCCGCGGGCAGATCGACTGCTATCTCGTGTGGGGGCGTGACAGCTACCAGTCGCTGCGCTGCCGGGACCAGCCGTGAGGCGGCTGCTCGTAAAGTTCGCGATCGTCACCGGCGGCTCGAGCGGGATCGGGGCGGCGTGCGCCGACGCCCTGGCCGCCGAGGGAGCGGCGGTCCTGACCACGGCGCGGCGGTTCCCCGGCGGGCCGGCGCGCGTGCCGGGGCTCGGCGAGATCGTGGCGGCGCGCCTCGACGTCACCGACGAGGCCGAGGTCTGTGCGCGGTTCGCCGAGCTGCCCGATCTCGACATCGTGGTGTGCTCGGCCGGCGTCGGCAGCTTCGGTCCGGTGATCAACGCCTCGGCGGCCGATCTGCGCGCGATGCTCGACGTCCACGTCGTCGGCACGATGCTGTGCGCGCGCGAGGCGCTGCGCCGCATGCAGCCGCGGCGCAAGGGCCACATCGTCGCGATCGGCTCGCACGCCGCGCACCGCGCGTTCACCGACTGCGGCGGCTACACGGCGGCCAAGGCCGGTCAGCTCGGCCTGGTCAAGGTGCTGGCCGAGGAGGCCAGGCCCTACGACGTGCGCGTGACGGCGCTCCTGCCCGGCGCCACCGACACGCCGATCTGGGATGATCGGCCGGGCTTCGATCGCGCGAAGATGATGCGACCGGCCGATGTCGCGAGCTTCCTGATCGCGATCCTGGCGCGGCCGGGGATCGCGGTGGAGGAAGTCACGGTGATGCCGCCGGCCGGCGCGCTGTGACGGCGATCGAATTCGCCGATCTGCAGCCATCGTCGCCCGACCCGCGTTGACCTCGACGTGATCGACGCGCCTGTTGCAGCTCCGCCACCCCCGTGTCATCTGCAATGGAGTAGGCTCGGCCCACGTGACCGCAACGGTGTCCCATCGCGTCCGGAGCTGGCTTCAGGCCGCATCGCCCGCCGTGTTCGCGACCTACGCGGTCATCGTGGCGTTCGCGACGTACTTCACGATGTACAGCTTCCGCAAGCCGTTCGCGGCGGCGGCGTACGCGGGGCAGACGTTCTGGATCGTCGATCTCAAGACCGCGCTCGTCATCGGACAGCTCGCCGGCTACGCGCTGTCGAAGATGCTCGGCATCAAGTTCAACTCGGAGATGCGGCCCGAGCGGCGGGCGTGGGCGCTGGTGATCCTGATCGGATGGGCGGAGCTGGCGCTGGTCGCGTTCGCGGTGGTGCCGGCGCCGTACAAGGT
>VBLP01000159.1 GCA_005887925.1 Deltaproteobacteria bacterium | reverse complement strand
CTCGCGACGGTGGCGGCAAGCTCGGGAGCTACCAGTCGCAGCGACCGCGGGGGCCGGATGCACCCAAACATTCGTGTAACGCGGTCTGCTCGGGCCCGACTACCAGGAGGACAGAAGCTCACAAGACAAAGCAAGGAAACGTCAATGTCAAAGTTCCGAGATGCGTTGAAGTCGAAGGGCAAGATCGCGGCGAGTGGACCGCTCGAGGAGCTCAAGAAGCACGTCAAGATGAATCGGGAGCAGGTGGAGTTCTCTGCCCCGCCGGACCTCGAGGAGGACCTGGCAAACGCACTCCAGCGCTCCGTCAAGGCGCTCAACGAGCTCGTGGCGAAGGGCGTCTTGAAAGTGGATGCCAACGGCGACGTGGAGGTGCTCCATGGTCACCACTAACTGGTGGGGTATCCGCATCCGGCTCTCGCACGAGCAGACGCGGTCGCTCCTCGGGCTCCTCGCATCCGGATCCTCGATCGAGGGGTTGCTGCTCGCCGCCGGTGTCCCTGGAAAGCTGACGGCTATCGTCCTGGCCGCCGTCGCGCTCGCCGCGCTGTGGATCGCCGCGTCCGACGACGGCAACGGCGTGGGTATCAACGTCACGTGGGCAGCGTGGCTCTGGGTTGACAACCCCTAGCGCTCAGTGACACGCCGCGCCGCCGATCGGCGGGCAGCCGCGCAGCGCGAGCACGTCCATCGTGGTCGCCACGCCGATGTGGAGCAGCACGCTACCCCAGATCGAGCGCGTGCGCATCGCCAGCGTGCCGAGGATCAGGCCGGCGCCGATCGCGCCGAGCGTCTCGCGCAGCGGCTTGTGGTAGTGGATCATGCAGTACGGCACGAGCATCACGAAGACCGCGTTGGCGCCGAGCGCGGGGCGCAGGCCGTGCAGGATGAAACCGCGGAAGAAGAACTCGAGCGACAGGAACTGTAGCGCGTAGAGCGCCTCCCAGATCACGAGGTCGGCATACGAGCGATTGGCGAGCCGGTAGAACGGATAGGTGTGGCGGAACGCCTGCGTGGTCGACGCGATCGCCACCGCGGGCAGCACCGCGGCGAACAGCCCACGGCTGTAGCGAACGAACCTGACGGGTCTTCCCGATTTGGGAGAAAGAAGCCGCACGACCCTACGCGCGTAGACCAGTTTCATCCTAGGCTCTACCAATGGATGACGACGTCGTGATGCTGCAGCGCTGGCGTGACGGCGATCGGCGTGCGGGAGAGGAGCTGTGCGCGCGATACTTCGATGAGGTCTATCGGTTCTTCGTGAGCGACGCCGACGACCTGACCCAGCAGACATTCCTCGCGTGCGTCAAGGCGCGCAACCAGTTCGTCGGCCTGTCGACGTTCCGGACCTATCTATTCTCGATCGCCCGCAACCAGCTGTACACGCGCCTCCGCCAGCTCCCGAAGGCCGAGCACGTCGATCTCGAGGTATCCTCGCTCAACGAGCTGGTTAGCTCGCCGAGCGGCAAGCTGCGCGAGCACCAAGAGGTCGCCCAGGTCCGAGCGGCGATGGGCCAGCTGCCGGTCGACCAGCAGGTGCTCCTGGAGCTTCACTACTGGCACGACCTGGATGCCACCGCGCTGGCCGACGTGTTCGAGGCCAGCCCGGGGACGATCCGGGTGCGGCTACTGCGTGCGCGCCGCACGCTGCGCGGGCTGCTGGAGCTCGGCGTGACGCCCAACGGTGGTGACGATCGGCTCTCGAGCGCACTGCGCGAGCCGGACGTCGACAGCGACGACCGCTGACCGCGGGAGAGTGGCGTGTGAAGATCCGCGTAACGATCGGCCGTGGGGCGCGACTACCATCAGGAACTAACCGAGGTCGAGGATCAATGAGGACGTGGACATCGCCGGTGGTGAACTGCATGGTTGGAGCGGTGCTCGGGGCCTATCTGTGGCTTGCGTCGAGCGGATGTCGAGAGGATCAAGCGCGGTTCGCGCCGAGCGGGCCGGTGCAGCCCGATCGGGGTCCGATCCTACCTGCGCAGGTCGACTGCAAGAAGCTGCACTACAACTGGGAGCAACTGGCTTCGGTCGGCGACCCAGTCCCGCTGCAGGCCTCGATGGGCAACTGCCCGGTCGCGGGCTGTGGCCTCAACGGCGTCTGGCTCGGCAGCGGTGTCCAGTTCCGCACGCTGCACACCACGGCTGGCGCGCTGAATCCGCAGCGCGTGCGGATCCGGGAGTTCAAGAAAGGCAGCGACGTGCTGCGGCTCCAGGTCACCGGCCAGGAGCTTCAGGGGATCATGCGGGACTCGAGCGTCATCCTCCAGGGGGAGGAGTTGATCGGCTCACAGCTGTGGCTCGAGCACGTCGACCCCACAGGGCACGTCGAGCCGTACCTGCTGACGATCGCCGACTCCGTCGTCGCCGGGGTAGCCGTCCGCGGCGCGCGCTACGAGGACTTCTGGGCCACGTGCACGGCCGGCGATCGCTGCGCAGGGGCTCCCCCGAGGGCGCGACTCTACTCGTTCACCGTCAGGGCGGGCGATGGCTGCGAGGTCCAGCTGTGCAGGCCGGGGCTCGACGACAGCTACCACGGCAACCTCGATGGGACCGCCGTGATCTTCCGCGGCGACTACTATGACGAGACCTCGCACAGAGTGTTCACGACTCCGCAGAATACCTATGATGAAGACGTGTTCAATATCGCCTGCATCGGCACGGCGATCTCCAAGCTCCACATGCTGCGGCACACCACCGCCGCCGACCCGGCGCGCCCGAGGCCCGCGCCGAGTTGACCGCGGACTACTGCGGCACCGGGGGGTCGTTCACCGAGGAGGGATTGCCGATCTGGCTCGACTTCAACCACGAGCGCTGGCAGCCGACCTCGGGCTCGAGGTATGTGCCCGGACCGATGCCCACGATCGAAGCGCGCTGGGCCCCCAACGGCGCGAGCTGCCTGCTCGTCCCGCGCCTGCCAACCACCGACCGCAGCCGGGTCGACGCGGTATGCAGGGCAGCCCGACGGTCGCCGCCCTCGCCGTCGTGCCCATTGCCGTGGGATCCGGAGCGCGCCGTGACGCACGGCAACTACGCTATCTCGTGGACGTCGACGACGCCGTGACCAGCGCGGCGATCTCCGCCGGCGCGCCGCCCACGCGCCGGAGCCACGCCAGTGCCGCCGCCTCGACCGGAGCGCGCTTCTCGGAGCCTGCGCCGAGCGCGCTCAGCGTGAACGCGAGCTCGACCTGGGCGCGACCGAGCCGTCGCTCGAAGCTCGACGCAGGATGATCGTGGACGATCGGCGCCAGCTCGGCGACGGTACGCTCGAGTGCCTCGCGAGCGCCGTGAAGGTCGCCCAGCTCCCGGCGCGCGCGGCCAAGGCCGAGCCGCAGCTCTGCGCGTGCCAGGCCCTGCCACCACGGCTCCGTCGCGGCGGGCGCGGCGCCGGCACCCGTCGCCGGTTTGCTGGAACCGGCGATCGCCTCGGCGAACTGCGCGGCCGCCGCCCGAGCATCGCCCCCCCATAGTGTGGCGTAGGCCGCGGCCAGGACAGCATCGGGCGACGTGCGCGCGGCGCGCTGCATCGCGTCGAGCGCGCCGGCACGATCACCCAGGTCCGCTCGCAGAAGGCCCACCTCGACCCAGCAGTCCTCGGCGCGGTACGCCTTGTGGAGGTCATAGCCCCGACAGGCCGGGGCCAGGAGCTGCTCGGCGGTCTTGAGATCCTCGAGCGTCGAGGTCGCGCGCGCCAGCTGCGTGTCCAGCGTGTCGGGATGCTCCGCGCCCAGGTGGTCCGCGCGCTCCGCTGCGGCCTGTGCGATCAGGCGGTCTCCCGCCGCGCGATCGTCGGTCACCATACCCAGGTTGACGCGCGCGACGACGAGCTCGAGAGCGCCGGGGCCGGTGACTTGTTGCGACTCCGCCAGCGCGCGCGCGAAGTAGTCCCGCGCCTCGGCCCGGCGTTCCTTGCCGAGCGCCACGTTGCCGAGGTTGTTGTAGAGCAGCGCGAGCGCCAGGCTGTGAGGCGCGCTGGCCCGAGCCTCCGACTCGACGAAGTCCGCGCCGGCCGAGGCGTGGTCGGGATCGCTCGACACCGCGAGCGCGAAGGCGCGGCGCGCCCACGCCTCGATCGCCACCTCCCGCCGGTGCGCCTGGTTGGCGACCGTCATCGCCTCGGTGAGGATCGGCACCGAAGCTTTCGGCACGAGGTTCTGCTGTGCATGGCCTGCTACGAGGAGCGCGTCGGCGAGCACCGGGCCGTAGCCGAGCAAGCGCGCGACCGCGACCGCACCGGCGGCGCTGGCCAGCGCTTCGTCGTCGCGACCGGCGCCCAGCTGGATCGACGCCTTGATGATCCGCTGGCGGACCTGGGAGATCGCGGATGCGAGCCCCGGCGGCGGCGGCTCGACGTCCGACGCGAGCGCGGTGAGATCCGAGCACGCCGCCGGGTCGGGCATCGACTGCACCGCGCGCGGGAGCTGGACCAAGTCGGCCGCCTCCGCGGTGGTGACCAGCTTGCGGACCTCGGCGAGGGCATGGCGTCCTTCATCGAGGCAAGCGGTCCGGCGGTCCGACAGCACGCTCGACTCCGCTCTACGCTGGTGGTCGAGACACGCGGCGCGGAACTCGGGCACCCAGCGCGCGGCGTGGTCGCCGAGTCCGCGCTCGAGCGTGATGCGCAGCGACCTGCCGTACTCGCCGAAGCTGGCGACGCGATCGAGCGCGCTTGTCCGCGCGACCCGGCTCCACACCGCGTCGAGCCGCGCGGCGCCCTCGTCGCACCCGCCCACGTCGCTCGGCGCGTACCTCCCGAGAAAGAACGTGATCGCGCCGACCGACGCCGCGAGCCCCCCAACCGCCGCGACGCGGCGGCGCATCCGCGCGGGATCGCGAGCCAGCGCGCGCAGCAGCTCGGCCATCGCCGCGAACCGCTGGCTCGGGTCGGCCGCGCAACCGCGCTTCAGCACAACGGCGATCCGCCTGGGCGCCGGCTCGGCCGCGCCGGCGAGCGCCTCGACGAGCGCTACGCAGAAGCTGTACTGATCGGCGGCCGGCGTGACCGCGGCGCCGGCCTTTATCTCGGGCGCCATGAAGCGCGGCGTCCCAGCGGCGGCACGCCGCTCGCTCGTCGCACGGTCGGGATCATCGGCTTCGCAGGCGAGGCCGAAGTCGACGACTCGGACGCGGCCATCGCCGCCAACCAGCGCGTTCTCGGGCTTGAAGTCGCGGTGGACCAGGCCGCAGGCGTGGGCTGCGGCCAGCGCGCGCCCGGCCTGCTGGTACATCTCGAGGATCTCGCGCGGCGTGCGGCGCGCGGCCCAGTCGCGCAGCGTCTTGCCGCGGACAAGCTCCATCACGAGGTAGACCCGGTCGCGCTCCAGGCCAACGTCGTAGATCGGCACCACGTTGGGGTGTGACAGCCGGGCCAGCGCCTTGGCCTCGGCGAGCGCGGTCTCGCGATCCTTGGCGGCGACGTTGACCAGCTTGAGCGCGACGCCGCGCGACAGGTCCGGATCGTAGGCCTCGTAGACCACGCCCATGCCGCCGGCGCCGAGCCGGCCGAGCACGCGAAACCGGCCGACCGTTGCCGCGGCGCTATCGTTGTCGAAGATCGCGCCGAGCACGCGCGCTCGCGCCAGCGGCGCGTCGGTCGGTACGCCGGGCCGGGCGTTGGCGATCAACTTGTGGGCCGAGTCCATCGACCCGTCGGTGACCTGGGCGGGCCGGCTGTCGGGCTCCGCGCGCATTGGCTCTCCCGGTGCGCTGTCGTCGCTGTCCTCGGAAGTTCCCATCCCTAGCCGTGCAATCTACCGCTGCAGCTGGCTTGGCACGATGCGTTCCTGCTCCCTGGCGTCGCGTTGCGGAGAGTGCCGCAGTCGGCGGCAGCCCGGCTACGAGCCCTACCTGCCCGCCGTCCGCGCGCCGGTCGAGATCTCGCAGAGGTGATTGCGCCCCACCTGCGGCGGCCCAAGGAATACGGGTAGCAGAACGTGCGTAATCGTTCACGAGGTGGGTAGTCTCCCGACGAGGAGGCTGCGCCGCTGCCCGGCTAAGGATGTGCCGTCCTCGACGGAACACGCCCCACCCCGCGAACGGTTACGAACGTGGCACGTGCCACCCAGTTCAGGTAGCAACATCGATGTGCCAGTTGCTCGTGCGCCCCGGTTGTGGGAGCCCAGGCACGGCCCCGGGGCAACCGACTGGGGCTGGCACAGGCACATTCGCCACGCGGCGGGTACGACGACGATCCGAGCCGCTGTAACGGATGCGAGCGAGTTACGTCTATCAGGAAGTGAGGCCAAGTCTGCGATGAGCAAACCAAGGCTGCACGCTCAACACAACAATTCGACGTGACTCAACGCGTGGGAGTATGTAATTGACGCCAGCCAGCGGTTACGCGGAAGCGCAGCAGGAGGCGTCTTCACGAGCGAACGCGCACGAGTTCGCTGCGCTTGCTTGGGAAAGCGCTCCGCCAGCAGGCGCTCGAGTTGGAGGCGGCCGAGCGGTGATGCGTCGTCGCAAGCAGCGAGCGCACCGTAGGCCGCTTCCGCATGGAGAAAGCGGCGAGCAGGATCCCGTTCCAGCAGCCTCATCGCCACACCGCCTCCAGATGAGCGAACGAGGCCAGGTCGAACGATCGTTTGGGTGATCACGCGCCACATCATGACGTTCGCATCCTCGTACCGAAATAGAGGCTCGCCGGTGAGCATCTCCCACAGCATGATTCCGACGGAAAACAGGTCCGAGCGGCCGTCGAGCGGCCTGCAATGGACTTGCTCGGGCGAGTGCGTGCGCGGACGGTCGCAGGGCGGCTCAGCCGCGGAGGGAGGAGGCGCAGCAGGTGAGCTTCGAACGCTGGGCGTCCTTTCCGATCCGGTTGCATGCCGGTCAGGGTGCGAACGCCAGAGACTGACAACCGAAGCCGACCGCCGAGGCCCACGCCGAGCGCCGACTGCCGACCGCCGACCGCCGACCGCCGAGGCCCACGCCGACCGCCGAAGCCGCATGCCGAGGCCGCACGCCGAACGCGGAAGCCAAGACCGTCGCCCTACCGTCACCCGCTGCGCGGTCGCCGAGACCGCCAACAACCAGCCGACGATCAATCCACTATTCAAAGCCGAATCAGATCAGTTGCGTACGTGCTAACCGATCGGCAT
>VBLP01000001.1:26200-33719 GCA_005887925.1 Deltaproteobacteria bacterium | reverse complement strand
GGGCCGCGGCGCCGTCCGCGGAGGCGAGCACGCGGGCTCGCCCGATGAGGTCGGCGCCGCGGCGGGTGGTGTGCGCGGCCCGGTGATGCCGGGTGCGAGCGCCAGCGGCCGGAGCACGGAACCGGTGGTGACGCAGTTCGGCAGAGCAGTGTAGCGCCTGGGCCGCGCCGAGCTGAAGACTTGGCAAAGTTTGTCAACGTGATATGTCCTTGCTGATGCCGACCCGCAACATCAGCCTGACCCCCGAACAGGACGCCTTTGTCGATCAGGTGGTTCGATCAGGCGACTACCAGAACGCCAGCGAGGCCGTCCGGGACGCCTTGCGTGTGCTGCGGCAGCGCCGGCGCGAAGATGCGCTCCGGCTCAGAGCGCTGCGTGCGGAGCTCAAGCTCGGTGTCGATGCGCTCCGTCGCGGCGACTCGGTCGTGATCGATGAGGCTGACCTGGACAGGTACCTGACGTCGCTGGCTACGCGCCGCGGCAAGCGGGCACGCGAGCGGTAGCGCGACGCCGGTGCAGTAGCGAGCCCAGGATGGTGCAGGTTCACATCTCGCGTCCCGCCGAGGCGGATCTCGAGCATATCTTTGCTGTCAGCCTCGAGCGCTGGGGCGAAGACGGCAGGGCGCGCTACCTCGCACTGGTGAAAGCTGCGTTTCATGCGATCGCGTCGGATCCGAAAGGGCCGACGACGCGGGACCGCAGCGCACTGCTGGCTGGGACCCGTAGCCTTCATCTCCGGCATGTGCCGGGCGATCACCGCGTCCGGGATCCGGTCCATGTCATCTTCTATCGCGCCGGTCGAGCATCGGTCGAAATCGTGCGGGTGCTGCACGAGCGAATGGATCCCGGCGATCATCTTCCCAGGCCGTCGTCTCGACGACGCGCGCGCCGGAGATGATGGCGCTGCATGTAGCCGTCGCGCCTGTCGCAACCGACAAGGAATCTGCTGATGCGCTGATCGAAGGTTGCCACGTGCGAGCTCTTTGCTGCATTGCTATGGTCTCGACGAGTAGGAAGGGAAGTAGCCGTCGAGGCCGCTATTCAGGCGCGTGTCCGTCGCGCTCGGCGCGCAGCCGGGCGCGATCGTCGGCGAGCGCCTGCTGCTGCGTCTGGGTGAGGGTGTGGAGGCAGCCGTCGGCCTCGGCATCGGACGTGATCGTCGCCAGGCAGCTGCGGGTCTCGTCGCTCCAGTGATCGGTCTCGCAGCGCAGCTCGAACAGGGCGCGCTCGTGGATATCGCCGTCGGGCTGATCGGGCGCGTGCTCGCCGATCACGACGGCCATGCGGTCGGCGGCGGCGCGGCAGCTGGCACCCTGCGTGCGCGGGATCGGATCGCGGCGCTCGGGAGGTCGTGCCCGGGCTGGATCGCGCGGGGCGCTGCCGCATCCGATCAGCAGCACCGAGGCGCCCAGTGCGACGCGCAGGTGGTGTAGGCTCATGTCAGGCAATCGTCGCATGGATGGGAAGGATCGATCGGCAGTGCGTGTGATCGTCGGATCGCGGATGTCCTGGATCGCGCGGATCGCCGCGGTGGCAACGGTGGTGGCGCCGGCGGCGGCGGGGGTGGCGCTGGGGGTGGCACCGGCGACCGGGATGGCGGCGCCGCGGGCAGCTCCGGCCAAGCCGCGGCCGGCGACCAAGGCGGGCAAGACCGCGCCGGACAAGACGGCCAGCGCCGCGACGGACAAGGCGGCGAACACCGCGACCTCCACGCAGGTTCGCCAAGCAGGCGAGCTTCGGCGCCGCGAAGCTGGCGCGCAAGGCGCTGGCGCTGCAGATCAAGGCGACCGGGACGGAGTCGGCCGAGGCCGATCGCCGCCGGCTGACGCTGGCGGGCGCGCTGAGCTCGGTCGGCGACTACCACGGCCAGCTCGTGCTGTACCAGGAGCTGCTCGCGCATGCCGAGAAGCAGCACGGGCCCGAGTCGCGCGAGGCGCTGACCGCGCTGACGTTCCTGACCGGCCCGTACTGGGCCGCCAACCGGCTCGACGAGCTCGACACGCTGGTCCAGCGCGCGCTGACGCTGACCAGGAAGCTCGACGGCGAGCACAGCATGACCTACGCGCGGCAGCTGACGCAGTACGCGACGCTCATGACGGCGCGCAACCAGTTCGCCTCGGCGCAGCAGCTCTACGAGCAGAGCCTGCAGATCCAGGAGGGGCTGAGCCAGGACGATCAGCAGCTGCTCGGCGCGGTCCAGTCGCTCGCGGTCGCGTACTGGATGGCCAACGAGCGCGCGCGGGCGATCGCGCTGTTCGATCGCGCGCTGGCGATGGTCGACAAGCCCAGCGTGCCGGTCATGCTGCGCGGCAGCACGCTGTGGATGATCGTCTCGCAGTATCACTACGGTGGGCGCGACGACCTGGCCAAGCCGCTGGCCAAGAAGGCGATCGATCTCTACGAGGCCGAGATCGCGCGGCTCGAGCGCGACAAGCCCGACGACTTCCAGCTCCCCGGGATGCTCGGCCAGCTCGCGATCTCGTACCGCCAGAGCGGCGACCTGGCGCACGCCGAGCAGGCGTTCGAGAAGGCGATCGCGCTGGGCCAGAAGCGCAACGGGTTCTCGGGCTGGGAGAGCATGCTCGCCGAGCTCAAGCGCGCGCAGGGCAAGCCGCGCGAGGCGCTCGCGTTGCTCGAGACTGCGCAGGCCGCGCTGCGCAAGATCTCGGCGAAGACCGCGGTCGGCTTCAACTCGATCATCGCCGAGGTCTGCCGCGAGGTCGGCGACTACCCGCGCGCCGAGCGGCTGCTGGGCGAGTACCGCGCCGATCTCGAGAAGACCTACGGCCGCCGCCACCCGCTGTACGGCATGGCCGAGCTCAGCACGGCGTATGTCTACATGGCGAGCGGCAAGCCCGCGCTCGCCGAGCAGCTGCTCACCGACGGGCTCGAGATCGCCGAGCGCGACCTCCAGCTCGTGCTGCGCACCGGCACCGAGGCCGATCACGCGGTGTACTTCGCGCGCAACGGCTACCAGCTCGACATGGTGATCAACTTCGAGCTCGGCCATGCGCCGCGCAGCGCGTCGGCGGCGCGGCTCGGGCTGACCACGCTCTTGCGCCGCAAGGGACGCGTGCTCGACGCCGCCGCGTCCAGCCTGACCACGATCCGCGCCCGGCTGTCGCCGCAGGACAAGCAGCTGCTCGACGACCTGGCCAGCGCGCGCGCCCAGCTCGCCAAGCTCACGGTGGCCGGCCCGGCGGCGACCGGCGACGACGACTTCGCCAAGGAGGTCGCGGCGCTCGAGGATCAGATCCAGAAGCTCGAGATCCAGGTCGGCCAGAAGAGCGCCGCGTATCGCGCGGTGAGCCAGCCGATCGTGCTGCCGGCGGTGCAGAAGGCGATCCCCAGGGACGCGCGGCTGGTCGAGATCGTGAACTACCAGCCCAGCGATCCCAGGGCGCCCTACTCCGCCAACCAGGTATTACCGCCGAGGAAGTACGCCGCCTACGTGGTGGGCAAGACCGGCGATCCGGTGCTGGTCGACCTCGGGCCGGCGGCGGCGATCGACGACGCGGTCGAGCAGTTCCGCAAGGCGGTGTCCGATCCGGACAACGATCGCGCCACCGAGCTCGGCCATGCGCTGTTCGCGCTGACCCTGGCCAAGGTCGTGCCGGCGCTCGGCGGCGCGACCAGCGTGCTGATCGCGCCCGACGGGGCGCTCAACGTGGTGCCGTTCTCGGCGCTGGTCGACGACCGCGGCGAGTTCCTGGTCAAGCGCTACACGTTCACCTACCTGACCTCGGGCCGCGACCTCCTGCGCCTCGGCATCAAGACCAAGGCGCAGGGCGGCGGCGTGATCTTCGCCGACCCCAAGTTCGATGCGGCGCCGGCGACCCCGGGCGCGCACGGCCCGACCACGCGCGGCCGGCGCTCGGCGGATCTCAACCAGCAGTGGCGGCCGCTGCCCGGCACCGGCCAGGAAGCCGACGCGGTGGGCCGGCAGCTCCGCGGCGCCACGATCTTCCGCGGCGCCGACGCGACCGAGACCGCGCTCAAGGGCGTGCACGCGCCCCGGATCCTGCACCTGGCGACCCACGGGTTCTTCCTGCGCGACGAGGCGCCGATCGATCCCGCGGCCGATCCGACGGCGGCAACGACCGCGGCGCCGACCGGACCGACCCTGCCCGCCGGAGCGCCCGGCGCCGCGACCTTGACCACCGAGGCCCGCGAGAATCCGCTGTTGCGCTCGGGCCTCGCGCTGGCGGGAGCGAACCAGCTGCGCTCGGGCAACGACGACGGCATCCTCACGGCGATGGAAGCCGCCGGCCTCGATCTGTGGGGCACCAAGCTGGTGGTGCTGTCGGCGTGTGAAACCGGTGTCGGCAAGGTCACCAACGGCGACGGGGTATACGGCCTGCGGCGCGCGCTGGTGATCGCCGGCGCCGAGAGCCTGGTGATGTCGCTGTGGCAGGTCGACGACGTGGCAACCCGCGATCTGATGGCCGGTTACTACGCCCGGCTGACGGCCGGCAAACCGCGGAGCTCGGCGCTGCGCGAGGTCCAGCTCGAGATCCAGGGCAAACCCAAGTACGCACATCCGTATTACTGGGCCAGCTTCCTGCCGGCCGGTGATAACTCTCCGATCAAGTGACCGAAGGGACAACTCGATGAAGTCAAGCTGTGTGTCAGTCGCCGTCGCGGTGGCGCTCGCGGGGACCGCGGCCGCGGCGCCTCGCAGGCCCGCCGGGCACTTCGCGCCCGCCAAGCTCGACAAGAAGCAGCTCGAGATCGAGCGCCACATCTTCACCGCGCAGTTCTATCTCCGCCAGGCCGGCGACCTGGCGGGCGCGGCCCGGGAGTACAAGGCGGTGCTCGCGCTCGATCCCGAGAACGTGTCGGCCAGCCTCGCGCTCGCGTCGCTCTATCTCGCCGACAAGAAGCCCAAGCTCGCGCTCGACGTCGCGACCCGGCTGACCCGGAAGGCGCCGAAGAACGACGAGGCGTGGCTCCTGCTCGCGCGCCTGCAGGCCGAGCTCCACGACGACAAGGCCATGACGGCCTCGCTCGCCAAGGTGATCGCGCTCAACCCGGAGAACGTCGGCGCCTACGCGCTGCTGTTCGAGCGCGCCCTGGCGCGGCTCGAGGCCGGCGACGAGTCGGCCAAGCCCGAGGCGCTCGAGGCCGCGCGCAAGCTCATGGCGTACAGCCGCCGGCAGGGCACGCTGTACAAGCTCGCCGAGCGCGCGGTGATCAAGCTGTCCGGCAAGCCGGTCGATGTCGTGGTCTACGACGCCAGGGCGGCGTACGCGGCCGCGTTCGACTCGGGCGAGATCGGCGAGATCAACGAGCACATGGCCGTGGCGCGCAAGGGCTTCGAGCGCTGCATCCAGCTCGACGCCGCGCGCGAGGACTGCCACTACCAGCTCGGCCTCGTGTACTCGTCGGTCAAGGCGTCCGCTGCCTACGATCCCAGGAAGGCGCTCGCCGAGCTCGCGCTGGCGCCGTCCTTGCCGGCCGCGTGGGTCCAGTCGGCGGTGCTGCTGCGCGCGTCGGACAAGCCCGCCCTGGCCCGCGCCGCGCTCGACAAGGCGCTCGCGCTCGATCGCGCGTCCGCGATCGCCCACGTCGAGCTCGGCATCCTCGACAAGCTCGACGGCAAGACCGACGCCGCGGCCGACCACTTCGTCGCCGCGCTCGACGCCGACCCCTACGGCGCCACCGGCGAGCGCGCGCTCGGCGAGCTCGGCAAGATCAAGCCCAATCACCCGCGCGTGGTCCAGAGCATGATGGAGGGCCGGGTCGGCGGCGACGTGTTCTCGACCGAGCGCTACAAGGCGGCGGTCGGCCTGATGGAGCAGTCGCTCGGCGGCGTCGACGAGTCCGCGCCCGAGAAGCTCGTGATCGAGGACATCGTCCACAAGCTGACCGACGCCAGCGCCGTCAAGCAGCAGTTCCGGGTCTCGGTGCTCGGCTCGAGGATGGTCAACGCGTTCGCGCTGCCCGACGGCCACGTCTACGTCACCCGCGGCCTGATCGATCTGATGAAGAAGAAGCTGCCGCAGCGCCCGATCGACGCCGGCAACGACGCGCTCGGCCACATCCTGGGTCACGAGCTGCAGCACGTGCTGCGCCGCCACAGCGTCAACTCGTCGGTGTTCCAGGCCGCCGTCAAGGACGCCGCGAGCCCGCTCGATCCCGCGGTGCTCACCCACGTCACGCGCCTCCAGGAGATGGACGCCGACCGCGAGGGCATGGTGATGGCGTTCCTCGCCGGCTATCACCCGCGCGGCGGCATCGAGTTCATGGAGATCATGGGCAAGGAGCTCGAGATCCCGCAGTACCTCGATCACCCCACCTTCGACGAGCGCGTCGCGTACCTGACCGAGTACTGGACCAACGACGTGCGCTACGCGTTCGTGTCGTTCCGGCTCGGCGTGGCCGCGATGGACCGCGGCGCCAAGCTCGAGGCCACCGACATGAAGCAGGCCGTCGCCGCCTACAACGAGGCGATCGAGGACTTCAAGCGCTATCACGCGATGCTGCCGTCGCTCAAGGAGGCCGACAACGACCTCGGCATCGCCTACACCAAGCTCGGCGTGCTCGCGATGAGCGCCGACTCGCCGCTCACCCGCTGGCAGACCCGGTTCTCGCTCGAGCGCAGCTCGGCCGTCAACTACGTCGGCCTGACGCGCGACGAGGAGAGCCGGACCCGCGGCGGCGACAAGGCCCGCCTGCCCCAGCAGCTGCGCGAGGCGATCGCCGCGTTCAAGGAAGCGCTCGCGCTCGACGAGACCTACAGCAAGGCGCGGCTCAACCTCGCCGCCGCCTACATCGCAGCCAACCAGCTCGACAACGCCAGCGCCATGCTCGCCAAGGTCGAGGTCCGCGGCGACGTCACCGCCGGCGACATCGATCTGATCCGCGGCATCGCGCTCGCCGAGGCCAGGTCCTACGACAAGGCCAGGACCGCGTTCGAGCACGCGCTGACCTCGCAGGCCGCCAAGCGCGCCGCCTGCTACAACCTCGCCCGCACCCTCGAGCTCGCCGGCAAGAACGACGAGGCCAAGCGCGCCTATGCCCAGTACGTCAAGCTCTACCCCGGCGGCCCGTGGGCCAAGGCCGCCGACGACGCCGCCGCGAAGCTCTAACCGCATCATTCACCACCACGTCGCTCCCGCCTGCACAACACGCCCAGTGGCGACGAGCTGGCCGCGTGCTTGATCAAGCACGGCGAGTTCCGGCATTTCCTGTCTGGGCGCAAGACACTTCCGCCGGTTCCCGCCGGTTCCTGTCCAGTGGGTGATCTCTTCGGGCCGACCCGACGCCGGCATCAATGGCCTGGGATTCCGCCCGATGCCCGGCGGCGGACGCGGCATCTACGAGAGCCCGCCGCTCCAGTGGACGAGGCTCGTGGTCGTGAACGAGCTGCCGGTCGCGCGCGACACGCTGCTCGTGCGCCTGCTCGGCGCCGGCTCGGTGTTGAAGCAAGCGATCGCCGAACTCCAGTCCCTGCCGGCGGAGGCACCCGAGCGTAGGCTCTCGCGCTGCCGGTTCTGGTACGGTTACGCTTGACCGT
>VBLP01000001.1:15359-26180 GCA_005887925.1 Deltaproteobacteria bacterium | reverse complement strand
GAGACCTGGCGCCGCGAAGCGATCCAGGAGGGTCTGGAACCGGGAGATCCAGCTGCAGTACGCTCATTCAGCGGCCTGGGGAGCGCCGGCGCGTCCCGCGCTTGCGGCGACCGCGGGTTTTCCCGAGTCGCTTCGTCCGTTGCATCTGGCCGGCGACAAACCTGGCCAGGGACCGAAGGTTACTATCCACGCTCGCGGTTTCCAGGGCGGCGAGGTACTCGTCTCGATCCTCGACCCGGATCACCGTCCATGGATAGCCGCCACTCGCGAGCAACGCGTTCATGAGGAACCTGGCGATCCGGCCATTGCCATCGGGGAATGGGTGCACGTACCCGATGAGCCAGTGGCCGAGCACAGCGCGGACCGACGGAGATGGCTCGCCCTCGATCAGATCGAACAGGGCCGGCATGGCGTCGCGGAGCGCTTCGGAGCGCGGCGGAACGTGCCTCGACCCGCGCAGGTACACGGGCTGAGATCGGTAGCCCGAAAGCATGGCGGGACTCAGAAGTCCAGCCGTCACATGCGGCGCAAACAGCTCCCGGTACCAGTCGCGGTGCGCCGAGCGCAGGATCCGGATGTCACCGCTGGACTCGAGGATGCGGCGAACCACCTCGCGGACGCGCTGAAATGCCAGCCAGTAGCCGCGGGCGGCGAGTGCGTTGGACGCCTCGCGATCCGAGGGCTCGCTCTCCGGATCCCAGGCTCCGGTCGCGACGCGCTGGATGAGCGCCGGCGTCACCTGGTAGCCCTCGATCGAGAGCGAGTGGTAGGCGTCGAGCTCGTAGACGTCGTCGATCGTCCGGAGGTAAGCCTTGTGGCCTTTCGCCAATCCTGGCGGATCCGGAAGCTCTGCGAGCACCGCGCCGCGAGCAGACGCCCAGAGGGTCTGCAGCCGCGCAACGATCGGGACCTCCGACATGCGCGCCGGGATCTCGATCCGGTCGCGGTCGAATGGATCGGTCTCGCGAACGTCGTGGTCGGCCGCCGTCATGGTGGCGATGATCTCGTCGGCGATAGTGCCCTTGCCCAGGTGGCGAAACGCACCGGCGAGCCTGCCGGCGACGACCGCGCGCCCGCCTCCGAGCAGTCGCGACAGCAGGTCCGATGGCTCGCGAAAGCCTGCGAGGATGACCTTCGCCTCGACGGGATGCTCCGAGAAGAAGTCCTCGGCTACGCGGATCAACGCTGCCTCCGCACGGAACACCCGGAGCCCATCCTTGCGCTCGAGATCCCGCGCGGGCGGCATCTGCTGTTTCAAGGCGAAGAGCGAGGTGCCGAACAGCAGATCGATCCGATTGTTGTTCGCGTGCGGGCTGTAGATGATGACCTGCTTCGGGATGGCAGTATGTGCGGCATGAAGCAGGAGTGACTGCTCGGGCGACAGGTGCCATGCATCGGCAAACCGCTCCTCGCAGTACCTCCGGCAGAACTCCCAGAACGAGGCGAACCACGGGGTGGTGTCGCCGGGCCGTACGCCCGGACTGGTCGACACCAGCCACCCCTTCATGACCTCCAGCAAGAAGCCGCGATTCACGAGCCGCTCACGCGTGGTGCGCGTGAGCTGGCCCGAGGCGACGATCCGGGAACCATCGGCCTGCAGATCGCGTAGCTCCTGAAGAGACGCTGCGAGTTTTTCGTTGGGTGTCGGCATCGTTGGAGCTGGACGCTTTCAATTGAATCCTGCTGGATGCTTTCAATTGAATCCTGCTGGACGCTTTCAATTGAATTTTGCTGGACGCTTTCAATTGAAACAAGGGCGGCCCCTGCTCATTCGTTTCCCTGGTAATTCCATAATCTTATGCCAACGGGGGCATCACCAACGAGGCCGAGCTTCCCTCATCCCGAGCTCACCGGCTCCTGCGTGCCGAACGTATCGTGGAGCTCCGGTAGATCGCGCCCTCGAGCGCCTCGCTCCGCTGCACCACCGCCGAACGACGCGACCGACGCTGGGTGTCGCTCGTCCTCGACTAGCCGCGGCCACGTCGTCATCACGGTCGGAAGCCCGAGTACCGGATGCGGCAGGCGACGAGCGGGCGGGGATCCAGCGCAAGCGATGCGCCAGCGCGCGGCGGCGTGATTCGCCGTAGTTGCCGCCCGCGACTTCGTGGACTGTCCGGAAAGCCGGACAGCGATGTCTCGATCGCGGCGGCGCGCGCCTCGCGCGCTGCGCATCGCACACCGTCGCTGCGATCCGCGCCGCGATCACCCGAGGTGGCGCACGGTGGCGACGATCGGCAACCTCGCGGCGGCCGTGCCGCGCGCGGGGATCGCCGGCGCATCATGGACCTTCGTGAAGCGCTGGCAACACTACTGGTCCGCGCCGGGAGGCCGTATCGCCGTCGCGGTGCTGCGCATCGCGATCGGCGCATCGCTGTTGTGGTCGATCGCGCGCATCGCGGGTCACGCGACGGTGTCGCGCTCGGCGCTGTATTACCCGCACGGCATCTGGCTCGCGTTCCCAGGGCGGCCGAGCGCCGCGCTGGTCGCCGCGCTCGTGCCGATCGCGTGGCTGTCGACGCTCGCGTTCACCGCGGGCCTGCTGACCCGCGTCGCGCACGCGGTCAGCCTGATCGCGACGCTCGCGCTCGCCAGCTTCGAGGTCTCGGGCATGCCGACCTGGACCCACCAGAATGTGCCACCGCTGCTCGCGAGCCTCGCGTTCCTGGGCGCGCGCGGCGGCGATGCGCTGTCGCTCGATGCGCTGGTGCGGCGGTGGCGGCGGCTGCCGCCGCTCGACGTGCCGGGCGCGTACGGCTGGACGCTGCGGCTGGTCCAGCTCGCCGTGGCCTCGGTGTTCTTCGTTGCCGCGTGCTGCAAGCTCGCCAGCGGCGGCCTCGGCCTGTCATGGGCGCTGTCCGACAACCTCCGACATCAGCTGCTGATGCGATTCGACTGGATCCACCTGCCGCGCACGTGGGCGGCGGACTGGATCGTCGCCGAGCCGTGGCGCTACGAGACCTTCGCGCTTCTCCACCTGGCGGCCCAGCTGTCGCCGATCGCGGCGGCGCTCGCGATGCACCGGCCGGTGGTGCGCGCGGCTCTCGGGCTGGTGTGGATCGGCGAGGTCGTCGCGCTCGGCGTCGTGATGGCGCTCTGGGACACGCACTGGCTGCCGCTGGCCGCCGCGTTCATCGACTGGGACCGGCTGGTGCGGCCCGCGCGCCTCGACAGCAGCGACGGTGAGACCGCGACCGCCGGCCGCATGCCCCGCGCGCGCAGCGCGTTCCTCGCCGGCTTCCTCGCGTTCTACGCGGCCCAGGCCTTCGGGCTGAACCAGCGCCTCAACCTCTATCCGTTCTCGTCGTATCCGATGTTCGCCGAGGTCCGTGCCAGGTGGCCGTACGACCAGCATCAGAGCTACGAGCTGATCGGCGGCCGCATCGAGCTGGTCGCGCAGCATCCGCTCGCGCCGATCGAGCAGCGCTGGATCGATCGCCGCATCGTCTATCGCTGGATGTGGCAGGAGCGCAACCCCGACGCGGTCCGCAAGAAGCTCCAGGGCGTGCTCGACGAGACCCGCCGGCGGTTTCCCGCGGCCGGCATCTCCGCGGCGCGGCTGTGGCTCGTGGTCGACCGCGCCCCGGCCTACCCGGCTGCGGCGCGCCTGGACCGCTTCGACCTCGCGATCCTCGGCGAGCTCGACACCGCGGGCAGCTTCCGCACCGCGCTCGGGCAGCTCGACGGCCGCCGCGTGACCTGCGCGCCGCGCGGCCTCGACCTCGGCGGCGCCGCGCTGATCGCGTACCGCAACGACCAGCCGGACGCGCTGCCGGTCGCGGCCACCCGCGACGCCACCGGCTTCCTGCTCGCCCAGCCCGTCGCCGACGACCCGGCCTACCTCGTGGCGTTCGCAGGCGGGCGGCCCTGGCTGGTCGCGCAGCGCTCCAGCCGCGGATTCTAACAACTTCACAATTCGACCGTCAGCGCGCGCACAGCGGAGATACGGGCAGACCCCCGAAAAAACTGCATCTATGTCGCAATCCTACAGCGATCATCTGCTGGCCACAAGCTGCGCAACCTGATAGGGCTTGCCCATCGAAGCCAGCTGACCGGCGGGCTTCAACGCCGAGCGCTTCGCGCTTACTCTCTTTGCTACAGAGGATCCACGGAGAAGAACCCCCCATGTCAACGGAAGCAAAATGTCCCTACAAGCACCAGGCGGGCGCCGGCCGGTCCAACCGTGACTGGTGGCCGGATTCGCTGCGACTCGACACGCTGCACCAGCGTTCCACACTGTCCAATCCCATGGGCGGCGACTTCAACTACGCCGCGGAGTTCAAGAGCCTCGACCTCGCGGCCCTGAAGAAAGATCTGCTGGAGTTGATGACCGACTCCAAGCCCTGGTGGCCGGCGGACTTCGGCCACTACGGACCCTTGTTCATCCGCATGGCCTGGCACGCCGCCGGCTCGTACCGCATCGGCGATGGCCGCGGCGGTGCAGGCAACGGCAGTCAGCGCTTCGCGCCCGAGAACAGCTGGCCGGATAACGCCAACCTCGACAAGGCGCGCCGGCTGCTGTGGCCGATCAAGCAGAAGTACGGCCGCAAGATCTCGTGGGCCGACCTGCTGATCCTCACGGGCAACGTCGCGCTCGAATCGATGGGCTTCAAGCCCTTCGGCTTCGGCGGCGGACGCGAGGACATCTGGGAGCCCGAGAGCGACATCTACTGGGGCTCCGAGACCGAATGGCTCGCGGACAAGCGGTACTCCGGTGACCGCGAGCTGGAAGGTCCGCTGGGGGCCGTCCAGATGGGTCTCATCTACGTCAACCCGCAAGGCCCGAACGGCAACCCCGATCCGATCGCGGCGGCGCGCGACATCCGCGAGACGTTCCGCCGCATGGCGATGAACGACGAGGAGACCGTCGCGCTGATCGCGGGCGGTCATACCTTCGGCAAGACCCACGGCGCCGCCGATGCCGGGAAGCACTGCGGGCGCGAGCCCGAAGCGGCCGACATCGCGGACCAGGGCTTCGGCTGGGCGAACAGCCTGAACGACGGCTGCGGCCCGAACACGATCACCAGCGGCCTGGAAGGGACCTGGACCACCACGCCGACGAAGTGGAGCAACAACTACTTCGAGAACCTGTTCGGCTTCGAGTGGGAGCTGACCAAGAGCCCGGCCGGCGCGCACCAGTGGAGGCCGAAGAACGGCGCCGGCGCCGGCACCGTGCCCGATGCGCACGACCCGTCGAAGCGCCACGCGCCCTTCATGCTCACCACCGACCTCTCGCTGCGGCTCGACCCGGCGTACGAGAAGATCAGCCGGCGCTTCATGGAGCACCCGGACCAGTTCGCGGATGCGTTCGCCCGCGCATGGTTCAAGCTCACGCACCGCGACATGGGCCCCCGCGTCCGCTACCTCGGCCCGGAGGTTCCGGCCGAGGAGCTGATCTGGCAGGACCCGGTCCCGGCGGTCGATCACCCGTTGATCGACGACCGCGACGCCGCCGATCTCAAGGCCAAGATCGTCGCGTCGGGCCTCACGGTCTCGCAGCTGGTCTCGACGGCCTGGGCGTCGGCGTCCACCTTCCGCGGCTCCGACAAGCGCGGCGGCGCAAACGGCGCCCGCATCCGCCTCGCGCCGCAGAAGGACTGGGCGGTGAACCAGCCGGCCCAGCTGACGAAGGTGCTCGGCGCGCTCGAGCGCATCCAGAAGGAGTTCAACGGCGCGCAGTCCGGCGGCAAGAAGGTCTCGCTCGCCGACCTGATCGTGCTGGGCGGCAACGCAGGCGTCGAGCAGGCCGCGCGCAACGGCGGTCAGACGGTGACCGTTCCGTTCAAGCCGGGACGCACGGATGCCTCGCAGGCGCAGACCGACGCGACCTCGTTCGCCGTGCTCGAGCCGGTCGTGGATGGCTTCCGCAACTACGAGAAGGAGCGATACTCCGTACGGGCGGAGGAGCTGCTCGTCGATCGGGCGCAGCTGATGACGCTGACCGCGCCCGAGATGACGGTCCTGATCGGCGGTCTGCGCGTCCTGGACACCAACGTCGGGCAGACCAAGCACGGCGTGTTCACCAAGCGTCCCGGGACCCTGACCAATGACTTCTTCGTGAACCTGCTCGACATGGGCACGGCGTGGAAGGCGGTCTCCGACGCTTCGGACGTGTTCGAAGGGCGCGATCGCAGGACCGGCGAGGTCAAGTGGACCGGCACGCGCGTCGATCTGGTCTTCGGCTCCAACTCCCAGCTCCGCGCCCTGGCGGAGGTCTATGGGAGCTCGGACGCGAAGGACAAGTTCGTGCGTGACTTCGTCGCGGCCTGGACCAAGGTGATGAACCTGGATCGCTTCGACGCTGCGTGATCCACGCCGGTGTATGCTCGGCCCGGCGGTGCCTCGATGACCAGCCGGGCCTCGAACAGCCCCGATGAAGCGATCCGTCGCGCCTGGGAGGCGGGGAACGCCGACGCCGCGATCACCGCGGTGCTCGAGCAGCACGGCCCCGAGATCCTGGGCTGGCTGGTCGGGATCCTGCGCGACGTCGATGACGCCAACGACGTGTTCTCGACGTTCGCCGAGCGGCTGTGGTCGACGTTCGCCGGCTTCGGCTGGCGCTGCTCGGTGCGGACCTGGGCGTACGCGATCGCGCGGCGCGCGGCCGTCGACCACCAGCGCAACGAGGCGCGCCGGGCCCGGCGCATCGTGCCGCTGTCGGCGTCGTCCGAGGTGACCAAGGTGGCCGAGCGGGTGCGGACGACCACGCTGGCGCACCTCAAGACGGCCAACCGCCAGGCGATCTCGCAGCTCCGCGATCAGCTGCCGCCGCAGGATCGCATGCTGCTCGTGCTGCGGGTCGACCGCGGGTTGCCGTGGAGCGACCTGGCGCGCGTGTTCCTCGATCAGCCGGATCCGACCGCCGCCGAGCTCAAGCGCGAGGCCGCGCGGCTGCGCCAGCGGTTTCATCTGATCAAGGAGAAGCTGCTCAAGATCGGCCGCGACGCGGGTCTGGTCAAGGAGACCGAGAGCGAGACCTAGCCGACGGCGGCGCATCCGTCGCGACCGCGCCGGGAACCCGGACTTGACAGCCAGATATTTCGAGATATCTTGGCGCTATGTCGAAGAAGACACCACCGGAGACCGCGCTGTACGTGCGGCTCCCCGCGACCGCGGTCGACAAGCTCGATCGCGCCGCCGAGGCGCTGGGGATACGCAAGAAGGATCTGGTCGCCGGGCTGGTCACCAGGTACGTCGATCCGGACAGCCAGCGCGGGCTCAGCGCGCTGGGAGCGCTGTCGCAGCCGCGCCGGGTCACGGTCGACCTCGGCGACAGCGGACCGACGCTGGGCACGTACTCGTTCCAGCCCTACGATCCGCCCGAGGTGCTCAACGCCGAGCAGGCGGGCCAGCTGCTGCAGATCGCCGAGTCGGTCGTGATCGAGCTCGCCGAGGCCGGCAAGCTCCCCGGCCGCAAGCTCGGCACCGCGTGGCGGTTCTCGCGCGCCGCGCTCGTTGCCTGGCTCGCCGGCCCGGAGCCGAGGTGACATGACGAAATATCTGAGAGATAGCAGCAGGCCGCATCCGGTGAGCCTGATCCCGACCGTGATCGAGCAGACCCATCGCGGCGAGCGCGGCTGGGATCTGTACTCGCGCCTGCTCAAGGACCGCATCGTGTTCCTCGGCACCGAGATCGACGACGCGGTGGCCAACGTCGTGATCGCGCAGCTCCTGTTCCTCGACTCGGAGGACTCGGCGAAGGACATCATGCTCTACGTCAACTCGCCCGGCGGCGATGTCTCGGCCGGCCTGGCGATCTACGACACCATGCAGTACCTCCACTGCGACGTGGCGACGTACTGCATGGGCCAGGCGGCGTCGATGGGCAGCTTCCTGCTCGCGGCCGGCACCCGGGGCAAGCGCTTCGCGCTGCCGCACGCGCGCGTGATGATCCATCAGCCGCTCGCGGGGTTTCAGGGCAAGACCACCGACATCGAGATCCACGCCCGCGAGATCCTGCGCGCGCGCGACACGATCAACGAGCTCTACGGCAAGCACACCGGTCAACCGGTCGAGAAGATCGCGCACGACACCGAGCGCGACAACTTCATGTCGGCCGCGGAGGCCAGAGACTACGGTCTGATCGATGAGGTGCTGACCACGCTGAAGAAGCCCGGCGCGCCGTAGGCTCTGCCTCGCCGTCAACGCCCACGTCGCCGCACCCGCGGGCCGGTTGACGACCGGCGCCGCGGCCGCCGCCAAGCTGATGAAATCGCACACGCGTGATTGGTACCGGCCTTGCTGCTCACCGTCCCATGGACGGAATCAAGCGTTTTCTGACGGTGCTGCTGGTAGCTGGCTGCGGCGCCGGTGGAGGATCGGGGACGACCGGAGACGCGGGCGACGATGCCGGCGTCGGGTCGGACGGCAGCCAGGACCCCGACGCGAACGTGCCGGCGCCCGCCAACGATCGATGCGCGAACGCGACCGCGATCAACCTCGCGACGATGCACGTCGACGTGCCGGCAACGACGGGCGGCGCGAGCGCCGATCTCGCCGCACCGTGCGGGACGGCCGGCACGCCGGACGTGTTCTTCAAGTTCACGCTGACGCGCCGCGAGCTGGTCTACGCCGACACGTTCGGTGCCGGCGCGGCCACCACGCTGTTCTTCGCGAGCTCGTGCACGGCGGCGCGCACGGCTTCGACCACGGCGGGCGATGCGGTGTGCAGCACCGGCGCATGTGGAACGGCGCAGTCGCAGGTCGCGGCGCTGCTCGATCCGGGCACGCATTACCTCGTGCTCGCCGGCCACGGCGCGGCGACGATCCACGTCCGCCACACCGAGGTCGGCACCGGCACCGTCCAGCACCTGGCGCAGGGCGCGAGCGCCTCGACCGGCACGACGACCGGCACCGGCACGCTGTACGCCTGCGACGCCGGCGGGGCGGAGAACGCCTACTGGTGGCAGACCTGTCCGGGCGACACCGGCGGCACGTTCCAGGCATCGACCTGCACCGGCACGGACTTCGACACGGTCCTGTCGCTGCAGATGCCCGGCAGCGAGACCGTGATGTGCGACGACGACACCTGCTCGTTCCAGTCCACCGTGAGCGCGACGATCCCCGCGGGCGCGGGCCTGTTCGTCATCGCGGTCGATGGTTTCTCGCAGGCCAAGCACGGCAACTACACGCTGACCGCGTCCCGGCCCTGACCGGCGCGACAGGCGCTGCGCGGGCATGGGTGCACGGCGTCCCGGCACGGTGCCGGTGTGCGGCGGGTCGCTCCGCGCTCAACAAGGTCCGGAGCCGGCCGAGTCCACCCTGCGACGGCACTCGCACACATCTTGATCTCATTGCAAAGGAAACAAGGAACGGTATGTCGAAGTCACAGAGTACGAACACAAACCAACGACATCAGAGGAGGCTGACGCTCGCGCTGATGGCCGGTGGGCTTGTTGCCGGCTGCGGTGGCAGCGACCCTTGGACCATCGATCCGACCGGCTATGACGGGCTGAGCGAGGAGACCTTCGAGCTGCTGGCCGACCCGTGCGTGATCAGCACGAGCAACGGCACGATGACGCTCCAGGCCCGCGGCGGCGAGACCCTGTACCTCACGCTGCGCGCCGCCGACGGCATGGTGATCGCGGACGGCCAGACCGGCTCGTCAGGTGAGTGTGCGGTACCGTCGACCTACAAGATCTCGATCACCGAGGACAGCGGACACACCGGCGTCGAGAAGGTCTTCCTCGACTACATCAACGGGACGTTCTCGCTCGGCTCGACCGCGAACCAGATCGCGACGCCGGGCATCACGATGGCGCTCGGCGCCGGGTCGTCGCTCGTCGTGCGCGGCTCGAGCAGCGCCGACAAGATCTACCTCGGCAGCACGTACACCGCGAACGTCCTGTCGCACAGCTGGATCAACGTCAACGGCCGACCTCATCTCGGCCGACGGCGGCAACGGCACCAACGGCTCGCCGCTCGACGCGACGATCACGTTCTCGGCGTACGGCGGCCCCGACGATGACACCCTGACCGGCGGCAAGGGCCCGAGCACGCTCGACGGCGGCGACGGCAACGACAAGTTCGTCCAGACCGCGACGACCGGCCCGGACAACATGATCGGCGGCAAGGGCTTCGACACCGTCGACTACAGCGTGCGCACCGCGGCCGTCAACGTGACGATCTGCACCGTGTGCGCGGCCTCCGACCCGTGCGGCTGCGTCGCGGCCGACACCGGGTGTCGCGGCACCGCCGACCTCGCGCTGACGGCGTGCAACACCGCCGCGGACGGCGCGCAGACCACCTGCAACACCAGCGCGACCGGCGCCCAGACCACCTGCAACAACAACGCGACCGGCGCGTACAACACCTGCATGACCGGCAGCGGCGGATGCAGCGACCAGGAAGCCGCGTGCGAGACCGCCTGCAACAGCGACCCGACCTGCATCGCGGCGTGCCAGGCCGACACCACGTGCACCGACGGCTGCGCCCAGACGCAGACCAACGCCCAGAACACCTGCACCAGCACCTACAACGGCGCGGTCACGACCTGCACCAGCACCTACAACGGCGCGGTCACGACCTGCACCAGCACCTACAACGGCGCGGTCACGACCTGCACCAGCACGCACACCGCGGCGCTCGGCACCTGCACCGGCACCCACACCTCGGCGGTCTCCGCGTGCGACAACACCGAGACCACGTGCCAGGCGACCTGCGGCACGCCTTCTTGCTCGGTGTGCACCGGCGACGACGGCGGCGCGTCCGAGGGCGGCACGGTCAACGACGACATCGAGATCGTGCTCGGCGGCAAGGGCAACGACACGATCTCGGCGTTCTACGCGGTGTGCTCCGACCAGGCGATGGTGCCGACGGTCAAGT
>VBLP01000001.1:9977-15186 GCA_005887925.1 Deltaproteobacteria bacterium | reverse complement strand
GAGGCCGGCGAGAACGACTCGATCGCCTCGGACATCGAGAACCTGACCGGCGGCAGCGGCAACGACCTCTTGCGCGGCAGCTCGGTCGCCAACATCATCCACGGCGGCGCGGGCAACGACACCATCGAGGGCGGCGCCGGCAACGACGCGCTCTACGGCGACGCCGGCAACGACCTCATCTACGGCGGCGCCGGCAACGACCTGCTGGTCGGCGGCGCGGGCGCCGACACCCTGGTCGGCGGCGACGGCGATGACTTCATCGACTCGACCGACAGCCCGGCGGCCAACGACACGCTGATCGACTGCGACGGCGTCAACGACTCGTCGGGCACCCCCGGCACCGCGCCCGGCACCGCGGACGCGCTGGTCAAGGACGGCAGCGACGTCGGCGCGCAGCGCTGCGAGCTGTAATCGGCATCCCGCCGACGACGTGGGGCGCGCGAGCGCCCCGCTTCGCGTTCCGGACCTCCTGGCCCGACGCCGCCCCTTCCCCGGCGCCCCCGCGCCGCGCCGCCCGCGGCGTCGGGCCTCCCCTCACGGAATCGCGCAGATCTTGCCGCATGCCGGCGCCGCCGCGTTCAGCGACAGGTTCGGATCGCGGACCTGGCTGCACGCGAGCCCGGTGATCTGCGCGACGCACGTGTTCGCCTGATCGGCGTAGGTGTTCTCCGCGGTCTGCCGCGCGCAACCCTGCGAGGCCTGCAGCATCGTCACACACGCCGCCTCGTTGCCGGGGAACCCGAGCCCAGCGAGCTCCTCGGGCGTGTAGCACGCGTAGATCCGCTCGCACAGGTTGGCCTGCGAGTCCTCGCACGCCTCGCGCGGCGTGATCCCGCCGTCGCCACCCCCACATCCGGCAGCGGACACCCCCAGCATCACCATGATTCCAGCGATCATTCGAACCAGCATCTCGTCTCCTCCGGCCGTCGCGGCCACGGCTGTCAGGAGACCGCCGTCGCGATCTGTCGCGCAGAATTCGGCCGCGCGGCCTGGCGAATCGTGACCAAGTCGTGGCACGCCAGGTGCATCAGCCGGAGGTAACGTGCCCCACGCCTTGGCAACGCACTACGATGTCCTCGTCGTCGGCGGCGGCCCCGCCGGAAGCACGTGTGCCCGCGTCCTCACCGCCGGCGGTGCACGCGTGGCCGTCCTCGATCGCGCCGAGTTTCCCCGCGTCAAGCTGTGCGCCGGCTGGCTGTCGCCCGGGATCTGGGATGTCCTCGAGCTTCAGCCGGCGTCGTATCCGCACGGCCTCTGGGAGTGGCACACCTGCCACGTCCACTACCGCGGCAAGGACCACGCGATCCCATGCCACGGCTGGTTCATCCGCCGCTACGAGCTCGACCAGTTCCTGCTGCGCCGGAGCGGCGCCGAGCTCCACCTCGGCACCGCCGTCAAGCAGATCGAGCGCGACGCCGACGGCTGGTCGATCGGGCCGTACCGCGCGCGCTACCTCGTCGGCGCCGGCGGCACCCACTGCCCCGTCGCCCGCATGCTCGCACCGGCGCGCCCGCGCCGCGCCGTCGGCGTCCAGGAGCTCGAGTTCCAGCTCGACGCGAGCTCGGTCGCGCGCACCCGGCTCGGCCGCGACGGCGAGCCCGAGCTGGTCCTGTTCGACGACGTCGGCGGCTACGGCTGGAACGTCCCCAAGTCGGACTGGCTCAACGTCGGCTGCGGCACGCTCGACGCCACCGCCGCGCGCGGCGCCTGGCGCCACACCCACGAGCACCTGCGCGGCGCCGGCCACCTGCCCGACACAGCCGACGCCGAGCTCGCGCACATCAAGGGCCACTCGTACTTCCTGTTCGAGCCGGTCCATCTCGACGCGGCCTACCGCGACGGCGCGCTGCTTGTCGGCGACTCGCTCGGCCTCGCGCACCCGATCACCGCCGAGGGCATCCTGCCCGCGACGGTCTCCGGCCGCCGCGCCGCCGAGGCGATCCTCGCCGGCGACCCGGCGAGCTACCCCGCTCGCCTGCGCCGCGACCCGGTGCTCGCCGACTACCGCCGCGTCCACGCCGGGATGGCCGCGGTCGGAAAGCTCCGCGATCGGCTGCGCCGCCTGACCGGCCGTCCCGGTGCCTCTGCCGAGAGCCCTTCTCCCGAGGGTGCATCGGTCGCGAGCTCGTCCGCACCGCCCGGCACGCCGCCGGCCACGCCGTCGGGCAACGAGCCGGCTCGCCCCAACGGCGCCGGCAACGGCGTCGGCTCCGCCGCGATCGCCCGCGGCTTCGCCTGGATGTTCTCGGGCACACCGCTGCCCGCGCGCCGCCTCCTCGATCTCGTCCTCCGCACGGGAGCATGACCATGGTCACCACCACTACCCGGAAGCTCTTGTCCAGCCTCGATCCCCGGCGCTCCGAGGATCTGTTCCGCAACCTGCTCGCCCAGGCCGACGTCCAGGTCGGCGGGTCGCGGCCGTGGGACGTCCAGATCCACGACGAGCGCGTGTGGTCGCGCCTGTTGCGCGACGGCTCGCTCGGCGCCGGCGAGTCGTACGTCGAGGGCTGGTGGGATACCCCCGCGCTCGATCAGTTCATCGATCGCATCCTGCGCGCCCGGTTCGACGAGAGCCTGCGCGAGAACTGGGGACTGGTCGCGCACGCCGTCCGCGCCCGCGTCCTCAACCTGCAGTCGATCACGCGCGCGTTCGACAACGGCCAGCACCACTACGACATCGGCAACGACCTCTACGAGGCGATGCTCGACCGCCGCCTGCTCTACACCTGCGCCTACTGGCGCGGCGCGACCACGCTCGACGAAGCCCAGGAGGCCAAGCTCGACCTGGTGTGCCGCAAGATCGGCCTCAAGTCCGGCATGCGCGTGCTCGACCTCGGCTGCGGCTGGGCCGGCTTCGCCGCGTTCGCCGCGGAGCGCTACGGCGTCACCGTCACCGGCTTCACCGTGTCGCAGGAGCAGGTCCGCTGGGCGCACGACCAATATCCGCACCTGCCGATCGACATCCGGCTCGACGACTACCGCAACGCCACGGGCACCTACGACGCGGTGGTCTCGATCGGCCTCATGGAGCACGTCGGCTGGAAGAACTACCGCGGCTACATGCAGCTGGTCGATCGCCTGCTCGCCCCCGGCGGCGTGGCGTTCGTCCACACGATCGCCGGCAACATCCCGCGCTCGCACATCGAGCCGTGGTTCGACAAGTACATCTTCCCCAACGCCGTGCTGCCCACGCTGGCCCGCCTCGCCACCGCGATGGAGGGCCTGTTCATCCCCGAGGACGTCCACAACATCGGCGAGGACTACGACCGCACGCTGCTCGCGTGGTGGCACAACTTCGACGCCGCGTGGCCCAAGCTGCGCGCCCGCTACGGCGACACGTTCTACCGGCGCTGGAAGTACTACCTGCTCGCCTCCGCCGGCGCGTTCCGCTCGCGCAGCCAGCAGCTGTTCCAGATCGTCATGACCCGCATCGGCACGACGGCGCCCCCCGGCCGACGCGGCTGATCGCGTCGCGGCCATGCTCCGGATCGCGTCGCTCTTGCCGTCCGCCACCGAGATCGTGTGCGCGCTCGGCGCCGCCGACGGCCTGATCGGCATCTCGCACGAGTGCGACTTCCCGCCCGAGATCCGGGGCCGGCCGGTGCTGACGCGCTCGCGGATCGACAGCACGGCGACGAGCCGCGCGATCGACGCCGCGGTGCGCCAGGTGATCGCCGGCGCGCTCAGCATCTACGATGTCGACGCCGCGCAGCTGGCGCAGCTCGCACCCGACGTGATCGTCACCCAGGACCTGTGCGAGGTCTGCGCGGTGTCGCTCGACGATGTCCGCGCCGCCGTCGCGCGGCTCGCGCACCGCGACCACATCCAGATCGTCACGCTGCATCCGACGCGCCTCGCCGACGTGCTGGGCGACGTCGAGCGCGTCGCCACCGGCATCGGCGTGGCCGGCCGCGGGGCCGCCGTGCGCGCCGAGCTCGAGCGCCGGATCTCCGTGACCGCGGCGATCGCCGCGCGCGCCGCCGCCACCACCCGACCGCGCGTGGTCAGCCTCGAGTGGATCGATCCGCTGATGCTCGGCGGCACGTGGATGCCCGAGCTGATCGAGCTCGCCGGTGGCCAGCCGGTCGGCGCCGCCGCCGGTGCCCCCGCCCCCACCGTCTCGCCCGCCGACCTCGCCGCGCTCGCGCCCGACGTCATCGTCGTCAAGCCGTGCGGCTTCACCTTGCCGCGCGCGCTCGCCGAGCGCGCCGTGATCGAGCGCGACGTGATCGCCGCCGTGCCGCGCGCGCGGGTCTACGTCACCGACGGCAACGCCTACTTCAACCGCCCCGGGCCCCGGCTCGTCGAGTCGCTCGAGATCATGGCCGCGTGCGTCCACCCCGACCGCTTCGCCGACCTCCAGCGCGCCCACGGCCACGCGATCGCCCGCCTGGCGTGACACACCAACGGCGCTGCTCCGCGTCCGCGCTCGCTACGGCGCCGGGAAGCGGATGACGGACTCCATTCGATTGCTGAACCCCGCGAACCCACCCGACACGAACGAGTAGAGGGTCTCGGTCACCTCGTTGAAATAGAACGCGTGGGAGAACATGTCCGCTCCCGGAGGAGGCGGCTCGTCACCGACCTTCAAGAGCTCGGCGCCCGTGGCCACGTCGATCGGGTCGCCGTCCTTGTTGAACACCACCGCCGCTCGGTCGGCCTCGGTCGGCTCGGCGATGTCCGCGGCCACGCTGAAGCCATGAAACGGGTTGGTCTGCGGGAGGATGTGCCCTCCCAGCGAGCCGAGGAACGCGCGGCGGGGCGCAGGATCGAGCACCGCAATCTCGTTGGGGGCATCGAACAGATCGCGCCGGCGAACGACGAGCGCCCGCAGGCGAGCCTGGTTGGCGGCGCTGTGGAACTGCACGCCATCGAACGTCGGCTCGCCGGCGCCGAGATCCGAGATCCCGCTGAGGGCGATGTAGGGATGGGATCCCGTCTCGACGCCGCCATACGATCGCGCCTCGAGCCGGCCGTACAGCTCGACGTTCTTGCCCTGAGCGAACTTGCGTCCTTCGAGGAAGATGTCGTGGACCTTCGACGAGCCCACGATGAGCGGCTCGACCAGGACCAGGTAGCTCCCCGAGGGCGGGGCCTCGCCACCGGGACCCACGAGCCTGCGATCGTCGATCTTGCCCGAGACCGACAGGTGCTCGCCGGGCATGTGGTGCGCGGCCGGTCGGGCGATGACGGTGGCGTGGGTGATCGT